>JAFGDV010000036.1 GCA_016931955.1 Candidatus Altarchaeota archaeon | reverse complement strand
TCTGTGCTAATAGTAGGAAGCAGGCATCTTTTGAGTTGTAACCTGATTCAGTAATTATTTTATCACATAATGTGATGTTTTTTGTTTGTATTGCCAGATTCACATAACACATGTCTTTTGAGTTAGCTCCTGACCTTGCAGTGATTTTTTCGCATAATCCCCCTTCGACTTTTTCTCCTGCAACATAGATGTAACAGTAGTCTCTTTTAGCTGTTCCTTCGGTGGTTGGGATTTTCTCACAGTAGGATTCGTCTTTGTTGATTACTGCTTTGGCCAGGTTTAGTTCATCTATAGCGTCTGATTGGCAATGGCATACACATTTGACCTCTCCTTTTTCGATGCTTTTATGATATGTGGTTGCCGCAGTCTCGAATTCAAGGCATTTTTTCATGCAGGGAATCATGCATTGATGTTGTGCATTTGGGTGTTGATTTAAGTCGCATTCAGGGCATTCGACAATTTGTTGGGCTTCGATTTTGTTCCAAAAAGAACATCCACTAAGAAATGAGATTGCTATCACCATAAACAAAACTAAAAAACTTCTCATCGAAGCCATGGATAATATATAAGCCCCATAACCTAAATATGTTTTAGACATAGGCCCTCATGTAAATTTCATCTTCGAATCTTATCCCCCGCAAGCTTTAAGTTATTATTTTATGCTGAATTCACTATAATTTTATCCCTAACATCCTCTGTAATTAGATCAGGTTGTTATTAGGGTGTAACTTGGGGTACGGGGCTTTAAACAGCCTTTGTTAGATAAACAGGGAAACATGTGAATCCTGTTTTAGAAACAGGAGGATTCTGTAAAACGTAAATAAAGCCTAAATTAGCTTCTAAATCGTAAAAGAAGGCTAAATAGGGCTTATTTTATCCCATGCGGGGGTGCCCGAGCTGGCCAAAGGGGCAGGACTTAAGGGAGCTTTATACCCTCTGAGAGAAAAGGATTCCATGAAATGGAATCAGCCGCAATGCGGCTTTTCTTTTGGGGATGAAACACCTTTTCTTTCCCAAAGAAAAGGGGTTCAAAGAGATCCTGTGGCGAAGGCCTTCGAGGGTTCGAATCCCTTCCCCCGCAAGCTTTTCTTAGAGGCTTACTTCCGATAGATATCTGATTGTGTTGATACGAGTCAGCCTTATATAAGATTACCGATTGCTAAGATTGCGAGTATCCCCAGACAGTGCAATAGATACGCAATTATCGTGAATTTTTTTAGGGATATTTCTTTGACGCTAGTCATCATAACTACGCCGAGTTCAGTAGGTAAAGGGGAGGCGATTAAGAAACCGGCGAGAGCAGGGAATATGTGCTTATAGTAGTGGCCAAATATGATTTTTTCTTCTTTTTCGATATATTTAACGATTTTTTCTTTTTCTAGTTCCTCAATTTCATCCATGAAAGAATATCTGATAAAACTAAAGATTAACAGATCACTTAGCACAGCGCCTAAACCCCCGACTAATACTGCTAAAACAAGGCACTGTTCTTTCGCAAGCACCAATAACACTGCGGTTGCTGGCGCTGCAGTAAATCCATAAGCATAAAAAATCCCACCCAGAAACGTTCCAATATAACCAAGAGACATAAGAAAATCGTGTAATGGACCATAATCTTTACTTTCCTGAAATAGCACGGCTGCAACTATGATAGTTGCTAGCAACAATAACAGCTTAGGGTATCTAATCCTATGATGTATCCTATTCATAGTCAGATTATTTAACGCTCGCATATAAATTCTTTCTATCAGAGCGGACTCAATTAAGCGGGATAAACACTTGTTTAAACCATAAAATGGGGAAAAAACGAGATTTATACACTCTCCCTAATCACCATAGAGGAGAGCAGTAAAAATTATTCACCAGAAAAATGCTGCTTAATAAGCAAACTTATTGAAGAAGTAAAAATCAAAAGCGGACATAAAGACTTTAAAACAACACAGATCTACACGCATGTGGCAAACAAAGACATTTCCTTCCCCAGCAACTGCCTCTGTCAGTTGACACCAGGGAGCCACATGCGCTTCCTGATGTCGCTTAGTGGCTCTGCTGATTGGCGGTTTCTTCTGGGATGTTTAGTTTTTTTTTCTGCTATTTAATATACTCCACCTAAGTTATATGGGGTGAGTTAATTGGATAAGAAGATTCTCTCAGCAGTTGTTATTCTTTTGTTCGTCTCTTTTGTGTGCGCACAGTATCCGTTCATAACGACTCCGAAGATCACGTTCATCCCGATAGTGACGACGACCACGACCACTACTACGACGCTCATCAAATGCTCGGGCGGCTGCGAGTGCATGACTGAAGCGCAGGCGAAGAACTCATACAAGAACCCCGTGAAATGCAGCAAAGAAGTCTGCGGCTACTATACCTCGCAGACTGCGGTGGCCCTCATAATGACGCCGAAGTACTGTTTCATGGAGGGAGGAAAGGCGACGACGACCACGACCACAGCAAGATTAAGCACCCCAACGACGACGCTGTCCTATGTGGTAAGACCACCAGCCGAGATTGGCTGCACCTCATGTAAAAGCTGCACAGACGAGATTAAGGGTGGAAAGACAGAGGTTAAAGTAGGACGAGACCTGTCAAGCACTACAGGGACATGCATCCTCTTCGATGCTAGTAACGTAGTATTAGACTGTCAAGGCCATAAGATCAGCGGCTTCGGCGTAGGACTGGAATTCTACTACGGAGTAGACCTGCGCGGCTCCGGTAACACGATACGGAACTGTACCATAGAGGGATTCGAGGCGGGGATAGCAGCATATTCCGCGAAAAACAGCCTCATCGAGAACAACACCATCAGAGAGAATGCAGCAGGAATCTGGCTCGGCGGGGGGAGACTAAATAATGCGACAGGGGAGGTAGCGGACGGCTCAGACGGCAACAGGCTGCTGAAGAACACGATAACCGAAAACCAGGAAGGCGTCTACCTAGCAGGCAACAAGAACACGAGGATCGAGGAAAACAGGCTCTGCAGGAACACGGTGGCAGACATCTACACGAGCCCCTACGCGAAGTCTAGTGGGAACACATTGAGAGAAAACATCTGCGACCTCATCTACAACTGGAACTCAGATTCTGATGTGACATGGTGTGAGACCACATGCACTGCAGACGCCATGACGTCGGTAAGCTCATCCTCTGGGCTCAGGGACGCGCTCTCGTCAGGAGACTATGGGACAATCACGCTCACAAGAAGCATCAACTCACCTGACGGCCTCTCCTTCGGAGCAAGCCACGTGACGCTGGACTGCGACGGCCACTGGATAACTGGCTCAGGCAGCGGAGTCGGAGTTGAAATAAAGAACAAAGTGAACGTGGAGCTGCGGGACTGTGGCGTAGAAAACTATGGGACGGGTGTGCTGATGGATGGGGCATCACACAGCAGGCTCTTCTTCAATGGAATAAGAAACAATGATTATGGGCTCGTGATGAGGGGCGGATACATGCCGTCGAGGAGCAACAACGTCAGCGATAACACGATAGTGCCGAATGATGTATATGGCGTCTACTTGGAAGGCGGCGTCTGGGACAACAAGTTCACTACAAACGAAATCGAAGGAAGACAGTACTCATTGTACACGAACGCAAGATGCGATAACAGCATACCTGAATCAAATAAAGGCAGCGGCGGCCGGAAAATAGGCTACTACCACGATACAAGTGGGCTTAACATAGCATATCCGGCAGACAGGAGATACAGTGAACTGATACTATGTAATGTACGGGATTCAACGTTCTCAGGAGTCGAGGTAGACAACAGTGGGACAAATTCTGATGGAATAATTGTAATGGATTCAAGGAACGTCGAATTCACAAACCCAAGCGTCAGAGAAGCCTATCATGGGATAGCAGTCATCAATTCAACCGACATTAGACTCATAAGCGGTCAGGTGACTGACCTGGAGAGGGACTGCATCTCGGTCGAGAAAAGCAGCGACACCTTGGTAGAGCAGGGCAATCTGAGGGGATGCGACAGGGGGGTGTACATATACCTGTCAAGCGGCACCCTCGTCAAGGATGTAGGCGAGATAACAGACTATGAGATAGCAGGAATACAATTTTATATGTCGGATTCCAACACCCTCGAAGGCAACACGATAACCGGAGGCAATGGCCCAGCGTCGGTCAAGGGCATAACAGTGGAGGAGTCATCAGACGAAAACACGATAAGAGGGAACACGATAAGGGACACTGGGGGAGGGATCTACATAGACCCGACGAGCAACAGAAACCGCCTTGAGGAGAACACGGTATGCAACAACTCAAATGACGTCCACAATCAGGGCACAGACAACACCGGAAGAGACAACATATGCAGCAGATCCCCGGGCTGGAGCGACGAAGGCACCAAAGGCTGCAGTCAGTGTTGCTCTCCAGCAGTCGACGACATAGACGGCGACGGCGTAGACGACGCATGCGACTGCGCTGACCTGTATCAAGGATTTGGCGAACTTGGCATAGACTGCGGCGGAAAATGCAGTGAATGTGTGGAATGCACTTGGTGCGACTCAAAGATAGTGCCGTTGAGGATAAAAGGCAGACCCAACGACGGATACATTGACGTGGTCTTCGTGCCGGAAGAAGACTGGGGCAGCAACTGGACCGGCTTCGAAGCCCGCATAAAGGAGGCGATAAGAGCCCGGTTCTTGGAACTCGACGCCATATCGATCAGGCCTATACACGCAGGCTACGAAGACATGTTCAACTTCTACCTCTACAGGGGCGGAAAAGGAGACGCCACCAGCGACGCCGACAGCTGCTACGACCCCGAAGGCCCTGAAGGTTACCTATGCATCGGCTGCAAAGGCTGGCTGCCAGGAGAAAAAGCCTACCACGACTGGGTCTACGCCTGCTCGTTCACCTGCGCCCTGACATTGGGCTTCGGCTGCGGATGCTTTGCATACGAGCCAGACCACTTCTGGGAACATGCGTCCTTCGCAGACTCTGCAGGAATAATATACACCAACCCAGACATACGAGGATGCTCAGGATTCGGGCCAACATCTCACTTCCAGTCGGAGTACCAAAACCAGGGTGCGGTGATAATACACGAGTTCGGTCACTCGCTCTTGGGACTCACTGACGAATACTGCGGCGACACAGCGTACAGCAGGGCGGGCACTAAGCCAAACATATGGAATTCGCTGAGCGACTGCATGAACACAGCAGCCTCAGAGGGTTGGACTAATGGAACATGCAGGCAGATAAGGAACGTCGACGAAAACGGCACAGTCACCTGCTCGAAAGACAAGTACAGGTACGACAGCGACACGCCGAGAAGCGACGTCATGCGGGCTAACGCAGCAGACTCAGTCTTCAAGGAAGCCGACGTCAGACGGATAAACCACGTCTTCTCTAACTGGCCGAGCGGCGGCTCAAAGGGGATAATAAGCTACGTCGAATTCAGGCAGGGGAAGATGAGGGGAATAATGTCAAGAGTAGTTCCCAACCACCCTGACCTTGGGATGTGGATGACAGACTTCGTCGGTTTGACGGCGTCCGCAGAAGGGAGAGAGATTGACAGATTCACGTTCTCAGACCCGAGGGTCACCATGGCAGACTCAGAAGGCAGCCCAGTCCGAGTATTCTCGGAGGACACAATGTTCACGCTGGTCGTGCCCATGCACAGCGGAGTGAGATGGCTTAACATATTCAACGGCTCAACAGGTGAGCTTATGGTTACCGTAGACCTCGGGCCGGCGGTCTGGAACTACTGTGAAGAGGTGAATTGGACTGACCCATACTGTGAGTCGGTCGACATAGATGATAATAAGGTCTCCGATGTAGAAGAGACAGGAGACTGGTCGCCTGAACGCCTGCAGAACATGTCTTTCGACGACAGACCTGAGCTCCCTGAGGAAATCAGGCAGCGGATTGCGGCTGATGAGACGCCGAAGAGAGAATCTATAGTAGGGGGCTTTGACCTAAACCTTATCTTGGTCGCAGCCCTGCTATTGGTCGTCATACTAGTATTACTCTTATTGAAAAGAAGAAAGAATAGTCGCAGCACAGCCTCTTGACTACAGCTATTCTTGTTGTGTGTAGGTGTAGCAGCGCTCTCGTTGGATGTTGTCCATGACGTAGTTGCAGAGTGCAGTGTCTTTGGTTTCCAATGCCACGCTGTGGAAGCAGTTGTCTCGGAAGCTCTTCAATTGCACTAGGAAGCATATCTCTGGGTTCTTCCTCTCCAATGCAAGGTCGCGGTAGCATTCATCCCTAGCTTTTTGACCCCACTGGCGTTCGCATTTAACATACATGAAGGTGGTCGAAGTAGTAGAAGTAGAAGTCGACGTCGAGGTAGAGGTTGAAGTGGAGGTTGTGGTCGTTTCATCGGTCAAGGTCGTCGTGGACGAAGTTGAACTATATGTGGTCGTGGTTGTTTCAGCCGGTTTCCCCCCACCCAAGAAATCCTGGAGTCCCTCCATGCCAACGCATCCTGTGTTCAATGATAAGAGGAGGATTAATCCCCCAACCAGCACCTTGTTTTTCATCGCAGCTTCTTGTCTACCCTATAAAAATAGTCGCCTACAAAATACACCCTCTGTTTTTCGTCTTCGTAGCAGTTTATGAACCTAAAAGCCTTACCCACCTTCCTCAGTTCATTGAAGTCCCTGACTTCGATTAATGAACCCCTGTCAGGGATGCTTTTAACGTTTATGATCTCTGATTCTGTAGCTTCAACGTTGGTTGGTTTTTCTTGGGGTTCCTCTAGGTCTCTTAAGGATATCTGCTTCATCCCAGCAGGTTTTTCCCCCAAGGAGGTTTTCGCAGCCAAGAGAAGGGCCTTCGTATCCTCTCCAACCTCCTTTTTTATGTCCTTAAGCTGTCTCTGCGGGAGGAGTCTGCCGTTGCTTGCCTTTTTTTGTGTTTTAGTCTCTTGTTTCGTCTTTAACATTCTTGTTTATCTATTGATTCAAGTAAATAAAAGGCATACGACTCCCCTCAGTTATGCTCTACAGGATCAATGCAGTTGAGATGTAGGCTTCTATGAATGCGGCCAAGAGCAGGAGGGGGAGTACAACTAGGAGGTAGATAATCCCCGCATTCCTAATGCTTTGGCTTACTTCCACAACCCTTTTGCCTCTAGGGAACAGGTAGGATAGGCCTATTCTGAGCCCGATTGCAGCTGAGATGAATACTGCTGGGAGCTCGAATATTCCATGCGGTAGGATGCCGAGGATGAAGAAGGTGATGGAGCGCCCTTGCTCGAGGACCATCCTCAGGACGAAGCCGGTGAGAAAGCCGTTGAACATTAACGTAAGCAATGGTATGAAGAGCAGGGTCCCGCTCAGGAGTATCAGGAGCGTGCTTCTCGTGTTGTTCAAGAATATGGCGACGGCAAGCTGGTATGTCGATTCCTTCATGCCGAACTCGTTTTTTATGCTCCCTAGCAGGGGGTTCAGGATATTGGTGCTTTCCTCGAAGAGGACGTATCCTGGAGCGATACCTATGGCGTAGGCGATTGCGCAGACCTCGATTAATACCAGGATATCCTTTAAAGCAGCCACCACTGGGTTAGGCCTCTTCTCTGGGATACCCACCCACTCATCCTCTATCTGGATCTCATCCCACAAGCCGGGTTCCGCAGGATTTGCAGTATTCATCTTCCTCTGAATTGCTGTGTCCGCAGCTGGGGCAGACCAAGTATACCTCTGCAGCAGGTTCCTTGAAATCCTTCAGGGGTTTTTTAGTCTCCTTCAAGGCTTCAACGGGTTTAGAAAGCAGTGAACCCAATACGCCGCCTACTCCTGCAAGGAGGAACCCGAAGAGATTCCATAGCATGAATATCCAGAAGAACAGGACGTCTGAGAGGGTGATGATCCCTATGTTGAAGACGTCTAATGCGTGCACTAGGATGAGGAAACCAAGAAACGCTGAGACCACACCTAGGATGAAGCCTTCTTTCGGCTTTGTCTTAGCGATCCATCCCGCAACGAAACCAGACATCATAGGGCCCAGGAACAGGATCCAGAACGACAGCGGATAAATTGCTGCACCTACTGTGATAGCAAGTATCTTCCTAATCATTGTGTAATCTATTTGGGGTTGAGCGTAAATATTACAGTAGGCTGTTGATGATCTCGAAGATGCCTGCATAGAATGCATACTTAACCAGTTTTGCGGCAGCTACGGTTAATGCGAACTCTATGAACCTCATCCTCGTGATCCCTGGGATGACTGTTATTGGATCAACAGGTATAGTTGGAAGCGGCATCGCTATGACAATGAAGAGACCAAACCCCCCGTACTTGTTCATCAACTGCTTCGCTTGTTCTATCCTGCCATGGTCGACCTTCTGTTCTATGATGCTTGAGCCGACAAAGCCCAGAAAATAGTTGATGCAGGTTCCAAGCAATGCGCCGAAGGTCGCTATGCCCACGATGGTGAAGGGATCGATACCGGACGCTAGGAGGAATGGGAATAAGCCCTCCACAAGGAAGGGGAGGAAAACCGTGGAACCGATCAAGGCAACAGAGAACAGACCCACCAGACCGTAGGCGTTTATGAGCCCGGTGATGGTGTCACGCTCAAACAAAACCCCCATACCAAGGAGGATGAAAAACAATACAGTGAAGACGATGATCTTGCCCTCTAATGGCAGCTTAAGGAACCTCGTCATGGGGTCTGTCATCTTAAATCTCTTTGATACTATTAGATACTATTATCCTATTGTATTTTAAAAGACGATGAAGCCGATTAGGGATATCGAATTAAGTGGGGACGTGGACGACCTCGTCAGGGAAATGAGCCTATCTGGGGGTTTTACAGCGAAAAAATTTGCTGTGGGCGTCGACATCCTTGAGAGGATGAATAGGGAAGAATGCACCTGCTTTCTGTCTTTCCCAGCATGTGTGATCGCTACTGGAACCCGCGGCGTCATAAAGGAGATCCTGAAGAGAAAACTGGCTGATGTGGTTATTACCACAACGGGAACCCTGGACCACGACCTCGCCAGGATATGGCAGGACTACTACAATGGGAGCTTTACCGTAGATGACCGTGAACTGCATAAGAAGGGCATTAACAGGCTTGGCAACATCTTCATACCCAATGAAAGCTATGGCATAATCCTAGAAGAAAAACTTCAGCCGATAATAGAGGATATATACTCTCAGAAAAAAGACCTGCCAACGTATGAGCTGGTATGGGAGATCGGCAGGCGTCTGGAGAAGGAAGAAAAAAAGGAAAGCTCTATCGTCTACTGGTCGTGGAAGAACCAGATTCCAGTATTCATTCCGGGCATAATGGACGGTGCTGTAGGATCGCAGCTGTGGTTTTTCTGGCAAAAACACAGGGACCTAGAGATTGATCTATTCCAGGATGAGCAGAAGCTCTCCGACATAGTCTTTGAATCGAAGAAGACTGGGGCATTAATCATAGGCGGAGGCATCTCGAAACACCACACCCTCTGGTGGAATCAGTTCAAAGAGGGCTTGGATTACGCCGTCTATGTGACGACCGCTCAGGAGTTTGATGGAAGCCTTTCGGGGGCGCGTATCAGGGAAGGAATATCCTGGGGGAAGGTAAAGGAGGGTGCCGATCATGTTACGATAGAGGGTGATGCGACCCTTATCCTGCCCTTCATGTTGTCTGCTTTACTGAGGAGGCTGGAATGAGGGATGAGATCATCATAATGAGCGCATTGATAGTGTTCAGCGGTTTCATAGCCCTTGAATTGGGTTTTACGACGGCGATATTAGAGCTTTTTGCGGGCATGATTGCAGGGCATTTCATAGACTTCACTGAGGTGGAAATCGTTGAGGTATTAGCTGACCTTGGAATACTCACACTGATGTACGTTGCAGGCTTAGAGATTGACTTCGACCAACTGCAGAAGAGATTCAAACCCAGCCTTGTGATCGGATCTGCATCGTTCTTTTTCCCTTTCTTGTTTGTCTTTGGATTTCTGCAATCTATCCTGTTGATGGAAGCTAAACAAGCCTCATTGGTTGCTATAGCCTTGTCTACTACCTCGATATCCATAGTGTACCCTATCCTGAGACAGGCGGGGGATATGACAGAGGACAGGAAATTAATCCTTTCCTCAGCCATGATGACGGAGATTTTAGGCATTTCTGTTTTGAGCGTTTTTTTCACCCCAAATCCCGTGTTTATCTTGTTTCTTATAGGCGGGCTCTTTCTGTTCGCCAAGCTCTTCCCGTTTCTGGGTGGGAAGATATTTCGCTATTATAAAGGGAACGTTGCAGAGTTTGAATTCAAGATCATCTTGCTGTTGCTTCTTGCTGTGGCGGTTATCTCAGAGCAGGCTGGTTTTGAGGCGGCGATACTTGCGTTCTTGACTGGCATGATCACCTCTGAGATCGTCGTCCAGCACGAGAACCTGGAGATGAAGTTGAGGGGCATAGTCTTTGGTTTCTTCGCTCCTGTATTCTTTTTCTGGGTGGGTTTGAGGATTAAATTCTGGTCGCTTCTCAACAACCTGCCTCTGCTGCTGGTTTTTTTTGTGATCTGTTTTGCGGCGAAGTATGCTGGAACGTATCTTGCCGGCAGGTTTTTTATCCCAGAGAAGGCAAAGTACACAGCTATTTTATTCAACGCTAATCTGACCATCGGGATCATCATAGCATTCTTCGGCTACGAGTCCGTTCCACAGATCCTGAGTTTTGAGGTATTTTCAGCCATCATTGGTGCTGTTATCTTGTCATCCATGTCTTCTATATGGCTGTGCAGGGCTAAGATGCCAGAATACTGATTATTTCTTCTCCAGTTTCTTCATCCTGTCTTCGATGTCCTTGATCCTTGTTTCTACCTCTATCAGCCTCTTCTGGTTTTCTTTCACAATCTCCTTGAAGCTTTCCTCGTCCAGCTTCCTCCTGTGGTATTTAGTCTTCGCAAGCTCTAGCATCTCCTCTATCGTTTTTTTCTCACCGAGCAGCCTCTTTATCTGCAGCTCATAGTCGATCACAGGCCCCTTCGACTTCCTCCTTGAGAAAAAGAAAAAAACCAGGGCAAGTATCAGGATGACCACAGCAAAAGCCAGGAAGAGAAACACTGGGAACTTACTCTCTGTGTTTTCACAGTCCTCTGGGCAGCTTTCGTTTTCACCTTCATCGCAGTTTCCGTCACCGCATCTGCCGCAGTCTTCAAAGCATGACCCCCTCTCTATTTCCTCACATAGTCCGTCGCCGCAGAAGCGTTCTGTCATGCAGTCGCGTTGGCAGGTTTTTTCCTCTCCTTCATCACATACTCCATCCCCACATACTGCCATATCCTCCCCGACGAAGACCTCGACTGTGGCCTTGTTGTTTGTTTCATCCGACTCATCCACTAGGTTGCTTTTCACTGAGTTCGGATTCAAGTCAATCAAAGCCTCCATCCGATACCTGCTCCGATGCTGATAAGTCGGTATCTCATCGAGAACAACGGTTGCATCTTCTCCAGCACCCAGTGAAGGCACCTCCTTTGTTATGGGTGAGGAATCATCCCCCTTCATGAACTCTATCCAGAAGCTTTTCCCAGTAGGAGCGGCTCCCTGGTTTTTTATCGTAATTGTGACATTATCTACCTGGAGTGTTTTGCTGAGGTCTTCGGGGTGAATGTCCATCCCTATTATCACAAGGTCCGGTTTAGTGTCCTCTGTCTCCTCGGGGCATTCGGTGCTTTTCAATTGGCATTTTTCGGAGCAGCACACGCCATATAAATTAAATTCCTGGGCTATGTTGTGTTCTACTCCCCTACTATCTCTGCCTTTCACTTCCTGGCTGCATGGTTCGCCGTCTTTTATGGCAATACAGGATGCGATGATATAGTAGTCTATGCTCTTCCTGATATCCTCTGGTGAGGGCGGGCCTTCACCCCCTTTTTTGACGTAGTCGCCTTCTTTAGGTGTTTCATCGACGACCCAGACAGACTGATAACTGTCATCGCATTGTGTTTCCCAGTAGACGCATTGGCTATTGCAGCATACGCCCCATAAATCATATACTCTCCCGATCTCCTCAGGCAGCTCACATTCTTCGCCATGTTTTTTATCCATACAGGGCATGTTCACTATTACATCCACAAGAGATGGTCCTCCGAAGCCCGCCTTACTACATTCGTTGGTGTAACTATTGCATTGGCTATTGCAGCATACGCCCCAGAATTTTTCATCCCAGGGCGAAGGAACGTTGCATTTTCCCCCAGCCTTGACATCCTCACAGAAGTCGTAGAAGAGCCTCTGTTCAAGTTCCTGGCGGGTTATTCGTTGTTTCTCCCAGTCGATGGCATGCGCCTGAGATACCAAAAGCAGGAGAACTAGGATTGTGAGGAGCTTTTTCATGTTATCAAATTATCTGTTTCAGGTATATATACCTTCTATCCCTCAACAAGCTCCACGATTTTCTTTCTGGCTTCCAGGATGTCGCCCAGTTCAGCTGAAACCTTCCCCAGGGTCTCAGAGCCTTCGCTTTTCCTTATGAATGTCACCAGGGAGGTGTCTGACATTGATATTATGCAGAACACGATTCCATAATCCAGCATCTCAACATAGCACTTGTCTATGCCGTACATGGCATTGTCTGCGACCACTTCAAGGAGGATGTCTATTGTATCCTTCATGGGCTGCCAGGTTGTGGACACCCTATCTATGAAGTCTTCAGGGAAGGTGACGACGCCCTCAAGGCCCTTCCTGACGACCATGCACGCTTCCACGTCCTCATGTTTGTCGTATAACTCCTTGAGAATCCCCTGGATCTGATCGAACCTGTCCTCAGCCATTCTATTCCTCGATCACTATCCCGGAGTCGTTGAATTTTATGGGGGAAAGGCTTATGTTGATCTTTGTCCCGCGCATCTTCCTCACTGAGAGAAGCCTCTCTATCTCCCCTCCAAACTCGTTTATCTTCAACTGGATCACTCCGTCGCAGGCGAACTCGCTTATTGTGTCCCTTGAGATATATTCCCCACCTTCACCGGCCTCAGATACTAGAAAGGAAGTAGTTCCAAACTTGTTTATCTCGCCTATTATTGCGTATATGTCCTTTCTTGTGACATCGAAGCCCTTCGAAGCGAATCTCAGGCCGAGTTTCTCCCTCTCCCTCCTCCCTAAATCCTTCGATATCTTTGAGCGATATATGACGCCGTGCTCCATCATCGTCGTCAGGGAATCTAGGGCAAGCCTCCTAGCGTTGATCTTCTCAATCCTCCTCTTGATGTCGGCTAAGACGTCGTCTATGTCATCCGTGTCCACTACATAGATATCCAACAGGTTTTTATCCTCAAGGCCTTTAAGGTCCCATCCGAATTCACCGCCTTGGGAGAAGATCTTGTCCTTAGACTCCTCGAATGTCACATAGACTCCAGGATCGCCCTCAAGAGCACCATTGTATAAGAATTGCAGCGACAATATGGTTTTGCCTGTACCGCAGGTTCCAGCCACAAGAACGCTCAAGCCCGCGGGTATGCCGCCTCCGATCAAGTTATCCAGGCCCGGAATCCCAGTATTCACCCTCTCCATTTTTAATCCTTATCTATTTTCTCTGGCGGCTTAAATACCCTAAGTCTGTATCCATAGGACTGCTGATGTCCGCTTTATCGCGTAGATCCCGATGTCGAGGTCGTCTACTATAGCATTGAGGTCCCATCTAATCAATACCTGATTCTCTGTTCCGTCGGGTTTTATCACGTCTACGAGTATCGCCCTGATCTCATATTCCGTGGAATAGACGGTGTAATTCAATCTAAACTGGTATCCTTTGTATCCTGTGACGTACTCTCCAGGATAGATCTCAATGAAGGAGGTAACGTTCTCGAACTCGTTTTTCACGCAATACCTTCTCCCTGGAACGCATGTTTCGTTTCTACTACATTTGTCTACTGGTAAGATCTCACATCTATCCTTGCAGACTCCCAGAACACACCTTGGGGTGCACTTCATGAGGGAGACAACATCCTTGTTGCAGAAGTATGTTCCCGAGTAATACTCGCTCCCGCAGTCAGCGTTTGAGCCGCACTCAATGGGTTGTGTGGTGGAAGTCGTAGTAGTTGTCGTCGTTGTCTGACTTGTGCTGGTTGTCGTCCTGCTTGTTGTCGTCGTTGTCGTAGTCGTGGTAGTTGTCGTCTTCGAGGTTGTTGTTGTCGTAGTCGTGGTAGTTGTCGTTGCGTATGGGGGGAAGTAGATGTTGAGGATTATGGAGAACAGGGTGAAGGATAGTATGAATACGATCCCTAGAAAGACTGTTATCTTCGCCAGCTCTGCTTTCATGTTATACCTTTAGGTTTGTGGGGCATATAATCCTTTCTTTTAGGATTGAGGGTAATATATCTACTGTTGATGGAACCAAATCTCGTGGATGTGCTCTTGAGGATTACGCTGGCATTTGTCCTCTCCCTGTCCTTTGGCTTGGAGAGGCAGATTACGAAGAAGCCGGTAGGCTTCGGCGTGTTCACACTTGTCGCTACGGGTTCCTGTTTGCTCTCGATCATAGCATTGGTCTTTTCTGGTGGCTCATCTCCGTTGCCCCTCCTTGGGGGGATCATCACCGGCATAGGATTCCTGGGAGCGGGAGCAATAATACGTTATCAAGAGAAGGCCTTCGGCTTCACGTCGGCAGCCTGCATTTGGTCTTTTGCAGCCCTCGGCGTCAGCATAGGGGTGGGTTTTTTTGAGGCAGCATTACTCTTCTACCTGTTCGTAATCGTAGTAATACTCTTGGACCGCTTCCTTGAGAGGAAGAGCCTTGGCAATTACTCTAAGACGGTAACCCTGGTCTTCGACAGCATTGATGGATTGAAGGCCGTGAAAGAGAGGTTCCTCATAGACTACAGGGAGGTATCCATTGACTACAATATGGATGGGAAGGAGTTCACCTTCACGTTCATGTTCACGGGGCATAGAAGGAGACTGGATGAGCTAGTCAATAAACTGGCTGGGATGGAGGGCATCAAGAATCTGAGGGTGGGGTGATCTTAAACGAATACTGTCTCCTTGATTCCGCCCGTCTTGAAGTTCACTAGATCGCTGTGGGACCATCTAGAGAACACTCCCCCCGTTTTTGGTTCATCTGTTGTGAAGACGAAGACGTCACACGTAGTTTTCTGCAGCTTCATGCTGCCATCCTCTAAGCTTGGCGTCAGGCTGGGGTTGACCCTCTCCTGGATCATGGCGGTCTCAGGATACTTCAATCTGGAGTTCTCTATGAGGTCAACCCATTCAGGCCCTGATCTGTCGACTCCGAAGTAGACCGCTTTTCCCCCGCCGCGGTTGCCGAACTTCAATACGTATCTGTCCTTGTTCTCTATCAAATCGTCTGTTCTGATGTCCCGCAGTAGGGCTGATTCGGGGATACTGATTATGTCTTCAGGGGATGAGTAGCTTCCCACAATTTCGGGGTCTCTGAGCTTTATCAAAAGTGTTTTCAATCCGCCATAGAAGGCATCCATCTGGTTTATCAGGTGCACGTTACCGTTTTTAACGCATTCACATAGTTCAGGCAGGGCAAGAACCTGGTGGGTTCTAAGGAACCTGCATATCAAGTTCACACGTTCGCCTTTATATGTTACGTCATCTTTTGTTATCCTGAGATCGCCGTTCTTCATGAGATTCTTTATGTTCTGGAACCTCACAAAGTCTATGTCGATGCCCCTATCCCTTAGGGCTGCAATGGATTCTTTACCCCTCTGCTCTGTTAGATAAATGGTCTTGTCTCCGTGGACCTTCTTCAACACGTACTTTATTATACTCTCCCAGCCGTCCGCGAAATCCACGGTATGTCCTGGGAGCAGGTGGCTGAAGTACCTGTTATAGATGTCACAGAATGAGCGCGAGTTCTCCCAACCTGCCCGGTTCGCGTTCACCTCGTATGCCATAATCCTTTTGTCTTCTAGGATGCAGCCGTCTATCCGGCTTTCCATTATCGACGGAAACCTTGGGTCAACGAGTTCGATAACCTTCTCATAGAGCTTCGAGTGCGGAATATTGTGCTGTCTCTTCTTTGGTATGATCTCTTGTAGGGGTGTTTTCTCTCCCTCCCGTGTTTCCTTGAGTATCCTGTTGATCACTCCTATAGTGTTCTCGCATTTTTCAAGGTGGTCTTTTATCAGGTCCTTGGAGAGGAACCTCGGAGTGAAGAGGAACTTGTCCTCCCCCTTTATCCTGTGCATCTCCTTTCTGGCCTTCTTGATCTTCTCCTGGTTTTCCCCTTTTGTTATCTCTTCCCCATACACCTCATAGTAGTCCCGGTATTCTTCGAATTCATTTAAGGCCATTTCAACCAAAGCAAGGCAAAGAATTATGTATACGTCAGTAACTAAAAAGTAATAGGTTTTTTTCCAGGTTATCGCTTCTTCAGGATACGGCCTTCGCCGTCGATCTCTCCCGAGGTTATTCTGTATCCTGATATGGGTTTTCCGTCTTCTGCGAGCACCAGCGGGACCACGACAATGATAAGCTTGCGTAAACCCTTCTTGAACCTGATCATGTTTATCTCCTCTGCCCTTAGCAGGGTCTCTTCGCTCACAGTTATGCAGTCTATTTCCGGATCGATTGTCGCAACCCCATAGGAGTCTTTTATCTTGACTACCTCATAGGGTTTCTCTACTGAGTCCAAGAATTTTTCCAGGTTTCTCTTCCTTTCCTCATAGGGTTGGATTTTTTCCACCCTGAAGCGGGAGGCGAAATCATCTGATGTCAGCCCTATGACTGCTGACTTCCCAAGTTGCATGCCCGTCTCCAGGATCTTCTTATGGCCTTGATGTATCCTATCAAAGGTGCCTCCGATGACTACTTTTTTGAACATTCCAAGACTACTTACGATTTAATCAATTTAAGCCACCTATTTTTAAGTGACTAGTTTATTATAGTTACATGTTAGATGACATGTATACGCGCCTTACTAACTTGGCGAACTATAAGCTTCTCATGTTTCTGCCGCTGTTATTAACTGTGGCGATGGTTTCCATAGTTTACACTAATGGGGTTCCTCTCGGCATCGATTTCAAGGGGGGTACCTGGATCGAGGTCATACCTGAGAGTTCCCTGAGCGATGATGAAATCATTGAACTAACTTCGCAGCTGAAGTCCATTAACCTTGAAGACCTTGAAGTCTATGTTGGGGGGGATGTTATAACTGGAAGGGATAAGCTGACGGTTATAACAACAAGCCAGGTTGATCAGGAAGGACTTAAGTCGATACTCTCAAACTATGCTGGCAGCCTTTATGAGACGGATAGTGCGAGTGTGAAGGTTCAGGGTAACCTGACCGAAGACGTCCAAGAAAAGATTGCCGCACGCTTTAAAGCCGACGTAGCCTTCAACGAAAGCACTGGGGTGATGTGGATCGATGCATTCGATCTGGATGAGGCGAAACTGGAGAGTGCGTTAGAATTTTATCTAGGAAACTTCACCTTGGATGTGCAGAAGAAGAACGTAAACATCAAGCCCGTTGGCGAAACCCTGGGGAAGACGTTCAGGGAGCAGGGCATAAAGGCGGCAATCTTCGCCTATGTGCTGGTGATCCTCATCATATTCTTTGCTTTCAGAGACCTTATACCCTCAATTGCTGTGATCCTTGCGGGAACATGTGACGCGTTGATAGCATTGGGTGGTATGAGCCTCTTCGGCATAGTATTTGAGCCAGCATCCCTCGCAGCATTGATCATGCTCATTGGTTATTCCGTTGACTCTGATATCATGCTTACTTCAAGGGTTCTGAGGACCAGAACGGGGACAGTGGATGAACGCATAAACGACGCCATGAAGACCGGCTTGACGATGAGTGGCACGACAATCGCTGTTATGTTGGTCATCATCGTTGTATCAACGACCCTCTTCCAGATAGAGACGCTGAAGAATATAGCGTCGGTTCTCTTGATCGGTCTACTTGGGGATACGACGACCACGTGGTTGATGAATGCGGGCATACTGAAGTGGTATGTGGAGGAAAAAGGGGGTAAACTGGACCTGCGGAAATCGCTGAGGGGACTGTAGGATGGAATCGAAGATAAAGAAGCTTTTACGGAGTTGGAGGATAAAAGTATTGATCTCCTTTGTTTTGCTTTCCCTGGTATTGATTACTAACCTGATCCCAGTAAACAAAGAGCGCGCTGGCGAATCTCTGGGCATTGGTTTCGGGAACGGTCTCGACTACGGCCTCGACTTTGCTGGTGGGATACAACTGCAGATAAGATTGGAGGAGCCGGTGAACGGCACCATCACTCCTGGAATACTTGAGGTGGAGAAGGGCATCCTTGAGAGAAGGCTTAATTCCATGGGTTTGAGGGACATCCCCGTGAGGCCTTGGGGTGAGCGCTACATCCTCGTGCAGGTGGCTAGCGCATCCCCTGAGGAGATTAAATCGATAGAGGATATACTGAAGCAGCAGGCCAGGTTCGAGGCCAGGATAGATGGAGAACTCGCGATACTAGGCTCTGAGGTAAGCGTCGACTTGAGCCCTCAGGGAAGTGCGGTAACCAGCGGTCCACCTTACAACTGGTACGTCTCAATCAGGTTAACCCGACAGGGGGGTGAACGCTTCTGTGAGATTGGAGGGGATAAGAAGGGCAGGCCCATTGATATGTTCCTAGACCGACCGGAGAATACGATAATTGTCATGAACAAGCCAACATATGACATCCTGTCTGAACTACGTGAGAGGGAAGAGGAGTCGATTTCTGATTCATATGTGGACATAATCAGCAATCGTTCTCTCATGCCCATCCTCATAGTAGAAAACAATACCCTCGATCCTAGGATACTGATGGAGTATAAAAACTACACTAAGGCGATAATTGCAGCAGATGAAGAACAGGTATCTGAATCGGTCAGGAATGAATTTGAGGAATATAATTTTATGACTGAGAGGAAACCGCGGAGTGGTTTGGAGTATGAGGAATGGATTCGTGACCTCATAGGTTTAAGGTCGTCACCTACGCTGAGGTGTGATCCATGCACTCTGTGCAAGTACAGTGCGCAGATAAGTGGTAGCGAGTACACATTCGAGGAGGCTAAAAACAGCAGGGACGAGACCAAGATTCTTCTGAGTTCTGGGAATCTTCCTGCGAAGGCCGTTGTTGAATCTAAATCGGAGTTTCCCTCATCCCTGGGCGAGAAGTTCCTTGAATACAGCTTCATCATAGGCTTGATAGCGATCCTTACCGTGGCTGCTATGATATACCTCAGGTACAGAGCGTTGTTCATCGTCGTACCTACGATAATCACCGGCCTCTCAGAGATCCTCATCATCTTAGGGGTAGCTGCTTTGGTGAACTGGGAGCTTGATCTCCCAGCGGTGGCTGGCATACTCGCTGCCGTGGGGACGGGCGTGGATGACCAGATAGTCATCACAGACGAGACGATTAGGAGGGAGAGAGAGCAGAGGAAGGTCGTAAACCTTCTTGAGAGGATCAGGAGGGCTTTTTTCATCATCTTCACGGCCGCGGCGACAACCATTGCTGTGATGCTTCCGGTGTTCTCCATACAGGCCTTGAAGGGGTTCGCTTTCATGACTTCGATAGGCGTATTGATTGGTGTCTTTGTGACCAGACCGGCTTACGCGAAGATCATAGAGGAGATACTCAAGGATTAGTTCACTTCTTTGACATCAAGGCCTTTACTATGCTATAAACCGTCCTTAAGGAGAATTCTAGCGCAATCACGAAGAGCAGGTAGTAAGGCAGGGTGTTCTGCATTTGTAGTATCTGGGCTATAATTGCAAGGGACTCTGGAAGAGAGAAGTATTGTGTGTCCACCAGGAAGACGCCTAACAATGCTAATGGGAGCAGCTTGGCGAGGTCCTTCGACAGGTCTTCTTTGTAGTATGCCGTCACCCTCACGGATGCTACGACTGACATGGAAACTATCAGGATGTTCTCTGCTGTCTGCCCCTTGGAGAGGAAGGAGAGGAATACAGCGAGAACAAGAAACCAGAAGAATGCGAACACTGGAAAGAGGATCACGTATTCGATCACGTAGAATATCACTTTTAGGGTCTTCTGTAGCCATGGGAGTTGGGATTTACCGTATCTGTGCAGGTTCAGCTTGAATATGTCTCTTCTCGCAAGTAGCCGGTAGAACCTGAATATGAATATTGAATAGAAAACGATGCCGAGTATGAAGAGGGAGAGGGGAGCGAGCAAGGTAACTGCTTCCGTGAGATCCAATGCAGTTAGTAGTTCATATACTTGGTTTGTCATCCTGACCAGCCCCCTTCACCAGTAGATATAAACCTAAGGCGAAACCGACTAAGGCGCCTAAGAGCATTCCAATGACGCCTCCTGTTTCGCTGTGTAATGAACCTAAGAAGTAGCCTAGAAATATGAAAACGACGACTGCTGCGGTGAATTCCGTCCCCTTTGCAAGACCTGAAACCAATATCTCCTTTCTACTATCTTTCAGCTCCATTTAGTCAGTTAGTGTCGTGTATCTCCTCCTGACTATGAATGGGGTGTACGGTATTCCACCAGACTGGTAAAATTTGGTGAACCATTCATAGAAGTGCAGCCTGATTGTGTGGATGAAAACCACAAGCCCTTCAAGCCCTATGACTAGGATGTTGCCGAATATTATGATAAGGGGGGCGACTATTATCAGACCAGACAACAACTCCATGCCCGCGATTGAATAGATTGCGACCATCATCATGGCGTGGACTACTGCAAGGATGAGAAGCCTGCTGTAGGAGATCGTGTTGCTGAGGAACATGGAGAACATCTCAAAGATCTCAAAGAGTCCGTTGCCTATTGTAGTCAACAGGTTCGTTATACTGAAGTGGTGGAGCACATGAGTTAGTTCGACGAGGAGTATTACCGCAGCAGGTACTCCAACACCAAGGATTACGATGATTTCCATCGGCATGATCTCTGGTAGTTTATTGAAAAAAGGTATCGGAAAAGTGAAAGCCACGGTTATGATGGCTACCTCGCCGAGGAAGAACCACAGCTTTGCAATCGATGGTAGAAGAACACCCTTTCCCTTCCAGCGGATATTGTTTATGGTGCTGGCGATCAACCCAAGCCCCATATGCAGTGCTCCTATAAAGAGTGTAATCCCTATCATACTCATCACTTCATTGGGTGGGCTCATCCAGAGAACCCACAGCTCCTCGTGTCCTGCTGGGACTGGGTGGCCGATGTTCCATCCTTTATACAGGTGGGATAGTATCTCTTCGTTGCCGAAGAGGCTTCCATAGAGGAAACCGAAGATCACTGCCGCAGTTCCGCAGTAGGCTAGTAGCATCCCGAACTTCCATGCGGATTCTTCCCCCTTTTTCATCCTTATAATTCCTAACCCCAGTAGTGCGATGACTGCACCGTGGCCGACATCCCCGAACATTAGCCCAAAGAATAGTGGAAAGGTTATTGCGAGTATGGGTGTTGGGTCTATTTCAGTATATAAAGGCATGCCGAACATGTCCATGATGACCTCAAAGGGTTTGATCAGCTTAGGGTTGTCTAATGATACTGGAATCTCATCGTATGATTCTGGCTCAAATATCTTGACCTCACAGCAGCCCTTCGAGATGTCATCTATTACCTCTGTGATTTTTTTTATCTCTTTAGTGGGAATCCATCCTTCAAGAACGTAAACCCTCTCACTTCTGCCGAAATTCAGAACAGCTTCCTGCCTGCTTTTTTCTATCTGGGCTATCTCTTCGGCAACGAGGATGTCTTCACTGTACTTCTCTCTGATCTTGTTCAAGTCTTCTTGGAGCTTCTTCTTCTCCTCGTCTATTGATTTCAGCCTTTCTCTGGCCTCCTTAATGTCTTTACCAGCTACTTCGAATGGCTCGAATTTAAGGTCCTGGAGGATTCCATCAACAGCTTCCTTCCCACCCTTTATCGTTGCGATGACGATGAGGGTTTTTTCTTTACCCTCTTCTTTGTCTGCGAAGACTATAAAATCCCCATCAGTTGCCTTATTTATCCTTGATTTCAGTTCCTTGAGGTCCTTGATGTCGAGGAATCCAGAAGTCGCATACAGCAGATCCGTTGTCCCAAGCCACTTTGCTTCAATATTGAGCCTCTCAAGTTCCTCTAAGGCTCCTATGTCATCCTGCAGTTTTTTTCTTTCGTCACCGAGGTTGGATAGTTTCTCTGATGTAGGAACCGCTTCAGCCTCTATGCCCTCTATTGTCTTCTCTATCTCTCTAAGGTACTCTTCCGTTGATTTCTTGGGTAGAGGGACCTTCTCTATCCTCTTGTGCTGGACGTTCAGCGTCTCCTTTAAACGCTGGATCCTGTTTGTCACGTAGGAGTATCCGTCCAGTGTTTTCTTTCTTTCGGGGGTTGCTGTATCCCCTCCTTCCACCTTGGTCATCTGGATGGCACCTTTCTGACCTATAGCATCCATCACGCGGTCCAGGTATTTGTCCAATAAGAGGACTCGAATCCTCTTCATCTCCAGTGGCTTGAACATTTTGGCTGTAATTTATAGGAGAATAATAAATATATACTGTCGATATTAAAAAGTAAGAGTGTGAAAATGAGCTTGGCAGACTATGCATATTCGAATACGAGGATCAGGGTTATGAGAAGCCTTCTCCTGAGTGAGAAAGAGATCGATTCGTTTTCGAGGGCATCCAGCTTGGAAGGATTTATCATGTCCCTCAGGCAGACACCCTACGGTGAACTGTTCTCCAAGATTGAAAAGATTACGCCACAGGAGGTGGAACAGTATCTAACCATAGACCTTCTGAGGACGATTACGAAGGTTTCTATGATATCCCCCAAGGATTGCAGGCCATTTATCAATGCAGTCTCAAAAAAATATGAGCTCGAATACGTTAAATTCGTCCTTAACTCCCTTGCAGGTAATACGCCATCGGATAAAATAACAGGAGTCTTGCCTGCATCGGAATCAGGCCAACTTTTCGCAGGCGGCGGTGTGGAGGAGTTCTTAGAGCGACTGGCTGATATGTCACTCAACGACATAAGATCGTCTTTGTTTGAGAGATATAGCAACCTTGACAGGTTTATGCCTTCGTCTCCGGAACTGTTGGATATGTTGGTTGCGTTGGATAAGTATTGTTTTTCCGAACTCAGCAAGGCAGTCGAATATCTCAGTGGCGGCGGTAGGAAGACTGCTGCAATGTTACTTTCTTTGGAGATTGAGGGGGCAAATATAATAACGGTGCTGAGGGCTGCGGCGAGAGGCTTCGATGCCAGCAGGTTTATCATCCCTGGGGGAGGCTATTACCTGAAGGATTTGGATAGGTATGTCATAAGAGATGAATTGGACAAATATGGTGTGAGGCACGTGTCTAGTGTCCTCGAAAAACTATTGAAGACCCCCTATGGGCAGGTTATTAAAGAATCTGTTGCTACCTATGCAGAAACAAAGTCTCTGCTGCCTGTTGAGTTATCACTTAAGCGTTACCTTGCTAAACAGGGCGTAAGGATAATGGCTAAGCAGCCATTTGAGATTGGGTTCATTCTCGGCTACGTGAAACTTAAAGAGATGGAGGTAGATGACCTCAGAGCTATCGCTGTTGGCATAGGCGAGGGTCTGCCTGCTGGGAAGGTAGGTATGCTCTTACTGACGCCTGTATTATAACCTCCTTGATCCTAAGCTGTAAAGCGTCAGCTAAGGTTAGATAAAAAATAAGAAATAGGAATGATTTAATCGATTATTCGACGGGTACGCCGATTCTCAGTATGATCATTAACGCTACTACTAATCCATAGATAGCAACGGCTTCCGCCAAAGCAACGAAAATCATCACCTTACCAAAGGTCTCTGGTTTCTCTGCTGTTGCACCTACTGCTGCACTACCTGATACGCCGATGCCGTATCCTGCCCCGATCGCTGACAAACCCATGACCAATGCAGCCGCGAACTCTGGTGTTAGTTCCATTTCATTCACCTCCTTTTTTTATCTTTGTAGTTGAATAACACCCTGTATATAATATTGTACGTCTTCTATTATAAATTAATGTATAACACTTTTTAATATCCTAAACTATTATTTTATATGCTCAAATTCTACATTATAAATCATTATATTAGTACTATAAAAACCACCGATGGTTGGGTTGAACAAGGAGGCATGGGAAGATGAAGGACCTAGCGCAGATTAAGCGGGTTGAGCAGGAGGTTGTAGCGGCCGTAGAGACGGCTAAGAAGGAATCGGAGTCAAAGATTGCGAAGTCTAAGGCCGAAGGCGCCCAGATAATCCAGCAGGCTGTAGATAAGGCGAAGAGAGAAGCAGCGTCGGATCTTGAAAGGACCAAATCGATGGCCAGGGAGGATGCGGAGGGGATAATCGCTTCCGGAAAGGCTGAAGTCGTGAAGATACAAACGATGGCGTCAAAGAAAAAGGGCGACGCCATAGAACTCGTCATTAGGGAACTTAGAGGTGATTAGAATCGGCTTAGAAAAGCTTGAGGCGGAGATCAAGAAGAACATCGCCAGTGAGATTGAGAAGATCGAGGCCGAAACACAGAAGGAGATAGAGAGCATACGAGCTGGATTCCAGAAGAGCGCTGGAGAGCAGGCTGAGAAGATCAGGAGAGACAGTGAAAAAGAGAAAGAGATGATCCAGAAGAGGATTGTAGCAGACGCTAAAACGCAGGTCAAGGAGATGATCTGTGCGGAGAAGAACCGGATCATCGACGAGGTTTTCCAGGAGGCTGGGAGTGTCATACTAAACCTAAACGAGAAAGAGAAGAAAAGAACACTGGAGGCTCTTGCTGAAGAAGGCAGGAAGGAGGTTAAGGATCCTGTTATCCTCGTTGATGGCGAATACAAAAAACTGCTGAAGGGCGCCGAAGCCGCAGAGCTTGGTGACTTCGGCGTCGTAATCGTTAATAAAGAGGGAACATTGAGGATAGACAGCACCCTTGGAAGCAGGCTGAAGCAGATGAAGAAGACACTTAAACCAAGGATAGCGTCCATATTGTTTGCTGAGAATGACGAGACTTTGTCTGATAGGTGACGAACTCACCACAACCGGCTTTGGTTTAGGAGGCGTGAAGAAGGCGTACTCTGCAACCACAGAGACCGTTATAGATGTATTGAACAAGGTAAAGGATGAAGCAGACATCATCCTAATCACGAACAAGCTTTATGACAGCGCAGAGGAGCGCATCAAAAAGATCAGGTCCGCAGGCAAGATAATACTAAAGATACCTGACAGGAGTGGAGGCGGAGAGGATATAATAAGAAAGCTGATAAAGGATACAGTAGGCTTTGAGATAAGATCGACTAAGGGTAGTGGAGATAAAGGAAAAGGAGATTAAGATGGGTACGATTTCAAGAATTGCCGGTTCTCTGGTAGAGGCTAAGGGAATGCGCGGAAGCAGGATGTATGAGCTGGTTAAGATAGGCGAAGAAGGATTGATTGGGGAGATCATAAAACTGGTTGGGGATACAGCGTCCATCCAAGTATATGAGGAAACAACCGGACTAACCCCAAACGAGCCAGTTGAATCCACGGGGAGGTCCCTCTCTGTTGAGCTGGCTCCTGGAGTTCTTAAGTCCATCTATGATGGGGTTCAGCGTCCATTAAACCTTATACGAGATAAGGCCGGTGATTACATAACCCGAGGGATTGTGGTTCTCCCAATTGACAGGGGGAAGAAGTGGGATTTCGTGCCCAAGGTCAGGGAAGGCGACCGACTTAGTGAAGGCGACATAATAGGTGAGATAAAAGAAACTAGGGTCATAACGAACAGGATCATGGTGCCTCCGAGAGTGAGCGGCACGGTGGAGCATATCGAGGATGGTAAGTTCGATGTGACTGAGACAGTATGCATAATAAGGGATGAAAGGGGTAAGGATCACGATATTACCAGCACACAGTTTTGGCCTGTCAGGCAGCCGAGGCCCTTTAAGAAGAAGCTTGAGAGCAACATTCCATTGATAAGTGGACAGAGGGTTTTCGACACCTTCTTCCCGTTGGCGAAGGGGGGAACTGCAGCCATCCCCGGAGGCTTCGGCACTGGCAAGACGGTCTCACAACACCAGCTGGCTAAATGGGTTGATGCTGAGATCATTGTCTACGTTGGTTGCGGGGAACGCGGCAACGAGATGACTGAGGTGTTGGACGAGTTCCCTCACCTCGAGGATCCCAAGAACAAGCTTCCATTGATGGAGAGGACGTGTCTCATAGCGAATACATCAAACATGCCCGTCGCCGCAAGGGAAGCCTCAGTATATACTGGAATCACGCTTGCTGAATACTACAGAGACATGGGTTACAATACTTCATTGATGGCTGATTCAACATCCAGATGGGCTGAGGCGATGAGGGAGATCTCCGGCAGACTGGAGGAGATGCCTGGCGAAGAAGGCTACCCTGCTTACCTGGCTTCAAGGCTTGCTGAATTCTATGAGAGAGCTGGGAGGGTCATCACCCTGGGAACCGATGAAAGGATTGGCTCCATCTCCGTTATAGGGGCTGTCTCCCCTCCTGGCGGTGACTTCTCGGAGCCCGTTACTCAGAACACCCTTAGAGTCACTCAGGTTTTCTGGGCATTGGATGCGAAGCTAGCTGATAGGAGACACTTTCCCTCGATCAACTGGCTTACCTCTTATTCACTGTACACTCCAGGATTAACTGACTGGTTCAAAGAGAATGTAGCAGAGGACTTCCCGGATAAGAGGGTCGAGGCCATGACGATACTCCAGAAGGAGTCCGAGTTGAGGGAGATTGTACAGCTTGTCGGGCCTGATGCCTTACCTGAGAGGGAGAAGATCGTCTTGGACGTTGCCAGGATGCTGAGGGAGGATTTCTTGCAGCAGAATGCATTCCATGAGATCGACACCTATTGTTCACCGAAGAAACAGTACAGGATGCTTTCCGTAGTAATGGACTTCTATGAGGCGGCAATGATCGCCATGGAAGGTGGTATGGAGTCGTTGGAGATAAGTAAACTGGATGTCGTCGACGATATTGCCAAGATGAAGTACGTTCCTGAGGACAAATTCGATGGAGAATATAACAAGATCATTGCAAAGATTAAAGGCTTGAGTGGGGGAGGGGAGGCTTAAAATGTTAATCAAGGAATATACCAGCGTGGTTGAGGTTGCAGGACCGCTGATGATCGTGGATGGAGTGAGTAATGTCAGCTACGGCGAGGTAGTGGAGATAGAGATCAGTGGGGGGGAGAGGAAGACTGGTCAGGTACTTGATGCAATGGAGGATAAAGCCGTGGTGCAGGTATTCGAAGGCACTACAGGTTTGGATGTTAAGAATACAAGAGCCAGCTTTCTGGGGGAGACCATGAAGATTGATGTCTCCTTGGACATGCTTGGCAGGATCTTTGACGGCGCTGGCAGACCCATAGACGGCAGGTCTGATGTGATCCCTGAAGATAGGCGGAATATTGAAGGCTACCCGATGAATCCCACATCGAGGGACTTTCCGCGTGAATTCATTCAGACAGGGGTAAGTGCCATCGACGGGATGAACACATTGGTAAGAGGGCAGAAGCTGCCGATCTTCAGTGCAGCCGGTCTGCCGCATAACGAATTGGCAGCCCAGATAGCGAGGCAGGCCAAGGTCCCTGGCAAGGAGAGCGAGTTCGCCATCGTCTTTGCAGCCATGGGCATCACCTCCTCAGAGTATCACTTCTTCAGGAAGGACTTTGAAAGGACGGGCGCTTTGGAGCGGATTGTCTCATTCATCAACCTTGCGGATGATCCGACCATTGAGCGTATTATTACTCCAAGACTTGCATTGACTACGGCAGAGTTTCTGGCGTTTGAGAAGGGCATGGATATCCTCGTTATCCTGACGGATTTGACGAATTACTGTGAGGCCTTGAGGGAGATATCCTCTGCGAGAGAGGAGGTTCCTGGGAGGAGGGGTTATCCAGGTTACCTCTACACTGATCTTGCTATGAGCTATGAGCGCGCTGGCAGGATCAAGGAGAAGAAGGGTAGCATCACCCAGATACCGATCCTCACGATGCCCGGTGACGACATAACTCATCCGATCCCGGATCTTACTGGTTATATAACCGAGGGCCAAATCGTTCTGAGCAGGCAGCTTCACAGGAAGGAGATCTATCCTCCGATTGACGTATTACCCTGTCTTTCTAGGTTGATGAATCAGGGTATTGGGGAGGGCAGGACGAGGGCGGATCACCGTGACGTCAGCAATCAGATGTATGCGATGTATGCTGAAGGCCGTGATCTTAGGGATCTGGTCGCCGTTGTGGGTGAAGAAGCTTTGTCTGAGAGGGATCAAAAGTTCCTGGAGTTTGCTGAGCGCTTCGAGTCAGAGTTCATAAATCAGGGAACTGACGATGACAGGAGTATTCAGGACACGCTGACCCTTGGCTGGGATCTTCTTTCGATAATACCTGAAAGGGAATTGAAGAGGATTAATCCTAAGTTCATCGAGAAGTACTACAAGAAGTAAAGATGGCAGACATCATCGAGGGAGTCCACCCCACTCGGATGGAGCTTATAGAGATCAACAAGAGGATCGTTCTGGCTGTGAAGGGTCATAAGCTCTTGAAGGAGAAACGAGACGCTCTGATGACGGAGTTTCTGCAGAGGATTGATCAGGCTGGTGGTCTCAGGGAGGAACTGGCAGAGACCCTCAACCGCGCTTATGAGGATCTTATCGATGCTGAGGCTCGTATGTCCATCAAGAGTGTTCAGGCTGTTTCTTCCTCTACATCTGAGGTGGGGGGTATAGACATAACATTCGGGAACATCTTTGGGGTCAGGGTCCCAAAGGTGGTTTTTACAAGGGCTGAGGGATTCAGGGAGAGGTATGATATGGCTTTCACTTCCTCGAAGCTTGACGAGTCTGTGGATGGATTTGAGCGGGCTCTGAAGCAGGTCCTTAACCTGGTTGAGAAAGAGGAAACGATCAGGCTTCTCGGCGAGGAGATAAAGAAGACCACCAGGAGGGTTAACGCCCTTGAGTATGTGTTGATTCCCCGTCTCTACAATACGAAGCGTTATATCAAGATGCGCTTGGAGGAGATGGAGAGGGAGAGCTTTGTTCGTCTGAAGATGGTTAAGGCCAAGAAGGAGCGTGAGAGGGCGAAGCAGTCATCTTGAATAATATATAGTCAAGAGTTTTTTGATCTGTATGTCGTTCAAAAAAATCCAAGAATTAATTTATCATGATTAATAATTACGTTCTCATTTATATATAAGTTATGTCTAATGTATTAATACCATTGTTAAACAACATTGGCTATCATGTGGGGAGGTGAAAATGGTCTTGGCTAGCCACTATGTCATAAAAAGCATATCCATCGTCTTGGAAAAAAAAGACCTGGCAGACACCGAAGCCGTCTTCGAAAAGTTCTCAAGCAGATACTCAGAAGACAGGGACCTCCAAAAGATTTGCGACAACTTTAGGGCATACCTAGGAACAAGGAACAGAGAGGAGTTGGAGAAGATAAAGAAGACCCTTGAGAGGTTGAACGAAGCCAGGAAAAAGGAGAGCGTGGGTGGAACAAAGCTGTGGTTCAAGGACAGGCGTCCTGGAACGATGCAATTGATAAAGGTTACATAAAAATGATCAAAGCGGGACCGTATATACTCAAAAACATGTCCTCCATGCTCGACCAGTTCGTCTCCATGGAGCAGGATGTGAAATTTGAAGCACCTGATGTTGAGCCGGAGTTAGCCAGCATAAAAGACACATTCGAGAAATTCGCTGTAAGGTATAAGAACGACGAAGAACTCCAGTGCATCTGCGACGAATTTGAGGACTACCTCGGTCACAGGGACAACGAGCTCATGGAAAGGATCACAAAGGAGCTTGACGAACTCGTCTACTTGAGACGCTTGGAGACCCTAATCAAGCAACTGCGCTCTAAGGGGCAGGATGGACAGGTTGTCACCCTGACCTAATCCCCAGTCGTCAAATCAACAGTGAACTGGCGATTATCCTATCCTCGGATTTCTTTTTTTATTTATAAAACTCAATAATTAATATCTTATGGTACTGAGGTGATCACATGGATGCTAATGAGATTATGACCCGGGGTATTATGACAATCAGTAAGGATGCTTCTGTCATGGATGCGATGAAGAAGATGGTTGATAGGCGGGTGACCAGCCTGATAGTCGAGAAAGAGGGAGAGCATGGAGTCTACGGGATAGTGACACGCAAGGACGTAGTCAATAAAGTAATAGCCTACAACAAGGACCCGAACAAGGTCAAGGTTTCTGAGGTCATGTCCGAGCCGTTGATGACCATATCGCCGGAGATGAGTGTGGAAACAATAGCCCGGTTGATGGCTAAAACTGATATAAGGAGGTTCCCTGTGATGGAGGGGAACAAGCTCGTCGGCATGGTGTCTAACTCAGACATAATGAAGGCGATAGCCTTGGAGAACATGTAGGTATCAAAATGAATGTCAGAGATATCATGCGAAAGAATGTGATATCAATAGACCTAGATGCTACCATCTTGGATGCGATGAATAAGATGGTTGAAGAACAGATAACCAGCTTAGTCATTGAAGACAAAGGAAAAAACAGTGTCTATGGGATCATAACACGGAAGGACATAGTGAATAAGGTAATAGCCTATGATAAAGACATTAAGGCTACGTTGGTTTCTGAGGTCATGTCCGAGCCGATACTTAGTGTGTCACCTGATGCGAGCATAGAAACGGTGGCTCGGTTGATGGCTAAGACCGATATAAGGAGGTTCCCTGTGATGGAGGGGAACAAGCTCGTCGGCATGGTGTCTAACTCAGACATAATGAAGGCGGTGAGCAAGGGCTTAAAATAAGGGTATGAAAATGAATGTCTGCGACATAATGAAGAAGGACGTTGTTACGATAAAGAAGGACGCACCTGTTTCAGCGGCTATGAAGCTTATGATCAAACACGACATAGGTTCTTTGCTTGTTAAAGAGGGGGGCGAGTATGGCATTATAACACGGAAGGACATAGTGAACAAGGTAATAGCCTATGAAGGTGACTTGACCAAGGTGAAGGTTGTTGAGGTATTCACAGAGCCTATCCTAACGGTTTCACCGGATATTAGCGTTAAAGAGGTTGCCAGGTTGATGGCTAAGTCTAACGTGAGGAGGTTTCCTGTGGTGGACAAGGGGGAGCTTGTCGGCATCATCTCAAATTCCGACGTCCTTAAATCCTTTATCAAATGAGGAAATGCAAGCAAGCCATTATGTACTTGAAAAGATACTGGCTAAGTGGGGTGATCTGAACGAGCTGCGGGATGAATTTGAGAAATTCTCCAAGCGTTATCCTGACGATCCTGAACTGCAGAGAGTCTATAAAGACTTTCAGCATTATCTGAAGCTTAACTCAGAGCACTTTGGGGATATAAAAGAGAAACTCAGGCTCTTGGAGGAGAACAGAAGAGCCTGATAGGCCTTATCTCAGTCCCCTGAAATCTCTTTTAACTTGTCTATCAATTCTTTTACGAATTTTTCGTCGTTTGGGAAACCGATTCCTTTCTGATATCTCCTCTCCCCCTCTGGCGTATAATAACCTTTAGACAGATTCAAGAAGACTTCGCCGTCAGGCAGAGGCTTCTTCTTGGAAAGCTCCAAAAACTTGTTTCTCCCATAGTCCAAGTATTCGCTTGCAAGCGTCTCGTATTCCATCTTTCTTCACGTCCTATTTTTCTATGTGTCATTCATCTGACAATATATTAAATATAGTAATAAAGTATAAATACAGCGAATAAAATATATTTAAGAACATGGAAAGTAGAGGGCAGGTTTCACTGGAATACATGACCATGCTTGGTCTTTCTTTGATCATCTTTGCAGCGGTTCTGTATGTAGCAACCTTCTTGATCTCTACTTCTGGGATGCAGATAGACGTTGATTCAGCCTACCGCGCTGTTCAAGGCATTAGAGAATCTGCGGATTTCATCTACGTCCACGGCCACCCATCAAAGATACCTGCAGAGATAGCGATTCCAAGTAACGTGGAGGATGTTTCGATAGAAGGTAAGGTCGTCAGGATCCGTTTGTCTGTGGGCAAATCCTTTACCGATGTCTATTCTATCACCAAGGCGAACATGACTGGAAGAGATGCCACTGACGTTATTTGCTCGGGGGTGTGCGCTGAAGGCCGCTATGTATTAGTCTTTCAGTCTATGAATCCTGACTATTCGCCAGGGTACGACGTAAACATCACAGTATCTGACTAGTGATCAGTCTCCTGCCCACTTCCCTAATTTGGTGTCGCTTCCCCCTATGTCCTTGAATGCCTGAAGCAGGTCCTTTCTCGTTATCACTCCCACCAGTGAGCCTTTCTTATCCACAACAGGGAGCCTGTTTATATCCCTCTTGAACATCAGTGTTGCGGCAGAGTATACTGAGGCGTTTTCTTCTATGGTTATCGCGGGCTCTGACATGATTTCCCTCACCTCCCTCCTCGAAGCCTCCTTCACTATATCCCGTAGGTCCTCTGGGCGGTCTTCAAGTATCCTGAAGAATGGTATCAGGAAGGGGTGGTAGTCGATCAGGTGACCTACCAGCTTTAATATATCCGTCCCGCTCATCACCCCACACAGATTGTTTTTTTCGTCTACTACTGGGACGCCGCTGACCCTGTTGTCCCTTAAGACCTTGATGGCTTCTAAGACGGAGTCGTTGGCCTTTACGGAGATCACCTTGCCTGACATGATCCCTTTGACTTTTTTTATTCTAACCACCCCCTAATCTAGATAAACGGCCTCTATCATGCTGTCCAATCTCCCGCCTGGTCTGACCATTGGGAGTATGTGTTCCTCAGCATCTACGTGGATGTCTACGAAACATGTCTTGTCCGACTTTATAGCTTCGGTGAGCGCCTCTCTTATCTCTGACGGCCTTTCGACCCTTATACCCTTGGCGTTGAACGCCTCGGCGTACTTCACGAAATCTGGCACCTCTCCCAGGTAGGTGTGTGATCTCCTCTTGCCGTAGAACAGATCCTGCCACTGCTTCACCATTCCTAGATAGCGGTTATTCAGTAAAACGACCACTATCCTGATATCTTCTACGACGCACGTGGCGAGGTCCTGCCCGGTCATCATTAGGCTTCCTTCGCTGCCCACGTCTATGACCTTGAAATCCGGCTTTGCGACCTTGGCTCCTATCGCAGCCGGAAAGCCGAAGCCCATCGTTCCCAGGCCGCCGGATGATATGAAGGTTCTTGGATTCTTTATGTTTAGGTAGTGTGCGGCCCACATCTGGCATTGGCCTACTTCAGTCGTTATTATCGTCTTATCGTCTATGATGTTATTGAGCTCTTTCATAACCATTTGCTGTTTTATAGGAACATTGTCGTGGTCATACCTGGGGGCATACTCATTCTTAAACTTTTTGAGTTTCTTGTGCCACTCTGTCTTCTTTTTTACCTTCATCTTGGCTATGATCTTGAGCAGGTTCTGTAGGACAAGCTTCGCGTCCCCGACCACTGGTATGTCTACTTCAACGTTTTTTCCTATCTCTGACGGATCAATATCTACGTGAATAATCTTTGCGTTTGGGGCGAAGTGTTCGACCTTGGCTGTGACCCTGTCAGAGAACCTCATCCCTATCGCTAATAAAATATCCGATTCCGTAACCATCAGGTTCGCTGTTTTTCTTCCGTGCATTCCGACCATTCCTAGGGAGAGGGGGTGGTCCTCTGGAAAGCAGCCTTTACCCATGAGCGTTGTCGCTACCGGCATCCCAATTGATTCTGCAAGATTCAGCAGTTCTGTGCTTGCATTGGATATTATTATACCGCCTCCCGCGATGATCACCGGTCTCTCGGCGTTCATCAGTGTGTTGGCCATCCCCTTAAGCTGTTGTGGGTGTCCGCCGCTTTTCACTACCTTGTATCCCGGCAGCTCCACGTCTTCTGGATAATGGAACCTCTTCGTCAGTTCCTTTTGTTGTATATCCTTTGGAAGGTCTACGAGCACCGGTCCCGGTCTCCTCGTTGACGCTACCTTGAAGGCTGCCTTGATAGTGGAAGGTATGTCCTCTACGTCAGTGATCTGGAAGTTGTGTTTTGTTATCGGCATGGTGATGCCCACTATGTCAGCCTCCTGGAAGGCGTCGTTGCCGATCATGTGCACTGGGACCTGGCCTGTGAGCGCTACTATGGGAACGGAATCCATGTGTGCGTCCGCTATTCCAGTAACGAGGTTTGTTGCTCCCGGTCCGGAGGTTGCCATACATACGCCAACGCGTCCGCTGGCCCGGGCGTAGCCTTCTGCTGCGTGGGCGGCGCACTGTTCGTGTCTCATCAATATGTGTCTTATGCTCTTTGTACTGTGGAGTACGTCGTAGACCTCCATGATTGATCCGCCCTGGATTCCGAAGATGTGTTTCACCCCTTCTTCTTCCAGTGATCTGATGATTGCTTCAGCACCTTTCATCTTTGATCTGTTATATATTGTAGCTAAAAGAAAAATATCAACGTTTTTTATCTTCGCCTGAGCACGAGGATTTTTCTGGTCAAACTCTTGTGCACGTAAAGAGAGTATTCCTCTCTGAGCTCAAATACTGTACTCCCAATGTCTATGTCTACTGAGTCTGGGAATACTACGACAAGGTGTTTTCCCTTCTCTAAGATGTTTTTCGCAGTCCTGAGGAAGTCCGAATAAAAACGTTCCTTGTTCCGGTCTGTCATGAAAGATGATCTCCCATAGGGTAGGTCGGTGACGATCGCATCAATCCTCTCGCCCACATCCTTGATGTTCAGGGCATCGCACTCTATTATCCCTCCTTCCAGGTTGAAGTGTTCCAGGTTTCTCATGCAGCCTTCAAGCATCTCCGCTGAGATGTCGCATCCCCTCAACTTCATGCCCATCAAGCCCGCCTCTATCAGGATTCCGCCAGCGCCGCAGAATGGATCAAAGACAAGGTCTCCCCTCTTGATCCGTGCCAGGTTTACAAGTACTCTGGCGATCTTAGGATCCGTGGAGGTCGGGTGGAAGTATGGTCTCTTGTGCGGTTTTCGCTTATTGAAGTCCCTCTCTATGGGGGTTTCTACGGCGATGTTGTAGCCTTCTTTTTCATCCTCAAAGCAGAGTATCCGGGAGTCGGGGTTCATCAGGTCTACTCCATATCCAAGCTTCCAGATCTCCTCTCCAAGGGTCTCTCTAACTGCCTGTGATTCGCTTTCGACTGCGAATGTTTTCGCAGTCATCCTACCATCAAGTCTTTGTACGAGTTCCTCCATGTCCTTGGATGCGCCGATGAATTCCCCAACCTTTTTGGTCATTGCAAGCCTGTTGATGAAGAGCGGATTCTCTGTCTCCACTTCTAGGATAAGGATCCTTTTTTCCCCCTCATCTGAGAGTATTCTATAGGTTATATCTTCGCCTTCGAGGATAGCGAACACCTCAGCCCGTGGGAGTTCAGGGTGCTCTCCCGATAGCTTGAATAGCAGATTCATCTCACATTTATTGTCTTATTTCAAATGATATAAGATTGATGGATTAAAGCTATAAATCAGCAGCCGAAAATGCTTGAAGAAGACCTTGGGGTGAGGATTGGCTTGGAGATCCACGTCCCTCTCAGGACGAAACAAAAACTGTTCTGTGACTGCCCTACCGACTACTACAGGGCAGAGCTGGCGAATGTAAACACCTGCCCAGTCTGCACCGGGATGCCTGGTGCGAAGCCTTATCCCATAAACGGGCATGCTATCGAATCGGCGCTCATGATAGCCCGCCTCTTGAACTGCGAAGTCAAGCAGCAGAACATATTCGTTAAGAGGAAACACTACAACTATCCTGACCTACCTTCTGGTTACCAGAGGACATCGGAGCCTCTTGGCGTTGATGGAAGGCTTTCTGATGTGGGCATATGGGAGGTCCACCTCGAGGAGGATCCTGGGAGATACGACCTAGCCTCTGGCAGGGTGGACTATAATCGCTCAGGCGTTCCATTAGTGGAGATAGTCACCGCCCCGGACATGAAGTCCCCCGAGGATGTGCGTGCTTTCCTGAAGGAGTTGATGAATCTTCTTAGGTATACGGAGCGCATTATCGATGTTGGGGGCGTCGTGCGCATGGACGTGAACATCTCCCTTGCTGGGGGCGCCAGGGTCGAGATCAAGAACATCAACTCAGTTCGCGGAGCCTATAAGGCGATAAAGTACGAGATCATACGCCAGAAGAATATGCGTAAGAGGGGTCAGACTGTGAGGCAGGAAACCAGGGGCTTCAACGAGAAGTCGATGATAACCATTCCCTTGAGGGTTAAAGAAACTGCAGAAGACTACCGTTACATCCCTGACCCAGACATACCGCCCCTGCTATTTAAGGAATCCTACATTGAGGCGGTTCCCCTGCCTGAGACCCCTCAAACCAGGAGAAAGAGGCTTATGGAAAAATACGGCGTACCTGAAAAGTACTCAAGCATCCTGGTTAAGGACAAGGACATTGCGGACCTATTTGAGGCCGTCGCTGAGAGGATTGATCCGGAAATGGCTGCGAAATGGGTCTGCAGGGAAGTCCTCAGTCAGCTGAATTATAGGGGGATAGAGTTTTCCGAGTCAAAGCTGGATTCTGGGATACTTATAGAGCTCCTGGATTTGATTGGGCATGGCAGGATAACCGAGAACACGGGAAAGAAGCTCCTTGAGAGGGTCATCGACTCGGGCGAGAGCCCTAAGAAGGTCTTTGGGGAGGAGGGCCTTGGGAGGGTTCATACGGTAGATGACCTATCCAATGTGGTGGAGGATGTTCTTAGAGAGAACCCTGAGGCGGTCCAGGACTTCAGGGACGGTAAGAATGGGGTATTGAATTTCCTGATGGGTCAGGTCATGAAAAAGATGCACGGTAGGGCTGACGTCAAAACCGTCATCAGTCTTCTGAGAGAGCGATTGGGGCATTAAGATTATTAAACACCACTCCCTTATCTTTAAGGATGGACCTAAAGGACATCTCCTGGTACCTTGGAGTGTTTCTTTTCTTCAGCGGGGCGTTATCTCTGTTGCCCATACCTGTGGCGCTGTACTACAATGAACCGATACTTCTGCTTCTCATGAGGAGCCTTGTCTTCTGGTTTCTAGGCGCGCTCTGTCTCAGGCGTCCGAGGATGGATATTGACTTCAGGCATGCCATGCTCTTGGTCGCATTAAGCCTGTTGGTTATCCCATTCATAGGAGCCATACCTTTCTTCTTTGTTTTCGATGAGCCGTTTGAGGCACTGGTCAACGGCTACTTTGAGAGCGTATCTGGGTATACCACTTCCGGTCTGACCGTGTTTCCCACATATCTGCTGAACAATGATTCTCCATTCTATAGCCGCAGCCTTATCTTCTCCAGGGCCCTGATGGAGTGGACAGGCGGTCTTGGCGTAGTCATCCTGTTTCTGTCGCTTCTAGCGAGGGGTGGCATCTCGACCGTGTTCCTCTACAGGGTGGAAGGCGGCGAAAAGATTGTGCCGAGCATCGACCATACAGCAAAGATAATCCTCCGCATATACCTCTTCTATACATTCTCTGGGACGGCTATCCTGATCCTATTGGACATGGGTCTGCTGGAAGCATTGTCTACCATGATGAGCATCCTCTCCACCGGCGGATTCATCTTCCTTGTTGAAGGAATCCATATAAGTTTGTTTTCCGAGATCGTGATCCTTTTGTTTCTCATTCTGGCAGCTGTCCCATTCACCCTGGACTACATACTCTTGTCGGGGGATCTGAAGAGGTTCTTCAGTCACTTGGAGATACGCTTCGGTTGCTGGTTGATCTTCCTTGCCATACTGTCCTTTACTCTTATCTCTTTAACTTCTGGCATTGATTTATTGAGTTCACTGCACAGGAACATAACACTTGTTATCTCTTCAATAACTACTGGGGGTCCTGGGCAGGATATCCTAGATGATTTGCATGCTCCTGAGCTTTTCCTCGTCATCGTCTTGATGCTGATTGGCGGGGGTGCGGGTTCCACAGCCGGCGGTTTAAAGGTCATCAGGGTTGGCGTTCTCTTCGAAGCAGTCCGCTGGTTCATAAAGAAGCTGTCCCTTCCAGAATCCGCCGTTTTCCCTTTCAAGGTCGGGAAGAGTGTCTTCTCTGATGAGGAGTTGAGGAACATTGCCTTGTTTTTCTTCATATATGTGTTATTAATCTTTGTAGGCACTTTTTCGCTTATGTTGTGGGGCATGGGCGAGGAGGGTAACATGAGATTATTTGATGCGTTTTTCCTGTCGGTTTCGGCTCAAAGCAACGTTGGTTTTTCCACCGTCGATGTCAGCTTACAGCCTTTAGTCGTCAAGTTAGTCCTCATATTTCAGATGATCGCTGGCAGGTTGGAGATATTCCCTGTCCTGGCTTTAGTCGGTTATCTCCTTGAGGGCTTCGGGCGCGATGTTGCTGTGATAGAGCATGAGATGGTTGAGGTAAAGAAGGAGCTTGTGGGTGGTAGGAAGAAGGGGGAGATTGGGGGTATTGGGGAGAAATGACTGAATCCAAGGCGGTAAGCTATGGTGCTGCGACCATAGTCAATGCGATCGCAACCGGCAAGGGTGCTGCGTTCGGTATTGACTTGGAGACGAAGGCGTTTGTTGAATTGAATAATTCAGGTTCCATTAAGGCCAAGATCAGGAACGCCTCCAGGGAGGATACAACCCTTATAAAGCTATGCGTTAGGGGGGTCTTCGACCATTTTGGGGTCGACTATGGTGCCTGGGTTGAAACCGAAAGCAACATACCTATTGCAAGGGGTTTGAAGAGCAGCAGTGCGGCAGCCAACGCCGTTGTCTTAGCAGTGGTTGACGCGGTCCTGAAGGAGAATCCTGGGCTGGATAAACCCTCCGACTTGGATATGATAAACCTGGGCGTTGATGCTGCTGTTAAGGCTAGGGTGACGATAACCGGAGCCTTTGATGATGCTGCGGCCTCTTTTTTCGGCGGCTTCGTCGTTACAGATAACATAGAGAGAAGAATCCTCAGATCAGGTGAGATGGAGTCTCTCTCAGTCATCCTATTTATCCCCGAAGAAAAAATCTATACAAGCGAGGTTGATGTTGGTAAGACCAAGCTGTTGAGGGATGGGGTGGAGCTTGCCTGGAATGAGGCGTTGAATGGTAACCTATTTACCGCATTAACCCTTAATGGGGTATTATATGCTGCTTCCCTGGGTCAGGATCCAAGTGTCGCGTTGGCGGCTCTTGATGCGGGTGCTCTTGCAGCTGGTCTCTGCGGTAAGGGTCCTGCAGTAGCCGCATTGTCCAGGGATGATACTAACGCTGTAAGAGCTGCCTGGGATTCCTTTGATGGAAGCGTCATAGAAGCCAAAACAAACAACAGGCATGCGAGGATACTAAGATGACGATCAAGACGAAGACCATACACGTCGACCTCTTGGCGGACGGCGACATGGCCGACATCTCCCGGGAGGTTCAGGGTTTTTTGTCCGCTTCAGGCCTCTCCAACGGCATAGTCACGGTCTTCTCCGTCGGCTCCACTGGCGCAGTCTCAACTATAGAGTATGAGCCTGGCTTGAAGAAGGATATTCCTCGTGCTTTGGAGAGGATCGCTCCGTCCAACATAGACTACGAGCATCATAAGACGTGGCACGACGACAACGGCAGGGGTCATGTTTGTTCTACTATCATCGGCACCTCCCTTGTCGTACCCTTCATCGACGGTAAACTATCTCTGGGAACGTGGCAACAGATCATCGTGATGAACCTAGACACCTCCCCGAGGAAGAGGGAGGTCGTCCTCCAGGTGATGGGTGAATGAGATGAAACCTTTGACTGAGGGGCAATTGGTGTATTGCAGGGAGACGATAGAAGCAGCTGTTAGGTCGTTCGTAGAGAAAACCAGTACTAAGGGCGTCGTTGTTGCCTTGAGTGGAGGCATTGACTCTGCTGTTGTCTTGAAGCTTGCTTCCTCTGTGGTTGATGTTCGTGCGTTGGTCATGCCCGAGATGGGCGTCAGTGATCCGATAGACATCAAAGACGCCGAGGAGCTGGCGGAGTCCCTCCAAGTCAGGTATTCGTTGATGGAGATCAACGATGTCGTGGATTCGGTGAAGAAGGTCTTTCCCTGGGTTGAGTTTTCCGAAAAAAACAAAAAACTTTCTCTTGCGAACGTCAAGCCCAGGGTCAGGATGCTTTTAAGCTATCTTGCAGCGAACCTCGATGGTAGGGTTGTTCTCGGCACAAGCAATAGGACTGAGCTACTCCTTGGCTATATGACGAAGTTCGGCGACTCGGGCTGTGATCTTGAGCCGATCGGGGCATTGTATAAGACGCAGGTAAGGCAGCTTGCCCTCCACCTTGGCATACCTAAGGGGATTATTGTAAAGAGGCCTTCTGCAGGTCTCTGGGTTGGTCAGACGGATGAGGAGGAGCTTGGGGCCAGCTATGAGGTTCTTGATGGTATATTGGACCTTATAGTTGACAGGAACTATTCCGTTGAGAGGGCGGCAGAGGAGCTTGAAGTAGACATAAACCTTGTTGAGCGCATATCCTCTCAAGTGAAGGGCAGCGAACATAAGCGGATCATGCCCGCAATAGTTGAATTGGGTCTATAGGAATTCAAGGTATTTTACTGTTATGTTGACCTCATTTTCCTCGAAGAATACTTCATTGTGTATGGCGAACATCCTTCTCCCCGCGTCTGTGATTATGCATTCCCTGTCGAATGAGGTTATGCCCTCTTCTGCGCCGCAGGAGCTTATGTAGTCAAATTCGTAGTCGTGTAATCCAGTCTTTGGTTTTTCATCGTATCTCCATAGGTCGTCTTTGTACAGGATGTATCTGTGTTCCACATAGTATTTGAAGTTTTCAAGTTGGTTTTTATCCTGTAGCGTGTAGAATAGGATCGGATTGGCTGCCTGGATCGTGATGTGGATCCTTACCCTGTCGAATCGGTCCATTTCTGGAAGTGTGAAGGTAGCGTACTGGTAGCTTAGTGTCGTGGTTATGTCGTAGGCTTCGAATTCGTAGTCCAGTCCTCCGCCAACCCTCTTGCTCATCTTTTTCACCCTCCAAGCTATGTCGCTTTCTTCATCCATCAAGAACCTGAAGAGGCGTTCTATGTGCGCCCTTGGTTTCTCTATTGTTATCTCTGATTCGCTGAAGGGCTCCCACACCCATGTTTCCGGGTCAAGGAAGAAGCTTTCGCCCGTCGTTATCTTCGTATCCTCGTAGTGTTCTCCAGGATAGCGGTATGCTCCTTTCGTGGAACTTGGTCCTTCTATGCGCAGACATGTTTTTTTGAATGCCGGGTTTACCTCGAATTCAAAATTCGGAAATATGTATTCGTTGGTGTATTCCTTGAAGTCTGGGTCGTCTTCTATATACGATTGTAGTCTTGTCAGGTTGTGGTTGCATGAGACAGCGTAGGTGTGCTCTGGTATGATGGCTATGTATGTCTCCAAACCGATTGATTTAAGGTAGTTGTAGTAGAATACGGCGAAATCGCCGCACATCCCATATCCTTTGTTGAATAACCCTGGCATACCATGTGATCTGTTTTTGTATTTTTCGTAGTACATGTTGTCGATCACGTATTTGTGGATCTTCAGAAGCCGGCATTCATCGTCCATGCAGCCTTCTGTTATGGATTCTGCGTGGGATCTTATTGTGGGGTCATCATACTGGTAGTAGTCGTAGTTTAACAACGCATAGGATAGCACAGGCGGCATCTCAGCTGGCGGTGTCTTCTCCGGTAGCGTAGTTGTTCCGGGTATCGTCGTAGTTTCGGTCCGGGTGGTTGCCGTCACATCCGGCGTTGGTTGTGTCGTCGTTGTCTCCCTGTTTCCCTGAAATGGCAGCTCAACGCAGCCTTGTAGGAAGAGGACTGCTGTTATGAAGATAATCCAACTTATCCTGTTGTAATCCATGTAAAATTCATTGTTTTTTATAGTATATAAAACAGGTTTTTTTATTCCCTGAATCTCATAATCTATTATGCAAAGACTCTTGGTTTTATTTTTTATCACATTGTTTTTATGTGGGTGTGTTCAGCAGGATAATGGTTCAGATGTTTCGACGACAACATCCACTACTCTCGAATGCAATGAATCCGACGCCGGCAGGGACTACTTGGTGAAGGGCGCAGTATCCGGGTATAGCAAAGATAATGAGTCTTTAACTGAAGCGGACTATTGTCTGAACTCTGATCAGCTTATTGAGTTGTTCTGCGATGAGGTGGGCTTCGTCGACTCCGAGGTTGTGAGCTGTAAGAGGATGGATAAGATATGCTCAGCAGGTATTTGCGTGAAAGTCACGTCGACCACTTCCACGTCGACCACTTCCACGTCGACTTCATCGACTACTACCACGACCCTGCTCGGTGAATGCGTTACCGGCGGGTGTGGGGAGTCCTCTGTGAGCTATAGATGTGCGTCGGATCTGGATGCTTCAGGCAATTTGTTCAACTACGTTCAAAAGGTCACAGTCATCCCCTACTGTGCCGATCCTGGAACGCTTGAGGCCAAGTGTAAGGTGAGGGAGAGGCTTTCGATAGAAGACCGTTGTGAGAACTATGAGGTCTGCGTTGATGGACTGCAGGATTGTCAACTCCAATCCGCCATGAACTCGAGCTGAGCTAATTTATTTTTCTCTAAATGCTATTCTTAGTTATGAAAGAACTAATTGCAGCGTTTGTCTTGCTGTCCCTATTTGTCGGCTGCGTCAGCCAGGAAACCAGTGGATCGGATGAAATCGTGGTGGCTGGGGGCGTTCTGTCCATCTCTGAGCTCTCTACTGCATGTGGTCATGTGGAAGCTGATGGGCACTCAGGCATACCCCTTGACTGCATCGTCATCCAAGCGGGTGTGGATAACCCTGAGGATCTCTCTTTCACCCTTGTAGGGTCTGATGGATACCAGAAGACCTTTAACTGGGAGGATATGCTGCAGGGCGTTTTAACTGATGATGGCCTTGCGGTTTTCCCGCATCTGCCGAAGGCTTTCTGGGTGAAGGATGTTGTTGAGGTGAGGTATGGTGGTGGATAAAAAGTCTATCTTAGCCATATTGATGTTCGGCTCCCTGTGGGGTCTCCTTGAATGTACTTTTGGGGCTTTTCTTCACACGCTTCATCTCCCAGCCGGTGCCGTCATGGCTTCTATTGCCTTGTCTCTGATGGTCTATACGCGCCGTATCTACCAGAGAAGTGGAATGCAGTTTTCTATGGCATTCATTGCCTCTCTCTTCAAGCTGCTTAACCTCGGATTCATTGGCGGCTGCGTCTGGTGTGCTATGTTAGCTATCATAGCGGAAGGCTTGATCTTTGAGCTCATGCTCTTAATTCCCCTCATGGTAAGGTTCCATGAAACCCACAGCCTTCTGTCTGGGGCATTTCTGGGCTATGCCACCTACTCTGGTGGCTACGTTCTGACTGAAGTCTTCACTCCATTACTCTCTTCCGCAGGCTTCTTCATCTCTGATCTGATAGCCCTTTTGCCTCTGATATTTGTGAGGGGCTTTAATGCAGCGTTTTTGTCCTCCATCCTAGTCTTCATAGCATTCAGGCTTTCTTCATTCGACTTATCCCATCTTAGGGATGACCTGTATTATGCTTTAACCTCAACGATCACTTTATTGTGTTGGTTTATTGCCTTCATTGTCTAAGAATGAATATAGTAGTCACAGGAAGACCTGGTTGCGGTAAAACGACGGTATGCGAGAGGCTTGCAGCCGAACTCGAGGGGAGGGGTCTTAGATGCGGCGGCGTCCTGTGTCCTAAAGCAAAGACGGGGGATAGGGATATGGGGAAGATTGCAGTCGACGTTTTAACTAAGGAGAAGAAGATGCTCGCTGTCTTGGACGACTACGCTAAAGGCATCAAGGTCGGAAGGTATCATATTAGTCCGCAGGGCGTAGACTTCGCGAAGCGGGTGATACGTGATGCTGAGAACTGTGACATCGTATTTATCGACGAAATCGGCCCCCTTGAGCTCTCCGGGAGCGGCGTGATGGAGGCTGCAAAATCGGCTTTGGAATCTGCGGCGACCGTCGTTGTCGTAGTCCGAAACACTCTCCTAGATGTTTTCGTTGAGAGATTCATGCAACAGGGTTTCACAGTCTTCGAAGTAACTGAAGACAATCGTGATCGTGTTGTCGCAAAAATACTGGGGTTCATTGAAAATGCCGGCTGAAATAGATGACACCTATGCTGAGGCGTTCCCAGGATTCTATTCTGAGGTCTTGGTCACTGCTAAGAGCAGGAAGTGGTTGGATTCTGCAGTGAATTCTGCTATTGGTTGCGCTACCAGTGGCATAGGTTGCGGCTGTGAAACTGGAATAGACTATCTTGTGGAGCCCGAAGACTCTCCAGATGACCGAATTGGCGCAGCCATACAGTTCTGGGTTGCCTCCTGCTGTGCGGATCCCATAAAACAGCTTGAAGGGGAATTACTTAAACGAATTGGTCAATGTGTTCTGACTGCTCCCACAACCGCTGTATGGAACCTAACTCAGGCGGAGAACAAGCTTGCAGTCGGCAAAAAAATCGGCTTCTTTGGTGACGGCTTTCAGAGGGAGGGGCAGCGTTTTGGTCGCTCAGTGGTTGTTGTTCCTCGTATGATGGGTGATTTCCTCATCGAGAGGGAATTCGGTTACTCTAAGGGGGTCATGGGCGGCAATCTCTGGTTTTTCGCCGTAAGCGAAGACGCTGCGTTGGAGGCTGCTGAGCTCGCAGCTTTCGCGATAGGTGGCGTGAGGGGTGTGGTGACCTCTTTTCCTGGGGGGGTCTGCGCGGCCGGCTCGAAGATTGGTTCCAGGTACAGTTTCCTTAGGGCTTCAACTCAGGAGAAGCTTTGCCCTTCTATTGCTGCTAAGGTCTCTGGTTCTGGGGTTCCAAGGGGTGTGGAATCCATAGCTGAGGTCGTCTTTAACGGCGTCAGCTTGAGCGCTGTCCGGAAGGCGACTCACCGGGCTATAGAAATTGCAAAGGAAACCCGTGGTCTTGTGAGGATCTCTGCCGGCAACTTTGGCGGAAAACTGGGGGCGTATAAGATTTATCTGCGTAAATAGTTTTTTTAAGTATTGTTTCCTAATTGGAATCAGAATGGAGAAGGATTTTATTGAGCGGCTTCGTGAGAGCGCCGCCTTGAAGAGGAAGAGCGGCGAAAGTGAGGCTATTGGCTGCGGTTTTATCCCGAAAGAGCTTGAGGATGTTTTCCTTGACGAAGACGGTGATGTCGTGGTTGTCGCAAAAAAATACGTTATTAAACAGGATATAAAATTTTTCAATTTGAGGGAGACGGAGGAGCTTATCCGTTTCCTGGAGAAGAGAGGCTAAGCCAGCATTATTTCTCCGTGATCATTACAAACTCGCAAGGATACCGTGGACTTTAGTCCACGGAGGAATTGCGACGTAAAATATTTTTACCCTTGCTTCTACCTCCGT
>JAFGDV010000035.1 GCA_016931955.1 Candidatus Altarchaeota archaeon | reverse complement strand
ACCCCAAATAACTCACCAACCACCCCCACCGCTCACAGAAATGTGAGCGGTCCAAATCACATCATCCGTGGTAATTCAGCCAACCACACCCCCCCAACCATCCGCCCTAAAAAAGCGGATGGTTTATTCTCACAAAATCAGTAGTCATGAAGAAATCATGACGCTTCCAGGATTTCCCCAATAAACCAGTCTACGTCAAACCGTTTAAGATCATCAATACCCTGACCCACACCCACAAACAATATGGGTTTCTTAGTCTCATAGGTTATCGCCAAGGCAGAACCGCCTTTCACGTCAGCATCCATCTTCGTCAGAATGCTTCCGTCAATGCCGATTTCTCTGTTGAATGCCCTGGCTTGTTCGACTGCGTCATTTCCAGTCAGAGCATCACCCACAAAGATCCTAAGGTCTGGTTTATTCACCCGACATATCTTCCTCATCTCATCCATCAGGTTTGTTTTCGTCTGCATCCTCCCAGCGGTGTCTGCTAAAACAACATCTATCTTCCTCGCCTTAGCATGCTCTATAGCATCATAGACCACAGCTGCCGAATCCGCCGCCCTCTGGTGCGAGATAGTCCGTATTCCAAGGTTCTCACCATGTGTCGCCAACTGCTCAATCCCACCAGCACGGAAGGTATCCCCCGCCGCCAAGACAACAGAGAATCCGTTCTTCTTCAATAGGTTGGCTACTTTCATTACCGTAGTGGTCTTCCCAGAGCCGTTGACTCCAACAAAAAGCAGGACCACGGGTTTAGAGGAATTCTTTACGAAGTCTATGACATCTATTTCCTTATCGGGTGTGAGCACCTCCCTCAGAACCCTGCGAAGAGATTCTTCGATGGACTCATGAACCCTTTTTTTGTCGATCTCCCTGCCGCTTAAAACGCTTCTGAGCTTCTCCAGGATAGCGTCAGTTGTTTCTACTGCAACGTCGCTCTGTATCAGGTCAAGCTGCAGGTCATAGAGGATGTTTTCCAGATCCTCCTCAGAGAGCCTTATCTTTGGTCTTAGAATACCTCTCACCTTTGTCTCAGTCGACAGTTCAGCCCTCTTCTCCACCTTCTCTTCCGTTCTGCCTATGAAGACGTTGAGCTTCTTCTTAAGCGACTGGAACATCCTATGCCCTCATCTCTTTGATCATTTCATTGTATGCTGATTCCAGCTCGACGAGTTTTTTGTTTACCTCAGTGAGGGCCTTCTGCAGCTTCGATAAAGCCTCGTCCATCTTCTCTTCCCGTGACTTAAGGATCTCTTTCGCCTTAGGGAGGGTTTCCTCGATGGATACGCTAGCACCTATCCCAACAATGACGTTCTCGTTGTCTTTCAGTTCAGCCCGTATGAAACAGTCTGATCCAATAGGGACCATAATTTCTGAGCCGATCTTCCTCCCCCCCAAAGACTCTAAGGAAACCATCGTGGACTCTATTTCAATAATCCTAGACTCTACCAACTGCATCTGTCTTGCAAGTTCCTCGGCCTGTCTGCGGTAGGCTTCCATCTCCATAAGAAGCCTCTGCAGTCCCTTCTGCTCTTTAGCCTTTTTTTGCTTATTTTCTTCCATTTTCTCTTTTAATCACCTTAACCTTATCTCCTTCGCCTACGATAACAACATCGGCCTTCCTCTTGGAGAAGATGCCATTCTCTATAACCCCTTGGATGGAATTCAGTTTATCCTCCAAACCCCGAGGATCCACTATATTGAATCTCACATCTATTATTATATTACCGCCATCCGTTATGAATCCATCCCTTATCTGAGGTATCCCGCCAAGGTAAGCCAGTTTCTTTATAACAGCCTCCTTCCTTGATTCCTCGACCTCTACTGCGACGGGGAAAAACCCAAGCCTTTCAACCATTTTCCGGTAGTCGACTACCACGATAAACTTTTTCGCCTTCTCCGCCACCCTCTTCTCCATGGTATGGGCGCCCCCACCCCCTTTTAGGAGGTTGAATTCTGGGTCCACTTCATCTGCGCCGTCCACGTCCACATCCAGTTCTCTGGCTTCTTCAACGGATGCCAGCCTTATCCCCAGCCTTCTCGCAAGCCCTTCAGTCCTCTTCGATGTGGGAATCCCTACAATGTTGAGCTTTTTTTCAGCAAGTTTACTGATGAAGTACTCAGCAGTCGAACCAGAGCCAAGGCCGACAATCATGCCATCTACTACGTACTCGACTGCCTTCTCTGCCGCAGCCTTCTTAGACTTCTCCACATCCGGTCTACTCATGCCAATCACTTAGATAATCATTTCCCAGACATTAATCCAAGATCAGATTCAGTTTATTCTTTAGTATGTACTTCGCCAAAGCCCGGTCCTTCTTTATACCAGAGACCTTCTCCATCTCGTCTAAGACCACAAGCAGTGAAGGAACCTGCCCCACCAAATCAGCCCTATCCCTATGCTGCCAGATAAAAAGACGAGCCTCATCGAAACCCCTACTCCCCAATGTATTACCGACGTCCTCCAAGAAGGTGGAATTAAATCTAACTGATATAATCCGCTCATCCCCTTGAAGCCTGTCCACCAGATCAGTCAATTCACCCATCCTAAACAAACCTCGGCCTCTTAGAGAGCATCTTTGGGAGAGGGAGGGGCCTGAAAGGAAAAACCTCTATCTTCTCTTTGACCTCGCCTATGAGTCTATCTAATGACATCTCCACCTGTTCGCCTGATTCCCGGACCCTGACAGAGAACACACCAGAGGACTTCTCCTTTCCGCCGACGACGACGATCCTTGGAATCCACTCCATCTCAGCCTCCCGAATCTTCTTGCCCACGCTGATGCTCCTATCATCGACGTCAACCCTGATCCCAGAATCCTCGATCCGCTTGGACACGTCCTCAGCCAATGGGAGGAATTCATCTGAGAGGGGAAGGATTCTCACCTGAGTGGGGGAAAGCCACAATGGAAGCATTGGTTTATCACCAGCCACCTGTTTTATGTAAGCCTGCTCCAATAAGGCATAGAGGTTGCGGTCGATACTCCCAGAGATGCTGGCATGCAACATCAGGGGATATTTCTCGCACCCATCCTCGTCGATGTAGGTTATGTCAAACCTCTCAGTGTTCTCGATATCTATTTGAACGGTCGAGAGGGCTGACGCCTTATCCAAGGAATCAACGAAGTTGAATTCAAACTTCATCACAAAATAGAAGGGACGCTCATCCCATATCTCGACCAACACCGGCTTCTTAATTATTTTAACCAACTCATGAGCAAATTCCCTGTTCTCTTCATAGAATTCGCGGACGAATCTGATACCGACCTCAAAGTCCAAGCCAAGATCAGCCATCCACTTCAAAGACAGACGATACTGCTCCAGGAATTCATTCTTTGCTTCATCAATGCCCTCAACGAGGGTGTGCATGTCCGGCATGGTAAAGGCACGAAGCCTCCTTAAGCCGACGAGTTCGCCGCTCTGCTCATACCTGAAGCTGTAGTGAGAAAGCTCATAAAGCTTGAGCGGCAGATTCTTATAGGATATGGTCATATCATGCTTCATCAGATATTGGCCGAAGCAGGCTGCAAACCTTAAGAAGAACTCCCTGCCCCCAGATTCCAGGACATACTGCCTCGCAGGGAACCTGTTAAGGTACTTCGAAAGCTGTGGGTGGTCGTAGGCGTACATTATAGGGGTCTCGACCCGCATACCCCCATAAGAGGAGACCATGTTGGATACGTGCTCCTCCAAGAGGCTCTTTATTAGATAGCCTTTTGGATACCATCTGAGGTTCCCCTGATCCGAGCCAGGCTCGTAGTCCACCAACTCATGAGATCGCATCAACCTAACATGCGGCGGCTCCTCCTTAACCGCCCTAGACTTGGACATCTCATACTCTGAGAACTTCCTAAGGCTTTCATGTCCCTTGAAATCGAAGTCTGCTACAGGCGTCAGAATGCCATTCACATCGAGAACATACCAAGAAGACTTCAACTTCCCCTCCTTCTCCAATGCAGCAGATACTCTTTTCTCAGCGCCTGCGGGCAGGATCGTCCGAGACAGCTCAGACAATGGATGGCCCTTACACCTCAACTCAAAGCTCTTATACCAACCGAAGGGGGCTTTGATGGTCTTGAAATCGTCAACCAGTTTCTCGTAAGCCATATCCAGGATCTTCCTGGCGACGGCCGGGCTGCTGAGGTCACTGGATAGATGAGCGTAGGGATATAATGCTATTGACTCCGCACCAACCTTCTTGGCTGTTTCCTTCACGTCATCAACGAGCTGTTCTGCCACAGATTCGGGGTTTGACTCGTCAGGTTTCTCTGCAGCTATGAAGACCACGAGGACATTATCTGCTCCGCCATCCTGTTTCTCTATCGCTTCAGCATCCTTTATAGCCTTCTTCTTAGCCTCAAACCGCAGGTAGTCTGAGTGAAGCAACAGAACACGCATAGTAAGAATTATAACATTAAGGATAATATATTTAACCCCCCAATACGATATCTTTAAAATACAATCCGATTAAAATGGCCACAGAGATAAAAACCAGGAAGGAACTACCCAAGGATCCAATAGTTATCGAGGCATTCCCAAGCAAGGGCTTTGTTTCGACGATTGCTGCAAAATACATGATAGATGAACTGGGCATGGAGGTCATCGGCAGCATAAAATCCGACAAAGTGCAGAGCATCGCCGTAGTCCACACCCATGTTCCAATGTACCCCATAAGAATCTACAAGAAAGACAAGATGATCCTCATATTCTCAGAGGTAAACGTACCCTTCCAATACGTAGGCGAGTTCACGCAGGCCATAAACAAATGGTTCCTCAAGATAAAACCACAGGAGGTGATACTCCTGGCGGGGATCTCAGGGAAGTCAACAGAGAAAGAACACGAGATCTTCAGCATAACGACTGACGAGAAGGTAAAGAAAAAACTGAAGAACCTTAAAGTAGAATACATGGATGAGGGAATGCTCACAGGAATATCATCCGACCTCCTCCTCTTCTGCGTGGACAACAACATCCCAGTCACCAGCCTAATGGCGGAGACCCACTACACCCCAGACCCCCTAGGATCTGCGTCGATGCTGGAGATACTGAATGGTTTGTTGGATTTGAAGATCAACACCAAAAAACTCATAGAGAAGGGCGAAGAAGTCGAAAAGATGTTCCAGAATATCTCCGAACAGATGAAGAAGGGCATAGATGACACAAAGCAGATAAGCGAGTACTCACCTATGTACGGTTAGGTATGAGAAAAATAAAACTGATCGCATTCGACCTCGACGGCGTTCTCGTAGATGGACAAGGCAGCTGGTGGGAGGTGCACAAGGCATTAGGCACACTAGAAAGCTCAAGAGAACACGCGAAGGAATACTATTCAGGGAAGATAACCTTCGACGAGTGGGCGAGAAAAGACGTCAAACTCTGGGATGGCGTGGAAATCGAAAAAATAAGAGACGCACTATATGACATAAAACTGATGAATGGCATCAATGACACACTCTCGCAGCTTAAAAAAAACTACAAACTCGTGATAATAAGCGGCGGCCTGCAGATATTAGCTGATAGGATAAAAGAGCAATTCAAGATGGATCACGCAGTCGCGAACAAGCTTAAAGTAAAGGATGGGAGGGTCTGCGGGGTCAATCAGATAGTGGACTTCCAAGGCAAAGGCAAGATACTTGAAGAAATCGCTGAAAGATATGGACTCACTGCAGAGGACTGCGCAGCCGTAGGCGACTACTCAAACGACATACCCATGTTCCAGGCTGCGGGCTTCTCCATAGCCTTCAACCCAAAAGACACAGAAATAATAAAGTTCGCAGACAAAATAGTGTATGAAAAAGACTTGAGGAGGATACTACCTTACCTTAACGGAAAATGAGGTACGCATCAAGGATAGATAAGATCCCACCCTACCTGTTTGCTGAGATCGATAGGGAGGTCGAGAGAAAAAAGAAGACGGGAGTTGATGTAATAAGCCTTGGCATAGGAGACCCCGACATACCAACGCCGAAAAACATAGTAAATAAACTACAGGAAGCGGCGGAAGACCCACAAAACCATAGATACCCATCCTATTCAGGGATGCTGTCCTTCAGAAAAGCCGCCGCAGGATGGTGCAAGAACAGGTTTGGCGTTTCCTTAAACCCCGAATCAGAGGTCATAACACTTATCGGCTCAAAGGAGGGCATAGCACATACACCGTTAGCTTTCCTAGACCCCGGAGACACAGCATTGGTGCCAAATCCGGCTTATCCAGTCTACCGAATTGGAACAATACTATCAGACGGCATCCCAGTCGACATACCCCTCCTAGAGAAAAACGATTTCAAGCCAGACCTTAAGAGCATAGACAAAGAAACGGCAAAAAAATCAAGGCTTTTGTTTATAAACTACCCGAATAATCCAACGGCGGCAACAGCAGAGCTTGAATTCTTCAAGGAGGCTGTGGACTTCGCGCAGGATAATGATCTGATAGTACTCCACGACGCACCCTACACGGAGATGACCTATGGCGACTACAAGACTAGAAGCTTTCTGGAAGCAAAGAACTCGAGAGAGGTTGGAATCGAATTCCACTCACTGTCGAAGACCTACAACATGACCGGCTGGAGGATAGGCTTCGCAGTGGGTAACGCCGAAATCCTGGCTGGACTGGGAAAGGTCAAAGAAAACGTTGACTCCGGAGCCTTCCAAGCAGTGCAGTTAGCCGCCGTTGAGGCCTTAGAAGGCCCACAAGACAGTATCAGAGAAAACATGAAGGTCTTAGAGGAACGCAGGGACCTGATGGTTCAAGGACTGCGAGACCTTGGGTGGGAGATCAACAAACCAACAGCCACATTCTATCTCTGGTTCAGGATACCCTCAACCTACAAGTCATCAATAAAATTCGCCTCCGACCTGTTAGACAAAACTGGGGTGGTGATGACTCCCGGAGTCGGCTTCGGAAAATACGGCGAAGGATACGTCAGATGCGCCTTAACGCAGAAAAAAGAAAGGCTTGAAGAAGCACTGGAAAGAATCAGGAGACTCAAATGATCATAACAATCGGCGGAACAATAGGCTCAGGCAAGACTACGCTTGCGAGAGAACTGGCGAAGAAGTTCAAACTGAAACACATCTCTGCGGGGATGATAATGAGGGATATGGCAGAAAAAACGAAGATGTCAGTCGAGGAGTTCTCAAAGTACGCTGAATCAGACTCCGAAATCGACCTCGAAATAGACAGACAGCAGAAGGAGAAAGTTAAAGGGAACTGCGTCGTCGATGGACGGCTCTCAGGACACTTCCTCAACGCAGATCTCAAGATATGGCTTAAAGCACCCATAGACATCAGAATAGATAGGATAGCTGAGAGAGACAAAAAGACAAAAGAAGACGCGAAAAAGGATCTGATAGATAGGGAAAACAGTGAAAGAAAACGTTACATGGAGGTCTATGGGATAAACATCGACGACATGAGCATCTACGACCTAGTAATAGATTCAAACAGATTCAACGTTGAGTCCATAGCAGAGATAGTCTCAACTGCAGTAAAGAATATATAAACCAATAGGGAATATATTAACACGATGAAAGACAGTAGAGGCCAGGTCGCGCTAGAGTTTTTGCTGACATATGGCTGGGCTATACTAATTATAACCGTCATCGCCCTCCTATTATGGCAGATGGGCGTCTTCAACCCAGCCGGCCAGGTGAGGCCAGGATCCTCCGGTTTCTGGGGAATCATACCCTACGAAGACTTCTCATACACCGACAACGGAGTGCTAAGGATCCCCATAAGCAACAAAGTCGGCGGGAACGTGACCATCATACAGATCAACGCAACCGTTGAAGGCGTAACATGTCCCGACACATCCCCAGAAAGCCATATTACTGGAGGCGCCATCTTCGCAGCGGGTGAGACCAAGGTATGGACTTCACCTGCTACTGCAGGATTCCCTCAGATTGCTGCTGGCGGACACTACAACATCTTCGTTTCTATAGAGTACACTGACAGCCGAAGCGGAGAGGAATACCTCAGTTCTGGGTGGATCTGGGGCAACGTAGAGGAAGCCTAGACTATCTTATCACATCAGATATTATGCTCCCAACCCTTATGGGAGCCAGCTTATATGCGAGATCGCTTGCCTCCTTCAACCTACCCTTGGATGTAGAATATATCGTGAAAAGGGGATCGCCGACGTCTATTTTATCCCCTATGCTGGTGTGGAGATACAACCCAGCTGACTTCACCCTCGGCGCCCCCGCCGCCCTCGCGATGGCGGAAATCAATTTATTGTCTATGTATCTCACTCGGCCCTTATGCTCAGATATGATAGTCATCTTCTTCTTTGCTATCTCAATGTCTTCAGGCTTCACTTCAGGGTTTCCTCCCTGAGCCTCTATTATTTCTTTCATCTTCTCCTTGGCCTTCCCAGACCGCAGGATTTTTTCGGCAACTTCTCTGCCCTTGCCCTGAACCACCTTACCTGACAGCTCCAATAGTATCCCACTAAGGTCAAGCGACTTATCTATCAAGTCAATAGGTCCCTGATTGTCTAATGCGTATAAAACATCCTTCGCCTCCAATGCAGGACCAATCCCCGAACCTATCGGAGAGCTTCCATCCGTTATAAGACACTCCACTGCAACACCCAGCCTCTTCCCCAATTCAATGAATTTGTGAGCGATGTCGCTGGCTCTCTCAGTGCTGACAACCTTAGTGCCCCTACCAACTGGGATATCTATTATTATGTAGTCCGAGCCAACAGACCTCTTCTTGGCCATGACGCTTGCAAGCATATGACCTTCGGCATCAATGGATAATGGATACTCTACGCGGATTATGCGATCATCTGCAGGCGCTAGGTTGACTGCGCCACCCCAGACAATGCAGCCATTTGTTTTGTTGACTATCTCCTTCAGACCATCTATGTCGAACTCGACCTGAGCAAGAACCTCCATGGTGTCTGCCGTCCCAGAAGGGGATGTTATCGCCCTAGAACTCGTCTTCGGGATTATCAATCCAGCCGATGCTGCTATGGGCACAACCAACATAGTCGTCCGGTTACCTGCTACTCCGCCAACGGAGTGTTTGTCCACTATGTCGTCGCCGAAGTCTATGGTCTGACCAGTATCCACCATCGCCTTAGTCAACGCAACAATCTCATCCATGGTATAGCCTTTAACGTATCCAGCAGCAACGAAAGCCGTCAACTCTATGTTGCTCAGATTGTTATCCACTACGTCCTGTATTATGGTATGGATCTCATGCTCATTCAATGTGTATCCATCCATCTTCTTCTTGATGAACTCAACCGAATGCAATCTTGTCGTCTCAGCCACCGTTAACTCACAGTCCTCGCATACGTCCAATATCCCCCTCACCTCCTCAAATACCGCAATCTCCCCCTCCTTGACAAAAGACGTCGTAGTATCAACAATAGCGTTGATGCTCCTCTCCTCATGAGATATCCTGACCCTTCCTGTGACATATACCCCAAGGTCCTTGGCGTCTTCCTCGTTTAAGACCACAACAGGCCTGCCGCTTTCGATGGGATAAAGTCGCGCCCTCAGTTTCATCTTAGTTATGTTATTTTTGTTATGGCTTTATATATTCGCCCTCTCATAATTATCTAGATGTCAAATGGCAAAAAAAAGCACAACATCCGGGAAGAAAACAACTGCTAAGGCTACATTGGGGAATAAACGAATTGCAAAAAAAGGGGGTGTTTTAGTAAAGCAGCTGGGTCGGTCCACCCTCGTCGAAGAGGACCTACAGCACACGGAGCATGGGCTTACACACAAGGAACCAGAGCATCTTACAGGGGAGAGAGAGCCTAAGCTCTTCTACAGGAAATTCGTGTTCAGGTGCGGAAAATGCGTACACGAATTCGAGCACGAAGCAACCATCCCCATAATCGAACACAAGGTAGTCTGCCCAAAGTGCAGTGAAGAACACATCATTAGAGTTATCCCAGTCGCACGCCATTATGAGCTGAAGATGCCAAAGGATCTCACGGCAATCAAACACGTAACGAAAAAGAAATAATGGATGAACGAGAAAAGGTCCTGGAGATCATAGGGGTTCTAAGGGAAAAATATCCTAAAACAACAACTGCCTTGGGTCACCATAACCCACTTGAACTGTTGATAGCTACCATACTGTCCGCCCAATGCACCGACAAGCGGGTGAACATAGTCACAAAGGACTTATTTAGGAGATACAAGACAGCGGAGGACTACGCTAACTCCGACTTAAAGGAACTTGAGCAATATATTAAGTCGACTGGCTTCTACAAAAACAAGGCAAAGAACATCCGAAACTGCTGCAAGATGCTCGTCGACAGGTTCGGTTCGAAGGTGCCAAACAGCATGGATAAACTGATCACGCTGCCGGGGGTGGCGAGGAAGACCGCCAACATCGTATTAAGTCATGGATTCGGCATCGCAGAGGGTATTGCAGTGGACACACACGTCAGCCGGGTTGCGCCCCGCCTGGGTCTTTCGGATAAGAAGGATCCGAAGAAGATCGAACAGGATCTGATGAAGGTTGTTCCGAAAGAAAACTGGATCGATTTCTCCAGCTTATTGATCATGCACGGCAGAGAAACCTGTAAGGCAAGGAAGCCAGACTGTGGCAGGTGCGGATTAAACAGACTATGCCCCTCTGCTGGCAAATTCAGCTAAGAAGATGCCACTCGAGGAATACAAAAAAAAGAGGGACTTCAGGAAGACCCCGGAACCGGATGCTGCTGTGAAGGAATCAGGCGAGAAGAGGATCTACGTCATACAAAAACACAAAGCCACTCACCTCCACTATGATCTTAGACTGGAATTTGATGGAGTCCTTAAGAGCTGGGCTCTGCCCAAGGAACCACCAAAAGACGAGAAAACCAAGAGGCTTGCTGTGATGACCGAAGATCACCCCATAGAGTACGCAGAATTCGAGGGCATTATCCCAGAGGGACAGTATGGAGCGGGCAAGGTGGAGGTATGGGATACCGGAACCTTTGGCTTAGAGGAAAGAAGCAACGAAAAGATTGTCGCAAACATACACGGCAAAAAATTAACGGGCAAATACGCGCTAATAAAACTGAAGCCCACCGCCAGGTATCCGGGAGAAAACAATTGGCTGTTCTTTAAACTTAAAGGAGGTTGAATATGAAAATGAGGGAATTCGCTGGAAGGGTTCAAGATTATTCCGGATTGGACAGCTTAGCCAAGACGGAGAAGCTCATAGCCTTAGTATTCCATCTGCTCTCCGCGAGGCTGACGATCAAGGAAGGCGGAGACCTTGCTTCTCAACTCCCTAAGGAGTTGAAGATGCTGTGGGAGAGGGTCAGAGTCAAAGACGTTGACGTGGTGAAACTGAGCAGGGAAGAGTTTATAGATAAGGTGATGCAGGAACTCGGCTTTGACGACCGGGAGAAGGCAAAAAAAGCTGTTAAGGCAGTATTCTACGCAATCAAGTCCCAGGTCTCTGAGGGCGAAATAAAAGATGTGGAAGCTCAATTACCCGCCGACCTGAAGCAGATGTGGGGGGAAGCCTGATGAAGTCAAAGGAACTTGAGGCTGCGATCAAGGCTGCAAGGGAGGCTGGGAGAATCCAACTGGAAAAATACGGCAAAGTCTCTCTCAAGTATAAGAAGGATAAGACGATCGTTACCGAAGCAGACGTCGAATCCGAGGAGAGAATAATAGCCATCCTAAAAAAGGATTTCCCGGATTACTCCATCCTAGGCGAGGAATCCGGCCTCACGAGAACCTCCTCGGATTATATGTGGGTCATCGATCCCTTAGATGGGACCACAAATTACAGCGTGCAGAATCCGTTCTTTGATGTCTCCATCGCTTTAACCAGAAAATCTGAACCTATAATGGGCGTAGTCTACTACCCCTCCCAGGATGAGATGTTCTACGCCGAAAAAGGCAGAGGCGCTTACATGAATGATGAACGAATTAAGGTTTCAAACAAAGAAAAAATCGAAGAGTCTGTCCTGACCTTCTGCCACGCCTCAGACAGAGAATCCGTTGAAAAAATGAGCAATGTCTGGCGAACCTGGAAGCTATTGAATCCTAAGGTGAGGCAGATCGGCGCAGGCGCCTTGGAGATGGCTTATGTTGCCTGCGGCCGAACAGAATGTTTTCTCATGATAAAGATGAACTCATGGGATGTCGCAGCCGGCACAGTCCTCATCAGAGAAGCCGGCGGCAAAGTCACCGATCTGGAAGGAAAAGAATTCACAATAGACTCAACTGATATCCTAGCATCCAACGGAAGACTACATGATAAACTGCTGAAGCTGATTTGTAGTAGTATCTAACTTATGTTCACTGTGTAGTCTTCCACTTCGCCATAAGTAAAAGTACCGCACGCTGTAGGAGCACTGGAATACTTCAGAGACACCCTCATACGAGTACTACCCAAAATAGCAGACGAAGGAACAGTGAAAGACTTACTGAACGTATGAGTACCAGAGAACGTATAATAACCCAGATCAACCTCTTCCCCTGCATCGGAAAAATCACCATCATGGTTGAAATCAAACCAAGCCCTCACATACTCCCTATAGCTGCCAGAAGTCTTACCATCCACAAACAAAGTATAACTCTGACTCCTAACCAAAGAAGTCAAAACACTACCAGAAAAATCAGAATAACTACTACTCGAAGAAGACTTACTACCCGAACCAAGAGAAACCTTACCAACATACTCATAACTAAAATAACTACTACCAGAAGAACAATAAGCAGACAAAGTAGTCGACGTAGTAGACGTGGTCGACGTGGTGGTCGTAGTAGTCGCCGAAGTCCTACAGACCCCTCCCTCACAACCATAGGCACACGCTACATAATCATATGCAGGAGTGTCCCCAACACACTTCATCTCATAAAGATATGTTGGGTTAACAGAGTTGCAGTGATCCCATACCCTATTAGAGCCCTTCGGAGACTCCCTATAACCCAATGTATAGTAATTTATGCCATCCGAATCATAACACTGCTGGATCGTCGTAGAAGTCGAAGTAGTCGTTGTGGTTGTGGAGGTTGAAGTAGTCGTTGTTCCAGAACCAGTTATCTGCACAGTGTAGTCTTCTACTTCGCCATAGGTGAAGGAGCCGCATGCTGTAGGAGCACTGGCATACTTCAGAGAAACCCTCATCCTCGTTGAGCCAACAGAAGCCCCACTCGGAACAGTGAAAGACTTACTGAACGTATGAGTACCACTGAACGCATAAGAACCCAAGTCAACCTCTTCCCCTGCATCGGAAAAATCACCATCATGATTGAAATCAAACCAAGCCCTCACAAACTCAGTATAGCTGCCAGAGGTCTTACCATCCACAGACAAGGTATAGACGCCCCCCTTAGACAAGGTGGTGAAAACAGAACTGGTGTAATCAGAATATTTACTACCGGAAGAAGACATACTTCCAGAGTTAAGAGAAACCTTACTGATATACTCCCAAGTATAATACTGACTAGCAGAAGAACAATAACCAGACAAAGTAGTCGACGTAGTAGACGTGGTCGAAGTAGTCGTCGAAGTAGAGGTCGTCGTTGACGTAGTAGTAGTCGTTGGCGCCGAAGTAATGAACTCCACCTTATCAAGCCAACCACAATCCAAACCACTATTCACACTCACATCCTTCACATAACGCCACTTCACCGAATGCGAACCCGACGAAATATTATAACCCAACTGCTGCCAATTAACATTCCCACTAATACGCGTCTGCCGCACACCATCAACATAGAATTCAAGCCAATCATAGTTCGTTTCCGAGTAGACCTTCCAGTAAAACTGCAAAGTCCCCGGACCCACAACAATCGCCTGAATCCAAGAATCCTGACTATGAGTAATCACACCACTCTGAGCAGCATCACCACCAAAAAAATAAACAGACCCCTGACCAAACCAACCACTAGAACCACCAGAACCCCAAGAAAGCACAGTATTATCAACCGCCTCACCCAAACCAAAAGGAACCGTCGTCGACGTAGTCGAAGTGGTCGAAGTAGTCGTCGAAGTAGAGGTCGTCGTTGACGTAGTAGTAGTCGTCCCAACAACAACATTACACGACTTAGATGCCTCCGGCTCCGCCACAAGACCGCAGAAACCAGACGACATACTACCCCCACTATAACATTTGATAGTATACGTATACGTTCCAGAAGTTGAGGGCGCAGTCAAAGTCTTCGACTCCGAATGCCACTGACACTGCCCAAAATCACTCAAATAATCACACCACAACTGCACACCATTACGCTCAACAGTCCTAACCTCGTAGGGGTAGCTGCAGATTGGACCACCTGTGCCATAGAATTCATAGGATATGTTGAATTGAGCGGACGGACTAACGGAGCTTGGACAATTCAGGTTCTGGACGGCGCAGACCCAACAAGAAGGCTCATTGATGCAGTTACCTGATGCGTCAACGTAATCATGGCTGATAGAACAACACTTCGGAGCACCTAGACCATTGGTCACATAATGCTCACCGGGTTGGTCTCCGCAACAGGATGTGTCTGTTCCACTGGAGTAGTCTCCGAAAGCAGAGGATTCCCCGCCGACAACCCAATGATAGCCGCACCATTGCTCACAGGAGGACTCACCCCAGCTGCAACCATACCATCTACCATAGCCTGAACCATAACAGAAAGCATTAGAGACACCATCACCGTTCACGTCGGCAGTGGAACCATTGATGTAACAAACGCCGTCAAAGACACAATCATCCGAACCACTACAACAAGCATCATCAGACACATCACTAACACAACCAGAATACATACCACAATCCCGATATCTAAAAAAAGTACCAGAAGGACAACCCGGAAGAGGATATGTGTTAGTATGCTGCGGATCATGCCCATACATCGGCCACTCCATCTTGCTTTCATCAAAAGAACTGTTAAGCTCTATGACGTAGACAACATTTGTCTCAGTGCTGGCGACAACATCCATTCTACCATCATTATCCAAGTCACCAATGGCGGGAGACATATACGTATGCATCTCATAGTTAGTTACGTAACGATATTTAAGAGGGTCGAATTCACTTAACAGAGTACCGCTTCCATCCCATGCAAGCAAACCACCCCTCTTATAACGGGGACTAGTAGGGGAAGTATCATCAAAAGTATTCCCCACTAAAACCTCCGGATTATTCTGGTTATTCAGATCACCTACAACAGGCAAAGAAACTTTTCTAACATAGAAGTTACTAACCGGCCAATTACTAACAGACTCCCCAGTATGATGCCAAGCATAAACATATTTATTGTTATAAGTAGATGATGCAATAATCTCCAAATCGCCGTCTCCGTCAAGATCACCTAAAACAGGAGGATTTGTGACTTCCGGAGCCATCCAACTTGACAGCAGAGAACCATTACGAGAATATACCCGGAACTCAGATCCACCTAAGATTACCTCCAGATAACCGTCGGAATTAACATCACCTAACACAACATAGCCTGAAGCGGCCTGAGGCCAGCCGTTAACCACACTCCCATCATGGTGGAGAGCACTTATTAAGCCCCCATTATAAGTCAGTATCTCCAGATCACCATCATTATCCAAATCACCTATTGCGTATGATCTGCCATCCAAGCTTTTGAGTAAGGTGCCGTCGCCGCGCCAAATATAAATTTTTTCAGGCGAACGAGCAGACACAACAACCTCATTTTCTCCGTCACCATCTACGTCCCCTACCATGGGAAACTTTTCAATATATCCATCCACAGTCTTTTCCCATAGGGGAGAACCATATAAGTCATAAGCATAAAACTTCGATTTAGCAGGAGACCCAGAATATATTTTCCCGGCGACTATCTCCAATTTAGTATCCCCTATAATGTCACCAGCAGAAGCATAAACACCAAAAGAACCGCTAAACTTCTTCGGCCAACCGCCCACAATATTCCCCGTATGATGCCACACATAGAGAGACCCACCGGTTGTTCCTCCAATTATCTCCATGTCGCCATCGCCATCCAGATCAGCAATTACAGGACTTAGAACCGTAGAATCAGCAACTAATGTGAGAGAATATACTGGCAAACCAAGCAGATAAGAGTAACTATCAGAGCCAGCAGTCACGTCAACTGTAAAATAGATGACTTTACCGATACTGCAGGATGAGTCGACTGTGAAAACGAAGGGATTAGCGGAATTATTCACAAAAGAGTAGGATCCTACGGACCCAAAGTTATGTGTGTCTTTGCCGAAGCTCACACAAGAGTCGCTTGTTTTCAGTTTCGCGATCACATTACTTGAAGGACCCCAAGAACTCAATATAGTAGATAGTTGAAGTGTTTCTCCGGGATTAATTAAACCATCACCATTGACGTTATCTTTCATAACATAACCATGTAAGGTTATGCCCGGCTGAATTCCAGTATTAATCGACTTGTATGCGTCAACCCTGCCATGGCCCTGCTTAGCAATATCAAAACCTAAGGGAACCACCCCCAACTGAAGCATCTTCTTCACATCAGCAGGCGACAGATCAGGGTATTTCTGCAACAACAAAGCAGCAACCCCAGAAACAAAAGGAGTAGCGCCAGAAGTCCCACTAAAGGAAGTATATCCCCCATCTAAACCAGTTGTATGAATATGTTTTCCAGGAGCCAACACATCAGGCTTAATCAAAATCCATGATCCCATATCCACAGGACCCCTCGAACTAAAACCCTCAATACCCATACCATCTTCAGTGCTAGCACCAACAGTAATCGGCTTCTCCATGCTTCCAGGAAACTCAATAGAATAAGAATCACCAGACTTATCCCAAATAGACCTATACACATCACCAGAAGGCCCAGAATTCCCTGCAGCAATAACCACCACAACCCCAGAATCAACAGCATTTGAAATTGCATCTGAAAGAGCTGAATTTTTAGCACCCCCACCAATAGACATACTTATCACATCAACATGATCACTTAAGTCGCCGTCCTGGTTTGGGTCAACCGACCTATCAATAGAGGATATTATACATGAGATACTCAGACCACCAAAAGGAGGAGTATAACACCCGAATGCATACAGCTTAGCGTCTGGTGCGACACCTTTAACCGCGCCATTGGCTGCAATAATACCAGCAACAGCAGTACCATGACCATCAGGATCCATCGGATCATTATCATCATTGACAAAATCATAGCCACCCAAAAACTTCAAACAATTACCTGAAGTAAACTGTGCCGTAGTACACCCACCCAAATCAGGGTGAGTATAATCCACACCCGTATCAATAACTGCAACACTAACCCCTTTTCCAGTAACCGTCCTGCCTTGTCCGTCAGTGAGACCCCAAACATCATCAACATTCAACAAAGGAATGGAATCCTCCAAAAGCAGATGCATCACATAATTAGGGTAAACACCTTTAACGTACGGCGACTTTTTTATCTTCTCCGCTTCTTCGTCTGAGATATCTAAGGCGACGCCGTTGAACACATTCTGGTATTCGCCCAACTTCGTGGGTTTCTTGGAGAGAATCTTCTCAATATCCTTCAAAGCATCCTTGTGCTCCTTATCGACCTTAGTCCTGTGTAACGCCACATCAGCTGCAATCTGAGAACCAACAGCCTGAGACTGCAACCCAGAAACCAAAAAATTCTTCTCCAACATCGTCTTTTTCACTAGGACGGGATCCTCCTTGAACTGGATTATGTAACCATCAAACTCGTTCTCATCATCTATTTCCCCACTGAATCCCCCATAAACGTCGACGTTGGCTGAAACAAATGTAGCGAAAATAAAAACAAACAGGCATATGCAGATTATTTTTTTCATCTTAGCGGAGACCTCCAAGGATTAATTAAAACAATATGCCTTATTATTTAGCTTTCATTAAATAAAAAACAAAAAAATACTTATTCAGATAAATTTTGTAAGACATTATCTAGTCTTCCACAGATAGGTAAATACAGCAGCCATGACTACTGCGAGAAACAAGAATGCTCCAAGAGCAAGAAACAACAGGGTGTTGTCTTGAGGCTCTATTTCAGGCTCAGTAGATGTCGTTATCGAAGTAGCTGTAGTCGAAGTAGTCGACGTAGTAGTCGACGTAGAAGTTGACGTGGTGGTCGAGGTCGAAGTAGTAGTTGTAGTAGTCGTTTCCTCAAATACCGTGAAATAAAAACTGTCCCTTACCCCGCCAAAGTTCGCCTCAGCCCAATAATTTCCCGCAGAGGAAACCTTATAGGAGTAGGTGCTATTTTTCTCCTCCGTAAGAGGCAGCTGACCCGCACATTCAACGCACTGAGAAGGAGACGGCTTAGAGAAAAACAACACCTTCTGTATGAAACGATTAGGTTCAACCTCATAAGATAACATGAACTGCCCACCCACCGGCTCCGACGGATACACATAAAGGTGAAAATATACCATATCGCCAACAGTGAAGTTTCCACCATCCACTGAAACATCCACAGAAGTGGCGGAGACAGAAACCAACGCATACAAAAACACGAAAAATAATAGATAAGACCTCATCCTAATAGGATATAAGAAAACAACATAGAAATATCACGCCACAATCAATTTAACGTAATCCATCCTACCGCTCGCCCTGAAGAGGTCGGCCATCTCCTTTATCCTCGACGCGCTGCCCTCAAGTATAAAAACATCCAAGCACTTATTCTCTCTCAGATGATTGTGCAACTGCGTCGCCATAACGTCCTCAAACTCGTGCTTTATCTCTGAAACGACTGAATCCTCTTCTTTAGGATGCATCAACATCAAGACAGCGTTTATCTTTCCCTTGAGTTCCTCCTTCTCCCTGCTGTCAGCGATAAGCAGTCGAATACCTGCGCGGATGGTCTCCGATCTGCCGGAGAAGCCCAGCCCCCTCTGCAGTTCATCGATTTCTTCAATTAGTTTTTCGTTGAGTGAGAAGCTGACTATTGGCATCCTCTTAATAAGATATTTATAAACAAGAGTATAAAAGTTATTAACTTTTGGCTTAAATATTAATAACTTCAAGTTTATACTGAGATAAAATGATCCAAGAAATCCTACTTGAGACATCAAAGATAATCTTCTTAGTAACGGTGATGATGATCCTAGTAGAATGGATCCAAGTAAACTACAAAGAAAAGATCAGAGGATTGTTGACATCAAATATAAAGAACCAGATAATAGGATCCTCCCTGCTGGGGATGATCCCCGGATGCATAGACGCCTTCTTCATCGTATCACTGTACACCCACGGACTCGTGGGCTTCGGCGCACTCACAGCAGTGATGCTCTCAACCGCAGGAGACGAAGCATTCATAATGCTCACAATGCTTCCCTTAGAAACAACACTTAAGATATTCTTCCTGTGTTTCGTCTTTGGAATACTCGGAGGCTTCCTAGCGGAGTGGACCGCGAAAAAACTGGGCTTGAAGCGATCCACTACATGTGTGATAGAAGTCCACGCTGACGAAAGCAGGATGAACCGGCACTTCCTCAAAGAACACATATTCAAACACATAATATTAAAACACATACCCAAGCTAGCTCTCTGGATATTACTCACCCTACTAGCAGTCGACCTGCTCACCGAGAACTTCGACTTAGAAGGAATCCTGCCCCCGAACATGCTCTTCGTTCTGATCCTAGCGGCTATAGTAGGGATAATACCCGAATCAGGCCCACACCTGATATTCCTCACCCTTTTCGTTAACGGAACAATCCCCCTCTCAGTCTTCCTGACAAACACCCTAGTACAGGACGGACACGGCCTACTGCCGCTACTATCATGCTCCCTCAAAGACACCATAAATGTTAAACTATTCAACGCAGCATTTGGTCTACTAATAGGTCTAATATTTTTTTCAGCCGGCCTCTGAAAGACTTTTTTACAGTGGATTTCAATAAATAGCTAGAGATGAAGACAATAGAGTATTCAGATACGGAGAAAATCAATGAAATGCTGCTGCGGGAGGGCTTGGAACTCGACAAAGCAATGTCTTCCGTGGCAGAGATAATGAGGAACGTTAGGAAAAGGGGCGACTCGGCGCTATTTGAATACACTCAGAGGTTTGATGACTTCAAGCTCACGAAAGAAAACATCAAAGTCGGTAGAGAAGCGATAAAGAAGGCATATTCCAACATCAATCCCTCACTTACAGAGGCCCTAGTCCACGCTCACCGGAACATAACCAAGTTCCACTGCGAACAAAAGAAAAAAATCAAAGAAGACTGGAGCATCGAAGTACAGAACGGAATCAAAGTCGGGGAAAAAATAACGGCAATTGAAGCAGTCGGCTGCTATGTTCCAGGGGGGAGGGCACCTTATCCCTCAACGGTGCTTATGACATGCACCCCGGCAAGGGCTGCTGGCGTTGAAAGGGTAGTGATCACATCACCGCCGCCGATCCCTGATTCAATACTCGTGGCGGCTGACATCTGCGGCGTAGAAGAGATCTACCGCATAGGAGGAGCGCAGGCGATAGCGGCGTTGGCGTACGGAACAGAATCGATCCCGAGAGTGAACAAGATTGTAGGCCCCGGCAACGTCTACGTGATGGCTGCAAAAATGCTCGCCTACGGAAAAGTAGATATCGACATGCCAGCCGGCCCCTCAGAGGTGCTGATCCTGGCAGATGAAACCGCAGACCCAACGCTGATAGCCTCTGACCTGTTAGCTCAGGCAGAACACGACCCAAAAGCACAATGCATATTGGTGACAAATTCAGGGAAACTGCGGGAGAGAGTGGAAAAAGAGATCTCAGAGCAGATCAAAGGATTGAAGACAAGAGAAACTGCAGAACAGAGCCTCAAAAATGCAGCGATAATTCTGACCAAAAACCTCCAAGAATCAATAGAGTTCGCCAACAGATACGCTCCCGAACATCTGGAGATCATGACAGAGGATCCTGAAAGGATTGTGGGAAAGATAAAAAATGCTGGAGCCATATTCCTAGGAGAATACGCACCAGTTGCTGCGGGGGACTACGCCTCAGGAGGAAACCACGTATTGCCTACTGGAGGAACAGCAAGGTTCTCCTCACAGTTGAGTGTCAGAGACTTCCTGAAGACGTCGAGCGTGCAGAGGATCACAAAGGACGGACTTTCCAGGTTGAAAAACACGATAGAAAAAATCGCGGACGCAGAAGGCTTCGACGCCCACAGGAAGTCGGTCGAGAAACGGTTTCAAAGATAAAGGAACAACTCCTGAACATCATCTACGATGAGGTCGCATATTCTTTCATGCATTTCCCTCCGGAGGTTATTCCTCTCCTTCAAGTCCTTTATTCCGCCGACTACTGCTATAAAATAGAAGCCGGCGTTCCTCGCAGCAGCCAGGTCGTCAAGGGAATCCCCCACATAGATCACACCCGTATTCTTAGATAAAGCATACTTTTTTCGAACGAGTTCACTGCATTCTATGAGAGGCTGCGGAGAGGGCTTCCTCTCCTCGATGTCCTCCCTTGCAACAATCAATTCCGGAGGGAAAACACGGTGAAGTAAGTGCTGCCTTAGACTGAACTCCGCCTCAAAACGCTCCCTCCCAGTAACGATCCCAAAATAGTAGTTCTTCCGAAACTCAAGAAGGGTCTCAATATCCACAAGCGACGTCTCCTTTAGGATGCGGCCCTCACCCACAGCAAACCTCCGACCCACACCATATTTTTCACGGAACAATTCCTCTCCAAGATAGACTTCCTCAAAAAGCCTCTTCACCAACTCGGGAAACCAGAAATCCCTTGCTTTCCCAACATAATCTCCGAAGAACTCCGGCAAGGCTTTATCTAAAGCAGACAAGCCACCACCATATTCCTTCAGTTTCTTCAGGATAGGCTTCAAGTCAAGGCTTAGTGAACAATCACCGCACACGGAACCAAGGTTCTTCAAAACGCTGAGCATCCCATCCAAGTCTTGCGGTCTATCTACGGCCAGCTTTGAGACATCAACCCTGCACACCAACTCTGAGAGATAGCATAAGACCGCCGCATAGGTGAGCTCCCAGTCATCATTAAAGCCCCCCGCAAACTTAAAGCCTTGAGTGTCCTTCCACGTCATCAGCTTATCTGGGAGCCTCAGACCTATGAACTCGGAGAAATAATGCTGCACTGTGTTGATTATCGTCTGCCTGTAGGATTCGCCGACATAGATAAGCACTCCGTCGATGTCCCATAAGATGATCCTTGTAGATTCCATTCCCTGCGACCTATTATATATAGGGCCACACCATTAAATTCTTTTCAGTTCAAAAGATTATATACCCAGATGATGTAATAACTTTTAGAATGATAGACGGAGATAAGCTGCTGGAAGACCTGAAAGCCCTACATAAAAACGACATAACCCTGATAACGGTCAACGCTGGAGACTACTTAAACACTAATCTACAGACTTTAGAATACCTATGCAATACCCTAAATCTGCCAGGCATCTATATCACAGTAAACCGGCCATACGAACCACTCAGCAGGTTACTCCAAGACCATGGCATAAACATAGATAAGCTCTTTTTTGTAGACTGCGTGACCCTTCCCGTCATCGGCGTGCCGAAAAGGGCTGAAAGATGCTTATTCATATCCCCCGCAGATCTGACAGATATCGCACTATCGGTGGATGAATGGGTTGCTTCGATGCCCAAAAACGAAAAATTCCTGTTCATGGACTCACTCTCAACGCTGCTGTTTTACAACTCCGCCGGAAGCCTTGCAAGATTCAGTCACTTTTTCACCGCAAAGATGAGACTCTGGAATCTGACAGGGATCTTCATGTCCCTGGAGAAAGAAAACGATCCGCATTTCCTCGATGAGATAACACAATTCTGCGACAGGATAATAACCATAAAAGAGGCAAAAAAATGATATTCCATATACTAATGTATCTGACCATCGGGATGTGCTTCATCTCTGTGGTCTGGATCCATCAAAGCATGAGAAAACTTACCAAGGGCATGCTACGAGAACTCATCAAGTACCTGCTAGGGATAACCCTCTGGGGTCTCCTGCTCTCAATATGGGTCTTCAGCATCGGAGTCGGATGGATCAAGCTACCAAACGAGTCATTCACCATGATGACGATAGGTTCCTTCATAGCAGGTCTATTTTTGATAATCTCTGGAATAGCCATGTATGCAAAAAAGATGGGGGAAGTCTACGGATTTAAAGATTAACAAATCCTAAGTTAATCTATGGAGATCGTGTTTCTGGGAACATCCGGCTGCGTCCCCACAAAGGAGAGGAACCTATCCAGCGTCTTCTTGGAGTATTTAGAAGAAAATTTCCTCTTCGACTGCGGGGAGGGAACACAGAGGCAGATGCGTTTCGCGGGAATAAATTTCATGCGGATAGACAACGTGTTCATCACGCACTTGCACGCAGACCACTTCCTCGGCCTTGGCGGATTAATCCAAAGCATGGACTTCCTGGAGAGGACAAAGCCTCTGGAGATTCACGGACCAGAAGGGCTCAAGGAGACGATAGACCACATGCTCTCAATGGGCTCATTTCAGATGGACTCCATGTCGGTTGAAGTCCACGAAATACAGCCCGGCTTGGTGAAGGAAGGAGAGCGTTACATGATAACCTGCGCGAGAACCGAACATACCAGAAACAGCCTTGCCTACTGCTTCGAGGAGAAACCTAAGAGGAAATTCCTAAAGAAGAAGGCCCTCGCCTTAGGGGTGCCGGAGGGCAGACTTTTTTCAAGACTGCAGAAGGGCTATTCAATAGAGGTCGAAGGCAAGACCATAGAGCCTGATCAGGTGCTGAGTAAGCCCATCCCCGGGAGAAAAGTAATCTACACCGGAGACACACGAGTCTGCGAAAGCGTCATCAAACTTGCTGAGGACGCAGACATACTAATACACGACGGAACCTTCTCCCACAAGGACTTGGAGAACATAGAAAAAGCAGGGCATTCAACCACAGTACAAGCCGCAGAAGTCGCAAAGAAAGCCAACGTGAAAAAGCTCTTTCTGACGCACATCAGTCAACGGTATACTGACCCGAAGAAGCTGGAAGCCGAAGCCAGAGAAGTATTCCCAGAAACATACGTCGCAGAAGACCTCATGAGGATCACGGTGGGAAAACACAACTAATACCTTATAATCCCCAAGTCAGGGATCTCATCTCCTTTCTTAGGCTTCTCCAACCCATAAACTGAACGAGGTCCCTTTATCTTGGCTGTATTGTACACCCACCAAGCACTCAAAAATGCAACTATGATGCGTATTGGATTTATCACATCTACAACTTTGCTAACCCCATACATCAACTGATCATAATGGGTGTAGAGATAAAAAACGGGAACAACAGTTTGAAAGAGAAATAAGCCAATCAATAACATGATCCCCCTCCTCCGCCTGCCCAAGAATATGTGCCCAAGACCAAGGTAACTGAAAAATCCGCAAACCAATTCGATTCCGGCAAAGATGTAAGGGTAAAAATCTTTTCTACCCGCAAATATCCTTTTGAGTATGCTGACTACAACAAAAGCAATGGGAAAAAAGAAGATAAGAGAGGAAAAGTAAGCAAATAAGATGATAAAAAGGACACCTATTAAGCCAACAAAGATATCTGGTTGCCCCACTACCATGTTAAAGATATGCAGCTTTTATTCATAAAATAGAAGTATATTATCGCAACCGAGAGAAAATGAAGTTACCCAACGTTATGAAGACGTACTGTCCTCACTGTAAGGCGCACACCGAACATGATGTGAAGCTTGAGAGAAAGGGCAAAGCAAGCAGCATGCGAAGAGGAACCCGAAAATACGAGGAAGTGAAGAAAGGCTACAAAGGCTCCCCCAGGACCCCGAAGAAGGACGTCTACAAGGTTGGAAAGAGACCTGTCATCATACTAACCTGCAAAAAATGCAGCAAAAAACACCAGAAACCCTACGCCTCCAGGACAAAAAAGAAGGCGGAGATAAAATAGGATGGATGAAACAAAGAGTAGGTTCTTGAGGATTAAATGCGACGACTGCGGAAACGAGCAGATAATATACGACCACGCGGCAACAAAGGTCAAGTGCCTGGTCTGCGAGAAAATACTCGTCGAACCACATGGCGGCAAAGCAGCCATAAAAACCAAGGTCGTCGACGTCATGGACAAAGACATATAGCTTCTCCTAAGATGAAGCCCGCCAAGGATTTCGAGTACTTAGAACATACTGCAGACCTTAGGTTCAGGGCATACGGCGGAAGCCTTGATGAATGCTTCCAGAACGCCGCAAAGGCCATGGTTTCTTCAATCGTCAGCCTAGAATCAATAGATGAAGACATCAAACGGAACATTGCACTTAAGGCTGAGACACTTGATACGCTCCTACACGACTTCCTGTCAGAGATACTGTTCCTCTTCGAGACCAAAGGGCTTCTATTCAAGAACATGCGAGTGTCGATAACAGAAAACAGGGAATACACGCTGAAGGCACAACTCACAGGGGAGGAGTACAGTAAAGAAAAACACGCGATAAAAGCCGAGATAAAGGCAGTCACCTACCACGAAATGCGAGTAGGGAAAGAAAACAATGCATGGATTGCTGAGGTACTATGTGACATCTAGATGACTTCTTCAACACACTTCCTGCACCTCTCAACCAAGTCAAAGAGTAGCTCCTCTGTCTTCGCCTCAGAGGTTATCCTAATGCAGGGCTCCGTTCCAGAGGGCCTGACAAGAAACCATCCATCATCCACGCCAACACGGATACCATCTATCTCGTCTATTTCCCTGATCTCCTCTTTGAAGTCTTCCCTGATCCTCAACTTAATCGTCAGCATCAACTCCAGGGGATCAGAGTCCCTCCCATAGAAGATCTTCACCCTTTCAACGGGATATCTCCTAAGCTGACTGAGGACTTTATAGAACCGGTTCTCTGAAACCAATTTCACAATCTTTGCTGCGGTAAGAGGGCCATCAGGAAACAAGTGCACTTCTGGGAATATAATCGAACCGGAAGGCTCCCCTCCGAAGTCCGCATGCTCTCTGCATATTGCATCGGCTACGGCAACATCGCCTATGGGTGTGCGAATCACTGTTTCACAGACTTCCTCGATGCACATGGACGCGTCTACAGTAGTTACCACTTTTTCGTTGCCGTATGCCAGAACAGCCAGAAAAGAGTCCCAGTCGACCAGTCTACCGTCTCTGCCAATGGCGGCTGAACGGTCGGCGTCGCCGTCATGCACTATCCCTATGTCTGCCTTATTTTTCAAGACAAACTCACAGGTCTCCTTCAGGTTCTCCGCCGTAGGCTCCAAGCCGTGAGCGAATCTCCCCTCTGTTTTAGTATTTATGGAGATGACGTGGCAGCCCATCTCTTTCAGCAGCTGGGGAGTGATGTACGCCCCGGCACCGTTGGCGCAGTCCAGCAGGACGCGCACCGGTTTATCTATTCTGCCTACTTTATCCATGATCCTCTTGATGTGCTTCTCCACATAGTCTCTTCCCTCCACCGAACCTGTCTTCTGTGAATCGACGAATTTTCCTGAATGAAAGATTTCCTCAACCTCCCTCTCCTGTAAGGGCGAATAGGCCCTCCCATGAGCCCAGAACTTGAATCCATTGTATTCCGGGGGATTATGGGAGGCTGTGACGACAACACCTGTGCCATACTCCTCTGAAGCCATCGCCACAGTGGGGGTGGCAGCGACTCCCAAGTCGATTACATCCTTCCCGGCTTTGGTCAACGCAGAGATAAAAACCTGAGAAAGCCTCTCAGATGATGGACGAGTGTCTCTGCCGACCGCGATCCATTGATCCTTGGAGTAGGATGCTAGAGAGAATCCAAGCTTATTCACGAAGTCGTCGGTTAACTCCTCCGCAAGCCTTCTAATCCCAGAAGTGCCGAAAAGCCTAACCATGACAATTAATATCTAGAGCCGATGATTAAAAAACGCATTTTTTCGATTTTGTAAGGTATTCGCCGAACAAAATCGAAAATATTTTATAATGCCATGTTAAATTATATAAAAAATGCCTTACTGCGTAAACTGCGGCTCCCCCGTTGAAAAAGACGACATCGTGTGCAATAAATGCGGTAAGAGTCCGTGGCGGTTTTCCGAAGGAGAAAAGTTGGGTGAAAAGGAACCTGAAAGCAGACCAGATATCACAACAGGTTTACTGTCAATCATCGTCCTCTTCGCAGCCATCTTTCTTATCTTTGGACTCTCTACGTGGCAGATGGGAGTCTTCAGCGCAGGTCGGGCTCCAGAATACGATGAATACCTACAAGCTAAAGGCGGCGGACCCACAGAGATTCTATTGGGGAGAGAATACCACATATACAGGGCGTTCGACTTCGGCGACTTCGGATTTTTCGTTAACCTCATGGGTATAGTGATGCTGCTCTACGTCTGGGTCAAGATCCAGAAAAGTTTGAAGTCAATAAGGATGCTGACGATTGTTATCTCAGGCACAATCTTCACAGTATTCGCCCTTTTCATATTCATCTTCGGATTCAATGACCTGCTAACCTATACAGGCGGTAACGTCTGGTTTAGACCCTCATTCACTCAACAGTATGGTTGGATTATCGAAACCGTCATATTCAGTTCCCTGGGTTACGCCCTCATAGTCTTAACTGAAAGACTAAGAAGGCGAGAAGATTTAAGCACATCCATATATCCAATAATCATGAAGCCCATCGCCTATGTCCTTATCCTGGTAACTCTCATAGTCTACATATTCGGGCTGCATAACATGATCTATTCCTCAGACTATACCAATTATAGGCAGAATATGGCATGGATAATAGAGTCCCTTGTTTTTGGTTTGCCTGCAATCCTCCTCCTCATGAAAGCAGACAAGATAAAGGAGATTGAAGGGATAAAAAAGTCGAGCATGCCCAGAGCACTGCTGCCTTCAGCGCTTGTATTATCGATAGCTTTTCTCATAGTTTATATCTCAGGCGTGAACAACACATTCTTCATTCTGGGGGGGGAACCTGACTTCAGATGGTTTTGGGAGTCCGTTTTTTTGGGAATACCATGTGCCCTCATGCTCATCAAGCTGGATAGGATAAGAGTCAATGAAGCGAGAAAACCAGTGCTTCCCAAGATCCTGACACCAGTGTCGTTTCTGCTCTCTATCGCTGCAGTGTTCTCATACGTATTCGGAGTCCACATGTCCATGTACGAACTATTAGACGACATCAGTCTTTCATGGCTGGTGGAGGTATTCCTCTACGCGCTGCCTTCAGCCGTTCTATTTTTAGCCGCCAAGAGGATAGCTGGAAAAGAGGGCTTTACTGCGCCAGTAATCCACCATTTTCTGAAACCTATTGCAGCGATCCTCCTGATAGCCACTCTGTTAACCTACCTTATCGGAGTGCATAGCACGTTCTTCTACCATTCAGATAAAACGGACCTCAAATGGACGCTTGAGGTGCTATTATTCGGGATACCCCTTCTGTCACTCCTCTACCTAGATGAGCGCATATCTGGAAGAAAGCTTTGGCAGTACATGCTCATCCCATTATCATTCATACTGCTGCTTGTTGCGGTGTTCGTCTACCTCTCTGGGGTGCACATCTCACTCTACGACACCTGGAGGGAAACAGATATAATGTGGCTGATCGAGGTAGTGCTTTTTGTCGCACCGGCAGCGGTCTTCCTCTACTACTGTGGTAGAATCCAGAAATCATGGAGCAAATCCATTACCCCCTATGTCGTCGCCCCGATGTATTCTATTCTGGCGTTTTCAACCCTTTTAGTGTATGCATTCGGCGCCCACAGCACACTATTCTATCCATGGGATGATGCAGACCTTACCTGGACGCTGGAGACCTTCTTCTTCCTAGTTCCTGCTGTAGCATTCCTGTTTTTAGTCGAAAGGACAGTCATAGGGGAACAGAAGAAATCTGTCCTACCACTAGCCCTGACTCCCGTGATCTACATACTACTGCTTCTGTCGCTGATCACCTACGTGCAGGGGGTGCACACAAGCCTTAAACCATATGAAGAGATAGACCTTCTCTGGATTGTTGAATTATTCCTGTTTATTGCGCCAGCTGCAGCACTCACCTTCGTAGTGGACGGCATAAGAAAACGCGAAGGAAAAAAGAAATCAGTTACAACGACGGCAGCATACGTTATCGGCTTCATCTTGATCATAGGAACCCTTATGACCTTCATATTCGGACTCAACAACTTCCTATATCAGGATACTGGGAACCTGAACTGGCTAATAGAAACCTTCTGTTATCTCATACCAGGAGGGGCATTAATCTACTTGGGGGACCGGTTAAGCAAAAAAATGGCTACTTCTTCGGTCTCATGATCCTTGCCAGCAATGCTTCGAGTTGTATTCTCTCATTGGCTCCTTCAACGAGGGCGAAGTTAGCCTCCCCGACCAAGTCTATGACCCCCATCTTTACCTCGTCTTCGGCGTCAAGGTTCATGGCTTCGCGATTCATCTGTAAGAGTATGTCTTCACCGGACATGCCATACACCATCAGCATCCTATCCAAGAGATTCCTCGCGTCAAGGAACTTACCCTGCAACGCCAACCCAAGCAAGGTCTTGATGTCTTCAGGCCTGGCCCTTGAAGCAATAGAGTAGACGCTGTCTTCGTCGACCTTGCCGAGGGCTGCGGCAGACTGCAACAGGTTGATGGCATGCCGTATGTCGCCTTCAGAAACGTAGAGTATGGCATCTATTCCGTCGTCCGTGTATTTCATTTTCTCGGCATCCAGGATAGCTTCCAGCCTCTTCTTGATGGCGTCCTTAGGCACCCTCTTGAACCGGAACAACGAACAACGAGACTGTAATGGTTCGATGATCTTAGAGGAATAATTGCAGCTTAGTATGAACCTACAGGTTTGAGTGTAGTTCTCCATCGTCCGCCTCATGGCATTCTGCGCATCAGACGTGAGAGCGTCGGCCTCGTCCAAGAAGATGATCTTGAAGCTGCCTGTAATGGGCCTAGTCCTCGCGAAATCCTTGATCTTGCCGCGGACTACGTCAATCCCGCGTTCATCTGAGGCGTTCAACTCCAAGAGGTTTCCAGCAACATCCCCGAAAAACTCGTTCGTGATACATAAAGCCGCAGTAGTCTTACCGCAGCCAGCAGGACCCGCGAAGAGCAGATGGGGAAGAGATTTCTCCTTCACATAAGCCTTCAACCGGTCAACGATGGCGTCCTGCCCGACGATGTCGTCAAGCTTCTTGGGGCGGTATTTTTCAGTCCAAGGAAGTTCCATCCTACAATATATTGTGCCGCAGGATTTAATAATGAAAGGCTAAGTTATTAGTGTTTTCAAGATGACTAAGAGGCTTAATCTGCCGAAGATCGAGGAAGGAATCCAGGAGTACTGGAACAAGAACGGGATCTACAGGGAAGTTGTGGAATCCAGGAGAGGCAACAAGAGGTTCTATTTCCTGCAGGGGCCGCCGTTCACCTCAGGGAAGGCCCACATAGGGCATGCATGGAATCACGCCATAAAGGACACCTACCTTAGATTCAAGACAATGCAAGGCTACGACATACTCAGGAGGGCGGGATGGGACACCCACGGACTGCCGATAGAGGTGAAGGTGGAGGAAACCGTGCTGGGGAGCAGAAGCAAGAAGGAGATAGAAGAATACGGGATAGAAAACTTCGTCAGGGAATGCAAGAAGTTCGCGCTCCAGAACATGAACAAGATGACAGAGCAGCTGAGGAGGTTAGGAGCCTGGTTGGACTGGGAAGACCCCTACCTCACCCTGGACAGGGAATACATGGAGGGGGTCTGGTACGGGATAAAGAAGGCCCACGAGAAAGGCCTCCTATACGAGGCAGAGCAGGTAATACACTGGTGTCCTAGATGTGAGACAGCAATGTCAGGATACGAGGTGAGGGATGAGTACAGGGATGTTACGGACAACTCAATATACGTTAAAGCGAAACTAAAAGACAAAGACGAATACGTGCTGATCTGGACGACGACGCCCTGGACCCTGCCTGCCAACACCGGAATAGCGGTGCACCCGGACTTCGACTACGTTCGCGTGATGGTAGATGAGGAAGTCCTGATACTCGCAAAGGAACGCCTGCACATGTTAAAGAAAAAACACTGGATCCTTGAGGAATTCAAGGGATCGGATCTTGAAGGCCTAGAATATGAGCCAATACTGGAGATCCCACTGCAGCAGGGCGTTAAGAGAAAGATTGTCACGTCCTCAGAACACGTCAACCTGGAGGAAGGAACAGGCTGCGTGCACATGGCTCCGGGACACGGGGAGGAAGACTTCGAAATCGGCGCACGGGCTGGACTCACACTGCTCTCCCCAGTAGACGACGGCGGACGGTTCACTGTGGAGCCATATAGGGGAGTGTATATCAGAGACGGCAACCAGATCATAATCAAGGATTTACAGAGTAGGGGAAGACTCCTCAGAGAGGAGAAGATAACCCACTCCTACCCACACTGCTGGAGATGCAAGACTCCACTGATAATGAGGAGCACGATTCAGTGGTTCCTCGCAGTCTCGAAGATAAAAGAAAAGCTGCTGGATAAAAACAAGGAAATCGAGTGGATCCCGGAATGGATCGGCTCAGGACGTTTCGAGAACTGGTTGACGAATGCCCGAGACTGGTGCATATCACGCCAGAGGTACTGGAACACACCGCTGCCTGTATGGCGCTGCCAATGCGGCAGGATAGAGGTCATCGGGTCAGTGGACGAACTCTCAAAGAGATCAACCAAGGAAATCGACAAGGAAACATTAGACCTGCACAGGCCCTCCATAGACAAGGTCAAACTAAAGTGCGAGTGCGGGAAGGAGATGGTAAGGGTTAAAGACGTCATGGACGTTTGGCTGGATTCCGGATCGGCGTCATGGGCTAACCTGCACTATCCCTCAAGGAAGGACCTGTTCGAGGAATTATTTCCAGCAGACTTCATCACCGAAGGATCAGATCAGACGAGGGGCTGGTTCTACTCTCTCCTAGTGTCAGGCGTCATAGCATTCGACAGCATACCCTACAAGAAGGTCCTCTATCATGGGTTCACGCTCGACTCCGAAGGCAGGAAGATGTCCAAGTCTCTAGGGAATGTAGTCGACCCAGATGATGTGATAAGCAAGTATGGAGCAGACGTCTTAAGGTTTTATATGCTGTGGGCTGCAGTATTGTGGGAGGATCTAAGATTCAACTGGGATGGAGTGGAAACGATAAACAGGTTCTTCAGCATTCTATGGAATTCACACTCCTTCGCGAAAACCTATATGGAGTTGGATGGCTTTAACCCGGATAAGGAGTACAGGATAGTGCTTGAAAGTGAGGATAAGTGGCTGCTTTCAAGGTTTAACTCAGTCCTAAAAGAGGTAACTGAATCCATGGAGCAGCTGAGGCTCAACGACGTGTGCAGGCTGATCCACGACTTCTCGCTGGATATGAGCCGATGGTACATAAAGCTGGTAAGGGATCGTGTATGGATAGAGAAAGACGACCCACGGAAGAATGCAGTACACCACACCTTACATAGGGTACTTAACGACCTCACATTGGTCATGGCCCCCGTAGCCCCGCATTTCTCGGAATTCCTGTACAGGGAGCTTACAGACAAGAGGAGCGTCCACCTCCTGGATTGGCCCAAGGTAGAGGAAAAACTCATCGACAAGGAACTGGAATCAGAGATGCTCATGGCTCAGCAGATAACGGATTGCGTCGCCGCCGCAAGACAGAAGGCGAAGATAAAACTCAGGTGGCCGATTCCAAGGGTCATTGTGGCACCAAAGGAGGGAATACATCTGGGTAGAGTCAGTAGCCTCATCCTTAAGGCGTGCAACGCCAAAGAACTCAAAGAGGAGGAGCTGGAGATGGAAGTAACCATGAAGGTCAACTACTCAGTGCTGGGGCCAAAGGTCAAAGGCGACATAAGGAAGATCGAAGCTTTGCTGGAAAAAAAGGACGCCTCTAAGGTGAAGGATGCGCTAGAAAAGCATGGAGAATACAAAGTCGGTGATTTCGTTTTAACCGGAGAGGACCTACTATTTAAGAGCTCCCTTCCAGAAGACGTCATAGCAGAGGAATTTTTAGGGGGGATGGTTTACATAGACTCGAAACTGGACAAGCGGTTGATCTCCGAGGCTATGGCACGGGAAGTCATCAGGAGGGTCCAGGAGATGAGGAAGGAGCTGAACCTGGAGGAGATGGAGAACATCGAAGTTGCGATAGAATGCAGCAAGGAGTTTTCGGGGCATATCACAGAAAACAAAAAAACCATCGAACAGGAGACGAGGAGCAGGATCCGCTTAGGCACGGCGGAAGGCTTCAGCAAGAGCTGGGAGATAGAAGACAACGACGTTACTATCCACATAAAAAGATAGAGTTTTTTTAGATGAAATACCATATATTTAAAAATGAAAGGCTCACAAGGTTACAGGCGAAGAACCAGGAACCAAAGGGTAGCTCCAAGAGATAGGGGGAAGACGAAGATAAGCAAGTACCTGCAGAAGTTCAAGGAAGGAGACGTTGTTTCCATATCAATAGATCCAAGCTATCAGGCCATACCCTACCCAAAATTCAACGGCATAAGCGGGAAGGTCGTAGGCAGACAAGGCAGATGCTACTACATCGAGATCAAGGACGGCGACAAGAAGAAGGACGTCATCGTAGCACCAGAGCATTTGAACGCCCTTAGATCCTGAATTCTACTATAAAATTCTGATTTAAAGGCAAAAACCAATATTTAACCTAACATCACGCTTTAACAGATAGAGAGGAACAGAATGAAGATCATAGAGGAAAAGAATGTTACACTTGCAGAGGTCAAGGAGATCCTGGAAGAAAAAGAAAAAAAGTACGTGAAGGATAAAAAAGAACTGCTCTACGAACAAAAACGTGCACTAGAGCATTCGAGAAGGTATGCTAAACTCGGCCTAAAGGATGTTGAAGGGTTAAAGAAAAGGTTGGTTGAACTAGGTCTGAACCTCACAGACGAACAGATCGTGAAAATCTGTGACCTATTGCCTGAGGAAGTGGATGATGTTCGCGCAATATTTGCGAAAGACAGATTCAGGTACGGTAAAGAGGATATTGATAAGATACTTGGTCTAATAGCCCAATACCGTTGACTATTAAAGGGGGTGGACTCTATGAAGAAAGACGATTACGTTAGGATACTTGACTTCTTACCAAGGGGTAAATCAGAGGTCCCCCCTCATAAGAGGAAACCAATCGCCCAAGCAATAGGCGAGAAATTCTTTTCACTACTTGAAATATCCCCACGAGATAATGTCACGCTTGAATCAGGTGAAAGAGCGTATATCGGAGAAGAGGCCAGAGACAAGGTAGACCACATAGAGAGGAGGATAAAGTATGACTGGCTCACCCCGACTGCGAAGACTGAGCTGGCTATCATACTTGTGGATATCGTAAAAGACCAGGAGGAAAGGTTTGTAGAGTTCTATAACACAGCGGGCACACTAAGCACGAGGCTGCACAAACTGGAGATACTTCCCAGGATAGGCAAAAGACACAGAGACGATATACTCAACGAAAGACAGAGGGAACCCTTCAAGGACTTCAAGGACATGCACGACAGGGTGAAGAACATACCAGAACCAGCAAAGGTCATAGCGGAGAAGATAATCAAGGAACTGAAGGGAGAAAGCAAATACCACCTCTTTGTTCCGCTGGTAGGGGATGAGATAAGGACAAGAGAGGACGTAAAGCCCCGCTTATTTAAATACTGAAACATAAATCTATGAACGTACCTCGATATACTGGAGGAGATAAAACATGGTAAAGATAGAGGTCGAGATTGAGGGGTGTATCGGGTGTGGGGCGTGCGTAAATGCCTGCCCTGTTTCGTTATTCAAGATAGTCGACGGAAAAGCAAAGATCGTTGGAAACACAGACACATGCGTCCTCTGCAGGGCTTGCGAGAGTACCTGTCCAGTAGGCATAATAAAGATAACCGAGTGAGGTGGTACAGATGGTGGGAAGAGACGACAACGTTGTCTTTATAGGCAAGAAGGGTGTAATGAGTTACGTCCTAGCGGTTGTTACGCAATTCAACAACGGCGAAGAGGAAGTGATAATAAAAGCACGCGGTAAGGCAATCAGTAGGGCTGTGGACGCGGCAGAGGTTGTACGACAGCGATTTGTTCAGAATCTGAACACGAAGGACATAAAGATTAGCACAGAAGAAATCGAAGGAGAAGAAGGTCTCGTGAAGGTTTCCGCGATCGAGATAACTCTTTCTAAGGCTTAATCTTTTACTTATTTCATTTTAATACGTAAAATTATTAGTTCTCTTAGATAGGGATAGAAATGACTCTGCCAATATGTGCAATCTGCGCGAAAACGGGGGTACTATGCAACGTATGCGAGGAAAGGCTTAAGGAGGGAAAGATATCAGAGCTGGATGTGGAACTGTCTAAGATACTCTACAACCTCGGTAAGAGCGAGATAGGATTCGATCGCGCAATAGACACGAAAAAGTTCATAATAATCCTGACAAAGAAGGACAACATCGGAAAGATCATCGGCAAAAGCGGGGATAACATAAGGAAGCTGTCAAAGGACCTTGGAAAGCAGGTGAGAGTGATAAGCACAGGCGACTTAGAGGAGACAATATACGACTTCGTCGCCCCTGCAAGGATCCTCTCAATAAACACAGTATACAAACCAGACGGCACAACCCTCCAACGCGTGAGGATAAACAAGAAAGACAAGAAAAAACTTCGGATGAGCCTCAAAGAGATAGAGAAACTGATAGCATCACTCACCAACGACAAAGTAGAGATCTCCTTTGAGTGATTAAAATGCGTTCTCACTACTCGGGGGATATAACAGGCAGACTGGATGGGAAAAAAGTAGTTCTTGCTGGCTGGGTCCATGAGATAAGGGACATGGGTAAGCTGAAGTTTCTGGTCCTCAGAGACAGGGAGGGCTTCATCCAGGTAACTGCTAAAAAGGGAGACACATGCGAAGAGGTTCTTTCCGCAATAGACCAATTGAGCAAGGAATCAGTGATAAAGGTTGAAGGCCTTATCGTGAAAAACGAGAAAGCCCCTCGAGGGGTGGAATTGAAGCCGGATAGTATAGAACTGATAAGCAAGGCTGATTCACCCCTACCATTGGACGTCACCCAGAAGGTCGACGCAGACATGGATACTCGGCTGAACAACCGGTTCATGGATCTGAGGAAACCCGAAGTCGCGGCCATATTCACTCTAAGGGGAGAGGTCGTGAACGCCGGCCGGGGTTTTCTGAGAGAAAAAGGCTTTGTAGAGATAAACACACCAAAGATCATAGCCAGTGCATCAGAGGGGGGTACTGAGCTCTTCCCCATATCATATTTCGACCGGGAAGCCTTTCTGGCTCAGTCACCGCAGCTCTACAAACAGATGATGATGTCCACTGGACTAGACAGGGTCTGCGAGCTGACCACCTATTTCAGGGCGGAAGAACACGACACACGGAGGCACCTAAACGAGGTGACAGCATTCGACTGCGAGATGGCCTTTATAGAAGATGAAGAAGACGTCATGGAACTCCTTGAAGGCCTAGTGATGTCTATGGTAAAAAAGGCTTCGGAATCAGATGCCGAGTTGGAGAGGCTTGGGAAAAAGATCAATGTTCCGGGAAAGATTGAGGGGATAACATACGACAAAGCACTCAAGCTCTTGAAAGAAAACGGGAAAAACATCCCCTGGGGCGAAGACCTCGACACAGAATCGGAGAAGCTGCTGGGGGAGGTGATGGAAAGAGAGTATGGTAAGCAACTCTACTTCATAACCCATTTTCCACTGGAGAGCAAGCCCTTCTATACCATGCCGTGTGAGGACAGAAAATATTCAAGATCATTCGACCTCGGATACAAAGGGGTTGAAGTAGCCTCCGGCAGCCAGAGGATCCACGACCCCAAGCTATTGGAGGATAGGATAAAACACGCTGGTCTGAACCCTGAAAACTTCGGGTTCTACCTGCAGGCGTTCAAATACGGCATGCCCCCACATGGGGGCTTCGGCTTGGGCCTGGACAGGGTCATGATGCAGCTCCTTGATCTACCGATAAGGGAGGTCGTGTTGTTTCCAAGAGACAGGCACCGGCTAACACCATAAGAAAGATGAGGACCAAAACAAAGAATCTCTTCTACGCAGTAATCTTGATCTTCTTGGTCGTGGTCGTAGGGACGATAGGCTACACGCAGTTGGAGGGTCTAAACCTTGTTGACGCCCTATACTTCACCATCGTAACCGTGAGCAGTGTCGGCTACGGCGACATAAAGCCTTCAACCCCAGAGTCAAAGATATTCACCATATTCCTCATCCTCACGGGACTGATACTCCTATTCTACTTGGTAAGCGCTCTTGTAAGCAGTCTCGTTGAAGTGAGTCTACTTGACATCCTACGCTTTAGGAGGATAAGAGAGAGGTTAAGGAAGATGAAAAACCATGTGATATTATGCGGCTACGGTGACGTGGGAACACTCATCGCTGAAGGGCTTGGAACCAAGGGGGTTGTGGTAATCGACAAAGACGAAGAAAAATTCAACGAGATAATCAGGAAAGAATTCGTCGGAGTCCACGGCGACTCAACCAATCCACAGACGCTGGAGGCTGCGGGGATAAAGGACGCTAAGTCCATAGTCATTGCATTAGACTCAGACCCCGACGCAGTGTACACCATACTCACAGCGAAAGAGTTGAATCCAGACATAGAGATCTACGTAAGGGCGAACGAGAAGGGATCCAGCAGCAAGATGAAGCGCGCAGGCGCGAACTATGTCATCTGTCTGCCGGCTGTTGGAAGCACAGAACTCCTGAAGGCTATGGACCTGAAGGAAGGGAAGAAGGTGTGCTAATCTCCCTATATTTATTCCTAAAATCAATTAAGGTAATATGTACAGCCACACGCGGAAGGTTGGAAGCCTGGGGAGATATGGTCCACGGATAGGCCGTAAACTCAGGGACGAGATCAAAAAAGTCGAAGACTTGGAGAGGGAAAACAAATGCCCTGACTGCGGCAAAAGAGTGAAGAGGACAGCCTTCGGCATCTGGGAATGCAGTTCATGCGGCATTAAATTCACAAGTGGCGCATATACCACAACAAAGAGGGGATAAGATGACATACGTATGCATCGAATGCGGTGCTGAAGTAGAATACGACTACTTGATAAAACACAGGCTAAAGTGCACTAAATGCAAAGAGAAGAGATCCAACATATGGGTCAAGAAGAGGCCTCCAATATCCAAAACAGTGCTTGCGAGATGAACACACTAGGAGTGGAGATAAGTGTACCATCAAAGAAGGCAGATTTGTGCCGCCGAGCCCTTGAGATGGAGACACAAAGCGAGTCGCTGCGTAGATCAAAGATATCAATAGAGAACAAGGAAGACTCTTTGCTTTTGGATATAGAAGCAGACGATCTCTCGGCGCTTCGAGCCTCTATGAACACCTACCTCCGATGGGCAGACATGTGCTTAAAACTGATAGATGAGGGCTAAGATGGAGATACCAAAACAGGTTCAGGACAAGATAAACCAGTTTCAAGGACTGCAAAACCAACTGCAGGCGGTGGTACTGCAGAAACAACAGATGATCCTACAGAACGCAGACAACGAAAACGCAATAACGGCACTCGAAAAAGTCGACAAACAGAAGATCTATGAAGCTATTGGACCGTTATTCATAGAAACAGACAAGGAAACAACCGAGAAGAAGCTTAAAGACGACAAGGAAGTGATAACCACTAGAGTACAGATGCTGGAAAAACAGGAGAAAAAGCTGACAGAGAAACTCAAGGAACTGAGTGCTGAAATCCAGACAGAGCTGCAAGCCGGCAGAGTAACAGCAGGTTAACGAACGTTCAGATGATGACACCAACCCAGGCTGACTCGGGATGAAAAGGGTAGCTGCTGATGAACTATCATCTAAATGTAGAATCGCACTCTTTTTTTTCTTTCCGCCAACGCTTTCTTTCTAAGAAAGGGTTGAGCAGCTGATGAACTATCATCGATGGATTTTTTCTCTGAATATTTTGTCGACCTTCTGCTGTAGTTCCTCGACTGAACCGGTGTTGTCTACAACATAGTCAGATAGTTCAGCAATTTCGTTGAGGTATCTCTCTGTTTCCCTGTTCTCTGCTTCCAGGAATTTCTCGAAGGACACTCTCCCCTCACCCTTTTCGTTCCTTTCAACACAACGGCGATAGCGGACCTCTGCTGGGGCGTCAATATAGAGTAGAACGTTATTTCCAAAGCTGCGCAACATATCGACCTCGTTAGGGTAACGTACTCCGTCGACGACGATGATGCGGGACTTTTCGGCTTCCAGGTCCGCCCTGAAGGCGTTGACTATTACGTCTTCTCCGACTAAGGATCGGAGGGCGTGCCCCAGTTTCTGCAAAGCCTCCCGCTCAGAGGGGATATGAAGCCTTTCCAGGATATCCATAAGAATCTGAGAAAAACGCATCTGCTCAGCCCCATACTTCTTGTGCAGATATCTGCTGACAACGGTCTTCCCTGACCCCATTTTCCCAGACAACCCGACGACGAGTTTCATATTAAGTCTTAGTCTTATCGCATATAAAAGCAGAGAACATTTAATTATAGGATTCAATAATAGTGACATACTAAACAAAATGGCTGACATAGTGGATGAGGTAAGGAGACTGAAGGCTGAACGAAACGCGATAATACTGGCACACAACTACCAGCTCCCGGAGATACAGGACATAGCAGACTACCTCGGAGACTCTCTAGCGCTGAGCCGGACCGCTGCGAAGACGGATGCGGACGTCATAGTATTATGCGGAGTGCACTTTATGGCCGAGACCGCTGCAATCCTCTCCCCAGACAAGAAGGTGCTGTTGCCTGACTTGGATGCTGGGTGCCCGATGGCTGACACACTAACAGCAGAAAGGCTCAGAGAGCTGAAGAAAAAACATCCTAAAGCAGTTGTTGTCTGCTACGTGAATACTAGTGCAGCAGTCAAAGCTGAGTCAGACATATGCTGCACCTCATCCAACGCAGTCGAGGTCGTCGAATCCTTGGAGGAAGACGAGATCATCTTCGTCCCAGACATGTATCTTGCGGATTACATATCCAGAAAAACTGGGAGAGAACTTATCGTCTGGGAGGGATGCTGTCCAACGCATGCAGGCATCAAACCAGGGGACGTGCTGAGACAGAAGAGGCTTCACCCCAGATCAGAGGTCATCGTACATCCAGAGTGCATGCCGGAGGTGATAGACCTCGCCGATGAGGTCCTGTCAACCGAAGGCATGTGCACACACGTAAAGAAAACAGACACCAGAGAATTTATCATCGGCACAGACCCAGGAATACTCCACCGGCTCAGGAAAGAGAATCCAACAAAAAGCTTCTACGCCGCCTCAGAGGAGTCACTATGCTCGGACATGAAGATAATAACCCTCAAAAAAGTCCTCCATTCACTCAGGGAGATGGAGTACATGGTGGAGGTTCCAGAGGATGTTAGGGTTAAGGCAAAACAAGCCCTCGACAGGATGCTTGAGATAGGGTAGAGATGGAACTGGAGAAATACCTTGAAAGATTCAAAAACAAAAAAACGGCTGTCGCCTATTCTGGAGGAGTCGACAGCTCTATCATAGCATTCTATGCCAGAGACTTCGCTGACGCCGTGCTGGTGAGATCAGAGCTCACACCAGGGTATATGGCAGAAAAGGCACAAAAATTCGCTGAAAAATACTGCATAAACCTGAAGATCCTGAACATGGAGATCCTGAGAGAGGCTAAGAGTAACCCCCCAGACAGGTGCTACCTTTGTAAGGGGATGATATGCTCTAAGATAAAATCCTTATGCTATGAGGTAATCCTCGACGGAACGAATGCAGACGACCTTGGAGAGGACAGACCTGGGCTTAAAGCAAACCTTATGGGAGGGGTAGTTTCGCCCCTTGCAGAGCTCGGCTTAGGTAAAAGAGAGACCAGGGCTTTGATGTCGAGAATAGACAAGAAAGTGGCTTCTCAGCCTTCGGAGACGTGTCTAGCAACTAGGATTCCTCACGGCGAGGAGATAACAATGGAGAGACTTAACAGGATAGATCGCGCAGAAGACTTCATCAGGTCTCTCGGCGTAGGGAAAGTCAGGGTCAGAGACCACTTCCCCCTCGCAAGGATACAGGTTCAAAGAGACGACTTCGACACCATCCTAAAGTCCAGGAGACTAATCCAGAGATTCAAGGATTTGGGATACCAGGATATCACATTGGACTTGGAGGGTATCGAATGAAGCGAGTCTACATGGATCATGCGTCAACTACGCCTGTTGACCCATTCGTCTTGGAGGCAATGCTTCCCTATTTCTCAGAAAAATTCGGGAATGCCTCCAGCATGCATTCCTTTGGAGTAGATGCTAGAAGAGCATTGGATGAATCACGCATCAGAGCATCCGCCGCAATTAACTCAAACCCGGATGAGATAGTATTCACTTCAGGCGGGACGGAATCAGACAACCTGGCGATAAAGGGAACCGCCTATGGAAACAAGAAGAGACACATCATAACAGATCGTATAGAACACAAGGCTGTCCTGAACCCATGCAGGTTTCTGGAAGAGAAAGGCTTTAAGGTCACCTATCTCCCTGTAGACAGATACGGCTTAGTGGATATCACAGAAGTGGAGAAGTCGATAACCAAGGATACATTCCTCATCTCGGTTATGCATGCAAACAACGAGATTGGAACCATACAACCAATAGAGGAAATCGGCGAGATCGCAGCAGATAAGGGCATAATATTCCACACTGACGCAGTGCAGACTGCTGGAAAGCTCCCCCTGAACATGAAAAAGATGAATGTCGACCTTCTCTCAATTTCTTCCCATAAGCTATATGGGCCGAAGGGTGTCGGAGCATTATATGTTAGGGAGGGTGCGAGGCTTGAACCGCTGATCCATGGGGGAGGGCATGAAAAAAACCTTAGATCAGGTACTGAGAACATTCCAGGCATTGTCGGCTTCTCCCACGCACTTGAGCTTTCAGTGAAAAAGATGAGTGAAGACTCAGAAAGGTTGACTAGGCTCAGGGACCGACTAATCAAAGGCGTTCTCGAAGTAGACTGCTGCCGACTTAATGGTCATCCTAAGAAGAGGCTTCAAAACAACGCACACTTCACGTTCCCAAATATGAAGCAAATAGACCTCGTATCAGAGCTAAGTAGAAAAAACATATATGCCTCCGCCGCATCAGCGTGTTCCGCCCACTCAACCGGGGCATCACACGTCCTATCCGCCATCGGTTTAACGGCAGAAGAAGCCTGCAAGTCTCTTAGACTCACACTTGGAAGAATTAATAATGAAGAAGACATAGAATATGTTATAGAAAAAATACAATACTTAACGAAAAATGGATGTCAGATCACAGAAAACATATGAGGCACTGTTTGCATTAGAGGACCTGCGTGAAATCCTCAGAGAAACATCTCCAACACATGAATTAAACAACGAACAAAGTAAGAGATTCCACGACATCCTACAGAGGGTGAAGAAAACATTAGAGGAGATAGAATACAATAAAAGCGGCTCAGAGATAAAGTACCTAGCAGACAGGATCGAACTCAGGCTCAGAGAAGAAGACCACATAAACCTGAACCCGATACAGGCCGGCGGAAGACTCACCCCCGAAGCGAGGAAGGCTTTGATCGCCTACGGCGACGGCTATTCCGTGTGCGATCACTGCCTCAAGCCCTTCCGCCTCGACTATATAAAGAGGCCCCCAGTCCAGGAATTCTATTCGGAACTGGCTGACTTCCTGAACATGGATGCTGTGAGGGTCGTCAAAGGCGCACGCAGCGGCTTCCAGATAGTAGCGAATGCATTACTCGACAAAGGAGATACAGCGCTCATAGCAGAAGTCGGACACTACAGCCTCGCCCTAGCAATCGAGTCCGCCGGCGCTGAATGGAAGGAGATCTCCTTAGACGAGAACAACATCATAACCGCAGAAAATACCCAGAAAAAAATCGAGGAAGTGAAAAGGGATACAGGAAAGCTGCCGAAACTAATAGCAATACCCCACATAGACTACACATACGGAAACGAACACAAAGTCAAGGAAATAGCTGATGTGGCACACGAATACGACATCCCCTTCCTCTACAACGGAGCGTACACCGTCGGAGTAATGCCCGTCGATGGAAAAGAGATAGGTGCAGACTTCATCATAGGCTCAGGACACAAAAGCATGGCCTCCCCCGCACCAACCGGAGTCCTAGCCACCACGAGAGAATACGCAGAAAAGATCTTCAAGACAACCTCAAACAGGGGAGACATCTCAGGCAGAAGTTTTGGCATAAAGGAGGTCTACCTCCTAGGCTGCACAGTCATGGGCGCCCCCCTCATAGCGATGATGGCATCCTTCCCCAGAGTCAAGGAGAGGGTGAAACACTGGGATCAGGAACTGAAAAAAATCGAATACTTCATCAAGGAATTCCTCAACATAGAAGGCAACTCCATCATATCAGAGTTACCTAGAAGACACACATTCACTAAAGTCGACTGTACGAACTCCTTCGACAAAGTAGCTCAGACCCACAAAAAGAAGGGCTTCTTCCTCTACGACGAACTAGATAAGAGAAAAATAACCGGCATCTTTCCTGGAGCCACAAAACAGCTTAAACTAAGCACCTACGGCCTCACATGGGAACAAATAAAATACCTAACAGAAGCATTCAAAGACATCGCAGAAAAACACGGAATAACAGTAAAATAGAAAAAAAAGATGACGACACTGATCGTAACAGAAAAACCCAACGTTGCAGAAAGAATCGCGAACAGCATTGGTAGGGCGGAAAAGCACAGCAAGGGAAAGGTCCGCTACTATAGCGTAGACGACATTCTGATAGCGCCCGCAGTAGGCCACATATACACCCTCATGGAGAAAAACGGCGGCTTCTGGAAGTATCCAGTATTCGACATAGAATGGGTTCCAAGCTATAAAGCGAACAGAAGCTCGGCTTTCACCAAAGACTACCTAGACAATATAAAGTCCCTCGCAAAGAAATGCGAATCCTACATAAACGCATGCGACTACGACGTTGAAGGAGAGGTCATAGGCTTCAACGTCATAAAATACGCGTGCAACATAGACCCCTTCAAGGAAAACGTGAAACGCATGAAGTTCTCAACCCTCACCAGAGAATCAATCATCAACGCCTACAAGAACCTTGAGCCCACTAGCAGAGGCATGGCAGATGCCGGATTAACGAGACACGTCTTGGACTGGTTCTGGGGAATAAACCTATCCCGCGCACTGACGCTCGCAATAAGAAGGGCTCGAGGCTATACGACGCTAAGCATAGGCCGAGTCCAAGGCCCAACCCTCAAGATCCTGGCAACGAGAGAACAACAGATAAAGGAATTCAAGCCAGAAACATACTGGGAGCTGGAGTTAACTGCAATCAAAAACAAAACACAGATCAAAGCACTGCACATCGAAGGCAAGTTCTGGGACAAAGACAAAGCCGTCGCAGTGAAACAAAAATGCGGTGACACCGCAATCGTCTCAAAAATCCAGAAAAAAAAGTACGAACAACCAGTGCCACCACCCTTCGACCTGACCACGCTGCAGACCGAAGCATACAAGCACCTCAACATACTGCCAAAGAACACACTAGACATAGCACAGGAACTTTACACGAACGCATACATCAGCTATCCGAGAACTTCAAGCCAGCAACTGCCAAAAGAGATAAACTACAGAGAGATCATGGAAAAACTACGCGTCATTAATGAGTACACCGAATCCATCAACGAACTACTCTCAGAGAAGGCGCTGAAACCAAAAAACGGAAAAAAGAAGGACCCCGCACATCCAGCAATCCACCCCACAGGCGAAGTCCCCAAAGGCTTGAGCACAGAACAGAAAAAAATCTACGACCTCGTCGTAAGAAGATTCCTAGCAGTATTCGGCGAACCCGCTGTAAGGGAAACCGTGACAGTAGAATTAGACAACAACGGTGAAATATTCATAGCCAAGGGCACTAGGACAGTAGAGAAAGGATGGCATAAGCTCTACGGAAGATACGCTAAATTCGAAGAAAACGAGCTACCAGAGCTAAGGAAAAGCGAGTTACTGAATGTGGAAGAGATAAACCTCTATGAGAAGGAAACCCAGCCACCGAAGAGATACACGCCATCCTCCATCATCAGAGAAATGGAGAAAAAAAACCTGGGGACCAAGGCAACAAGGTCGCAGATACTGGACACACTCTACAAGAGGGGATACCTCGACGGCAAATCAATAGAGGTAACACCACTCGGCTTAAACGTAGTGGACACACTCAACAAATTCTGCTCAGAGGTCCTCAGCGAGAAACTGACCAGAAAATTCGAGAAAGAGATGGAACAGATAGAAGCAGGAAAAATAGAGCCAGAGAAAGTCATAGAAGAAGGCCGAGAGGTGATAAAAAAAATATCGGAGAACTTCAACCAAAACGAGGAAAAAATCGGCCAAAAGCTTGCAAGCTCCCTCAAATCAACTAATGTGAGAGAGAAAAAAGAATCACTCGGCAAATGCCTCAAATGCGACGGCTACCTCGTATTGCGGAAATCAAAGTTCGGAGGATACTTCATAGGCTGCGACAACTACCCAAAATGCAAGTACACCATATCCCTGCCAAAACGAGACCTAAAGATCTCAGAAAAATGCAAAGTCTGCGGATACTCAACAATAATCGTATCAGGCAAAAAACCTTGGACCATCTGCGTCAACCCAGAATGCCCGAGCAAGAAAAAAACCTAATTTTTATGGCAGCAATCGAATAATCTTAACTCCCAGAGGGCCCGTAGCTCAGCTAGGTTGCAACCCTTTTCTTAGAAAGAAAAGTATTGCATCCCAAAAGAAGGGCTACAGGCAGATAACAGTCCCCCTGGGCCCGTGGCTCAGCCTGGTTAGAGCGCTCGACTGATAATCGAGAAGTCCGGAGTTCAAACCTCCGCGGGCCCATCACCCCATAGCCCTTTTCTTTTTAGAAAAAAAAGAAAAGTGCTATCAGCAAGACCTATGGTCTTGTCTGAGTCGAGACCGAAGGTCTCGCTCAGCGAAAGAAAAAGGAATCTGCCGAAGGCAGATTCAAGGTTTTTCTTCCAAGTATTTTTCTCGTGTTTTTTTGACGGTTCCTGAGACTCCAAGGATGTGGGGGGTAACCCGTTGTCCGTTGACCTCCTTCATCAATGCAAGCGCTGCCCTTACTTCTTCCAGTGATTTATGGTTTACCTTCAATATTCCCCTGTTGTGTTTCTCATCCCAGTCCATGACCCACAAACTCGTCTTGCTGGCACCGAGTTCGCCCAAGAACCTTAAGACTGAACCCCATACAGCCTTGACGATATCACTTCTACTCAAAGCCGAATCACTTATCAACTCAAACGCGATATACCTGTTCCTCTCCCGCATAGAAGACAGAATCTGTTTAGGCATCTTATAGATATTAAGGAGAAATGAATAAGAATTAATAAGAATGACTGGGACAAAGAAGACAGCTTCATGCCCTGCGTGCGGAACCGAATGGCACATAGACATGCGGCTGGTGAAGGAGAGAACACTGATATGCCCCAACTGCCAGCGAGTAGACTTCATCGAGTATTTTGTGGACAGAGACCGCACCCTGAAGGCTGAAGGAAAAACACCGAAGGCTGAATTAACCCCAAAAAGCGCTCCGAAGAAAGAAGAATCAAATCCGCCCGAGGTCGAGTTAATCAGATCCAGACCAAGAAGGTCGAGAAAAGGCGACAGCTGCTCTCTTACCTCGGACTGTTTCATAGTAACTGCAACATACGGTACAGAATCATATCAAAAACTCACAGTATTCTACAAGTTCAGAGACGAATTCCTCCTAAGACATCCATTCGGCGTCGTCTTCACGAGAGTCTACTACCAGATAAGCCCATACCCAGCCCAGCTAATAAGGAGATCAGAACCTCTTAGGAGGATAAGCAGGTTTTTTCTCGACTTACTCGCTTCACTCATACAGAAAAAAATGTAGTTTCGGTCTACGCCGAACAAAATCGCTTGGCTTTTTATGTACCCCCAAAAAATGATATAACAAAAAAAAAGAGGGTGAAAGATAAAGATGGAAAAATCAGATCTTATTGTTTTAGCAGTATTGGGGATCGTCTTAGTCAGTGGATGCATACGACAGGTACCTGATGCCTTGGAGAAATCTTGCATCGACTCGGGGGGGGAGATTACGAGAAGAATGTGCTGTAAGTCAGTCAATGATTTCCCGAACCTCTGCCTGGTCGGGGCATGCGGTTGTTCCCCGGACAACAGCCATGTGGTTAAGATTTGTGACTGCGGCGAAGACGAATGCTTTGACGGCAACTCCTGTGTGCCGGTAGTGAATAGCTTTGAGGATTGCGTTAATGCAGGCTATCCAGTAATGGAAAGCTACCCACGACAGTGCAAAACACCTGATGGCAGAACATTCACCGAAGAGGTTTGTATGACAGCAACGGGTGAAAGCATGAGTCTATCCGAGGCTAAGCAGATTGCAGTAGAGAGCGAATGCGGCGACCGACTGAAGGACACTGCATTCTGCAATTCGAATACTGGAACATGGTGGATCGACCTCGACATAGAACAGCAGGGATGTAATCCAGCATGCATCGTCGACATTGAAGCGAAAACGGCTGAGATAAACTGGAGATGCACTGGGTTGCTGCCGCCCGAAGGCGAAGATGCTGAGATTGGAATCGCGAATCCGGCCTCGGTCTACTGCGAAAAACAGGGTGGAGAACTTAGGATGGTGGAAACACCTGAAGGGCAGGCAGGTTACTGTGTTCTCCCAGACGGCAGAGTATGCGAGGAATGGAGATTCTATAGCAGCAACGGCAGTGAATGCGTACCTCCCGGGGAGGAAGAGTATGAAGTCGCTGAATTCACGAGGAACCCATGTAACCAGGACAGCGACTGCGTTACTCCGGGGAGATACCTCATGCTATCGCATTGCCCTTACACGTCGAAGTGCATAGACGGCAGATGCACCGTAATCTGCCCATCACCCTACCGCATACTCAAAGAATTCTGCGGCACTTCAACGTATGGCTCCTGCAAGGATGAGAGCGACTGCGTTACTGGAGGCTGTTCTGGACAAGTCTGCCAAAGCAAGAACGAGGATCCCATAATCACTACATGTGAATACAGAGATTGCTACAATTCAGAAGACTACAGCCTAAGCTGCAGATGCGTAGACAAAAAATGCCAGTGGGCAGCATAAAAAAAAAGCCTGCCTTTTTTTTCTTTTTTGAAACTTTTATACTTTAGATGATAGAAAGCTTCCTTATTCCTTTAATCGCTGTTGGGCTTGCAGAGTTAGGCGACAAGACGCAGCTCTGCATCCTGCTGCTCTCATCTAAGACCGACAAACACCTGCGGCTTCTATTGGGTGTGGTCCTGGCTTTTTTTGTCGTCGACGGCGTAGCAGTCCTCGCAGGCTCATGGGTGACGAAGGTTGCACCCGAAGCCGCACTCAAGGTTTTTTCAGGCTTCGTGTTCATCCTCTTCGGGCTGCTCATCCTCCGAAACAATGAGGGAAGAGAATGCGACACCAAACCGCTGAAGAATCCCCTGATCGCTGGTTTCTCTCTAATCTTTATGACGGAGTGGGGCGACAAGACGCAGATTGCAGCAGCTTTGTTCGCGACTAAGTATCGGGCCGAACTCGTCCTAGCAGGCGTAGTAGTCGCATTGGCGCTGCTTTCTATCGCAGCCATCTACCTAGGCAGATTCATCTCCACGAGACTGGATAGGTGTGCACTTTCTAGAATCTCTGGCATAATCTTCATACTCATGGGATTGTCTTTCTTCCTGCTCTAGTCCTTGATCAACTTCAACAATGTAATAATCTTTTTTTCATCGATTTCATCCATAGAACGAAATTTCAGGTGCCTCATATATTTGCCCCGGCCTTTAAAGTGATCTATTTCTTTCTTTGATAGACCTTGGATACAAAAACCAAGGTTGACTGAGTCCCTTAAACCGACGATATAAAATTTTCCTACATACCAGGGCACGCCCATCTTCATTTCTTCTTGGATACTTGGGTAAGTCTCTAAGATGATCTTCCTCAGTTTCTTGCAGATCTCTTTTTGAGAGGAATCCTGTTTTTCAATATATCCATCAACCTCTTTACTCATGTTAACTCACTCTTCCGATGATTACCACATAGTTTCTCCTGTATTTTTTAGCGCATTTTGGGCAGGTAGTATACCACATGTACCATTTCTTTATGTTAAGGTTTTGGCTCTTCGCATAGTCTTCAAAGTCCTTACACCATTTTCCAGTATCCTTGAATGAACCCTCATAGACTTTGCTCAAGAATCTCCCACTCAGGGTTACGTTCTCTACATCCAGGATTTCCTTGTCGACTGCAAGGTAGACGTCCATGTTCCACTTAGAAGTGTGATCAGACAAGCACAGATTGTCAGGTATTCTTGCACCTGCTTTCCTCACCATCCCATCAAGCCTCTTCATGACGCCGCCAAAATTAAGCGGCATAAAGAAGAAAGTCAACACGCGATCTTTGATGAATTTTTTATCCTTCCATTCAAGCATCTTCCCATCCCATGGTCTTGGATCAAACCTAGGGCAACATTCTACTTCGCTCATTTCATACACCTCCCACTAGATTGGATCAATAAAATCCTACAGTTTATATTTGTGAAAGTAAAAAAGAAAAAACGCCTGCAAGAATTTAGGTATGGCGGTTTGTACGATGAAGATATTGACCAAACCATCCTATGCTAACAAGCAAACAGACCAAACCGATGATAAGTCTCCCAACAAGATCATCAGCCAGAATAAGCCCCGAAAAACAGAGCACAGATTTTTATTTTCCAGTTGACCATCATCCCACCCCCCTTCATAAGATTAAGCTCACGTAAGGATAAGGAAAACACTGTAAAAAAAAACACAAATCTTCCTTCAGTCCTCGAACAGGAATAATTCGTCTATGCTTGTATTCAACGCTTTGGCGACGTCGTGAGCCAGCTTCAGGGAGGGGTTGTATTTGCCTTTCTCCAAGAAGACTATGGTTTCTCTACGCACACCAACCTTCCTCGCCAGGTCCTCTTGAGTCAGATCATATCTCGCCCGCAGCTCCTTGATCCGAGTCTTCACATCTGATCCCCCCTCCTGTGATAGTACATGAAAAAGACCACATAGATGAGCATCATCCCACATACAATGTATGAGAGAACGTATCCAGTCAACAGATAAGCAGGGTATTCTTCTCTCACAGCAATCAATACCATACCAGTCAGTGCCATAACTACCGCCGAGATGGAAAAAGTCAATCTAGCGGCTTTGCCAGCGATCCCATCCACTCTTTCATCGGATAATCTTTCGTCGACCCTTGCCTTGAGGACATAGATCAGACCACATGCGACGACGAATGCCAAAAGGGGTATTATGTAGTTTCCTGCGACGACGAAAAAAGCTGTCAACGCAGTCAACATCATAACAAACAATAGCTTATAAAAACGGTACCTTCTATAGTCCACTGGGATCACCTCTTCTCTCCAGGTAGAGATAAGAGCCCATAAATACCATAGCAGGGATGATTATGACTGCCGCTCCCAGTTCATGGCCTTCGAGTTCGAAAAACATCCCAGCCAAAGCCACATAGAGGGAGACAAGATAAGAATAGTAGCCCGCCTTATAGCTGATCTTCTTAGAGTATTCGTCCTCCGTCGGGAGGCCGGATCTAATGCTCTTAGCCCTACGCCAGAGGAAGAAGAAGGCCCCGAAGACGAGCAACATAGGCACTAATACGATGCCAACAAGTTCCATTAAGTCGATGCTCTCATCTGAGACCGAATAGAGCGCCAAAGTCCCGACGACTGCAACGATCACTGCTGCGCCAATGATCAGTCTTGTTTTTTCTTTCATTCACACACCTCATGTTATTTATTTCTAACATTATGTTAGTTATATATAACATCCACCTATATAAATGCTGTGGTTTTTTGAGATACAATACTTGGTATATTACCTGGAATGGACACTATAGCAATCAAGGACCTGACCAAGACCTTCAACGGATTCACGGCAGTAGACCACATCACATTCTCAGTAGAGGAGGGAGAGCTATTCGGTTTGTTGGGACCGAATGGCGCAGGAAAGACAACCACTTTAAACATGCTGTCAACGCTGCTCAAACCAAGCTCGGGAAAAGCAGACATTGCAGGAGCCGACATCTACAAAGAGAGAGATGCTGTGAGGAGGAAGATTGGCATGGTCTTCCAAGAACCCGCACTTGACACGAAGCTTACGGGAAGAGAGAACCTGGAATTCCACGCCATGATGTATGGGATGAACAAGGAGGAGAGAATAGGTAGAATAGACGAAGTCCTTGAAGTCGTAGAACTAAGGGATAAAGAAAACATCCTCGTGGAGAACTACTCAGGCGGGATGAAGAGACGCCTTGAAATAGCCAGGGGATTAATGCACAGACCCAAGGTTTTATTCCTTGATGAACCCACCCTAGGACTGGATGCACAAACCAGGAGGCACATCTGGGAATACATACAGAGACTCAATAAAGAAAACAATGTAACCATAATCCTGACGACCCATTACATGGAAGAAGCAGACTACCTATGCGACAGGGTTGCCATCGTCGACCATGGGAGGATCGTCATAATGGACACACCAGACAGGTTAAAAGACCTGCTTGGAGGAGACGTAATATCCCTGGAAGTCGAAGGAGACATAGACTCTTTCATGGAGAGCCTAAAAAAACATGACTGGATAAAGACACTTAAGAAATACGACACCGAAACATGCCAGCATCTTGGCATAGGAGAAAACAGCATCTGCCTCACAGTAGAAAAAGGGGATAAACGAATACCTGAGTTGATCAGTGAAGCCCAAAACATGGATTACAAGATCGTCTCAGTCAATTTGCATAAACCAAGCCTGGAGGATGTTTTCCTCCACTTCACAGGGAAGAGGATAAGGGAAACCGGAGACAACAAAAACGAGACCCGCCGGGATATGATGAGGAGGAGGATGCAGGGATGATCGAATGGATCGCAGTATATGTTCTCTGGCTGAGGGAATTGAAGAGATTTTACCGGTCAAAATCCAGGATCATCGGATCACTGGTGGTGCCTTTGTTTTTCCTTGTATTCCTCGGATTCGGTTTCACGAAAACGGCAGTTGCCGGGGTCCCAGAAGGAGTTGACTACATAACATTCCTCGTACCAGGGATAGTTGGCATGACCATGCTGTTCTCCTCGATGTTTGCAGGCATCTCGGTTTTATGGGACAGAGAATTCGGATTCCTGAAGGAGATAATGGTTGCTCCCGTGAAAAGGGTTTCAATAGTCCTCGGACGGATAGTTGGGGGGATGACGACCACCATGATACAAGGCACCCTGATACTCCTGCTCTCAACATTTCTAGGATTCAAGATAACCGGCGTCATGCCACTCCTCGGAGCCCTCCTGTTCATGGTCTTGATCTCGACTACGTTCATAGGACTCGGTTTAGTGTCCGCCTCCAAGATGACGGACATGCACGGATTCCAGCTAATAATGAACTTCGTCATCTTCCCATTATTCTTTCTATCCGGCGCCCTGTTTCCAATAGAAAACCTGCCTTCGGCGATAAAGTTCCTATCATACATAGACCCGCTGACCTATGGAGTGGACGGCCTCAGAGCATCTTTGATAGGAGCATCCTCATTCCCGTTTATGGTGGATTTGATTGTCTGCATCGGCTTCTCCCTCCTAATGGTCGTCCTCGGAACATACCTCTTCGACAAAAGCGAAAGCGTGTGAATATTAGCCAGTACACACAATAGTATACGTGGCATCTCTGACATTCTACGGCGGCGCAGGAGAGATAGGCGGCAACAAGATCCTCCTGCAAGAAAAAAACGCAAAAGTTTTTTTAGACTTCGGGATGAGCTTCGACTTCGGATGCGACTACTTCTATGATTATCTGCAGCCAAGGAGCGTTAACGGGCTGGAGTGCTACTTAGAATTTGATCTGATGCCCAGAATCCCAAAAATCTACTCAGAGAAGATGTTGAAGTTCACGGACATGCCATATGAGAAACCAGACATAGACAGCATCTTTATCACGCACCACCACAGCGACCACACAGGACACCTCTGCTTCTTGGACGAAGACATACCCGTATACATGGGCCATGGAACCAAGAAGATGCTTGACTTGTACAATATACTCTATCCCAGATTCAACACGACTGGAGAACACAACCACATGAACCTCTTCAAGTCAGGGGATGAGATAGGGATAAAACACATGCTCCTCAAGCCAGTGCATGTAGAACACTCCACCCCGGGAGCATATGGCTACATAATAAACACCGAAAGCGGGAACATCGTCTTCACCGGAGACTTCAGACGCCACGGACCCAAACAGGAGTTCACTGAGGAGTTCATAAGAGAGGCTGCCAGATCCAGTCCAACCTGCATGCTCTGCGAAGGCACCCGGATGACCCCCGACCCAGAGAAACAATACACCGAAGAACAAGTCTACAAAAAAATTAAAGACATAATAGGGGATTCACGTGGATTGGTCTTCGCCAACTTTGCGATGTCCAACGTAGACCGCTTTAAATCAGTCTATGACGCAGCTATTGGGAACGGCCGAGAACTTGTCATAGACACACGGCTTGCATACATCATAGACGGCCTCCGCGAAAAAGTGGAGCTACCGGATCCACGCGAAGACGAAAACATCAAGGTGTATTTCCGCCTCTCCAAGTCATGCAGATTCTGCGACACAGACTACCTCAAATACGAGAGAGAATTTTTGGATAAAAAAATCACCTACAAGGAGATAGGGGAAAAACAGAAAGACTACGTTTTGTATACGAACTTCAACAAGCTGATGGAGCTAGTCTACATAAAGCCGGAAAACGCAGACTACATCTACAGCTCAAGCGAGCACTTCCTTGAAGGCGAAGACAACGAAGACATGCGAAGAGTATTGTTTAACTGGCTCAGCCACTTCAAGATAAGACTGCATAAAATTCATTGTTCGGGCCATGCAAGCAAAAAAGACCTAGAGTATACAATAAAAAAGATAAAACCTGATCTATTGATCCCAGTCCACACCCTAAACCCCGAGGAATTCAAGAAAATACACGACAACGTATTGATTGCTGAAAAAGAGAAAACTTACTCTTTATAGAATCTCTCTGATAGGATGCGGTAGACCAATTTCGCAGCCAAGAAGTCAGGCGCCTTATTACTTTCAATCGGCGAAAGCTCCACCACATCAAAGCCGACGATATTCCTTTTCTTTGATACGGCCTTTACGAGATCATTGACCTGGTACCAGTCCAAGCCGCCAGGCTCGGGTGTGCCAGCTGAAGGCATCATTGAGGGGTCGAAGACGTCAAGGTCTATCGAGACATATACGTTATCTGTGAGCCTATTCACTACCTCCCTGATCCAGTCACTCCTGTCATGGATCTCATGCGCGTAGAAGATATTGTTCTGGTCCACTCGAGAAAGCTCTGAGGAATCCATGCTCCTCACTCCGACTGATACCACAACATCTATGAATTCCCTAATCCTGGCCATGGTGCATGCGTGACTGTACTCGTCGCCTTCATAGGAGTCCCTGCTGTCCATATGCGCATCCAAGTGCAGAACAGACAGGTCCTTAAAGAATTCCTGATATGCTTTCACAGAGCCGATGGAGACAGAATGTTCCCCGCCAAGCGTGACAACGAATTTCCCATCACATAAAAGAGACCTGACCCTGCCATAGACTCCATTAATCATCTCCTCAGAGGTTTCGGCTAAAACAGGATCAGACGTGTGTATCCCCTTAGGGTATACCTCTGAATCGGTCTCTATGTCATATAGCTCCAGATTAGGGGATGCCAGGATGATGGCCTCAGGACCCTTAACTGCGCCGGGAAGCCAGCTGCAGGTTTTATCGAACGGCACAGGTAGGATAACTATGCTTGACCTATCATAGGAGGAGTAGTCCCCAGTAAGACCACCAAAACAGGGTTTATTGTCCATCCTCGACCACAAAGACTGCGGCAGCGATCACCGTCGTCCATAATCCGCCTTTGTTGCCTTCGGCGGATTGGCAGATATGGGTTGTCCTGAATATGTGACCGCTTGCTTTATAGATCCGCTTCCTCTCATCCCACGCCTTGTTTGGGTCGAATGGTATTCCGAGGGTTGTTGCAAGCATGGTGGCTGCAAGATCCTCCGCGTATTCCCCTGAAACACTACCCTTCTCGCCGAAGGCGTGATGCTCTGACAGGTAACCATGGATGTCTTTATTATTCGGAACGGCACATCCTATCGCCGCGGAGACAAGCCTGTTCGGCTCATTTGTCTCAGTCTTCGCCATCACACAATACACGATCTGGCCAGGCTTCATATGCTTCAACCCAGCATCTGGCTTAACGACCTCGCACCTTGGGGGCAGAATGCTGGAAACATTCACTAGATTGAATTTCTCTATGCCAGCATCCCGGAGAGCCAACTCAAAGGATGCGAGCTTATCCTTATGAACGCCCAGACCCTTCACAAAGAATACCCTCTTCGGAATCATATCCTATTATTACCAATTCAGGATTTAAAATCCACCATATTTTATGTCCAAATCTCAATCATAATCAATATGGACTTATCTGACATATTCCCAGACACCACTTTCGACCTAAGAGAACTGACCCTGGCCGCAATCATAGTCGTAACCACATTCATTGTCGCAAAGTTCGTTAGGAGAATATTGGACAGATCATTCAATAAGTCGTCTGAATTGCTCCAGGTTGACCCCACCAGATACAACTTCCTGAAGCATCTGATATCCGCAGTAATCTACACAGTCGGTTTAGGCATCGCCATTTATAGTATAAAGGACCTAAGAACACTATCCCTCTCCATATTCGCAGGGGCGGGCGTCATAGCAGTGATCATCGGTTTCGCCTCCCAACAGGCCTTCTCTAATGTAGTCAGCGGTCTTTTTATCTCCATATTCCAACCCTTCAGGGTAGGAGACAGAATAAAGATAAAGGAGGACATTAGTGGAATCGTGGAGGACATAAACTTGAGGCATACGGTGATAAAAACCTTCGAAAACAAGCGCATTGTCATACCCAACTCTATAATCGGTAATGAAGTGATAGAGAACGCCCAGCTCGGAGACGAGAGGATCTGCAAATTCGTGGAATTCGGGATCAGCTACGACTCCGACATAGATAAGGCGATGAATATCATGAAAGATGAGGCGATCAAGCACCCCGACTTCCTGGACAAACGAACAACCGAGGAAAAGATCAAAGGCCATGAGCCTGTGTCAGTCAAAGTCATCGGATTCGGTGACTCCTCAGTCAAACTGAGGGCCTACGTCTGGACGCCGGATCCGGCAGCAGCCTTCCGACTGGGCTGCGACCTCAACAAGAACATAAAGGAAAGATTCGACAAGGAGGGGGTAGAGATACCCTTCCCCTACAGGACCATCGTATTCAAAAAAGACGTCGATGAGGGAAAACCAAGATGAACACAAGACATCTCACGATTCTGGTATGCTTAATGATTGCATTGGTGGGATGCGTTGAACAAAAGGGGGAAGAAACAACAACATCAATAACGACGACGACCACAACAACCACAACGACTACGACAAAGACGACCACCTCAACAACCACGACGACAACCTTGTCCTACCTGCATGTTGATTCAGCAGACGACTGCATGACCTATGAAGACCAGATTGAAAGAGACAACTGCCTCCTCAGTCTGGGGATAAAATCCAGGAATGAGAGCGTCTGCGAGCTCATAGAGAGAAAAAGCGCACAAGGGCTTTGTCTGATAAACATACAAGGGGAAAAAACAGGGTCTGCTGTGATCAACGGCTACGTCATGGACAAGACAACCAGGCTCGCAGTTAAAGGCGTGAAGGTCTATGCAATATCCCAGACGACTGGTGAAGAGGAAGCAGTAGACACAACGGATGGGGAAGGATTCTATTCAATGGAGGTACCTTCAGGGGACACATACAACGTCACAGCATCTAGAGGGGGTAGAAACTACACCCAAAGCCAGTACGCAAGAAACGGCTGGGAACACGAACTCTGGTTTATGATACCCTGAGCCTGTTCTAGACCGTCTCGCTCTTCAGATCCCTCAAGAAGCGCTCTGGGATCGGATAGCTCCCTAAGCTTCTCCATGGCTCCATCGTACTGCATTTCGACTTTTTATCTCGCATACTAATACTTAACCAACGAGGGACATGAATGAACTCCAACGGTTTCTATAGTGCCTTGGATAAGGCCTTGAACTTAGAGATAGAGGGCCATGAATTCTACATGCAATGTGCTGAGCATACAACAAGCAGGGAGGGCCAAGAGTTCTTCCGCTATCTCGCCGGGGAGGAACTGATACACTACGACAAGATCGTCGAAATCTATAAAAAGAGATCCAACAGAGGATACTGCGAGTACAGGAACCGGATCAAGAAGATGAAAAAAGCGGACAGAATCTTTGAAAAACACGTCCCAGGAGGCAACTTAGATAAAAGATCAGACGCCCTTGACGCATTAAACATAGCCATAAGGGTGGAAGACAACAGCATCAAGCTCTACCATGAACTGGCTGAGAAAGCAGAAAAACCAGATCTCAGAAGATTCTTTAAAGAGCTACTGGGGGAGGAGGAAAAACACCGGTCCCTTCTCGAGACTGAGATAGAGTTTTTGACTGAAACCGGCAGTTTCAAGGACTTCAAGGTCGTTACTTCATAACCTGAATTCCTTCAACACCTCATCCACTTCACAGCCTTCGTGCACTATCTTTACTATGGCTTTCACCATCTCCGTTGGGTTCCTGGCCTGGAAGACGTTTCTACCTATAGCAACGCCTGAGCCCCCTCCCTCTACTGAGTCATGTATCATCTCCAACAGCTGACGTGTTGTCGACATCCTAGGACCACCCGCTACCACCACAGGCACTGGACAACCCCTAGTCACCTCCCTGAAGGAGTCCACGTCGCCTGTATAGTTTGTCTTCACTATGTCGGCGCCTATCTCCGCCGCCGCCCTCGCAGCGATCTTCACATATTCCGCAGAATGCTCTGAATTGATCTTCTTCCCCCGGGGATACATCATCGCCAGAAGAGGCATCCCCCATTCCCTGCACTTGCTGGCCGTCATACCCAGCTTGCGCAGCATCTCACAATCCGTGTCAGCCCCTATGTTGATGTGAACAGAAACAGCATCAGCGCCCATCTTTATCGCATCCTCTACTGGCGTCATCAACACCTTATTGTTCGGGTCCGGGCTGATCGACGTACTCCCTGATAGGTGGAGTATCAATCCAATGTCTTTCCCATGTCTTCTGTGGCCGAACAATGGCAGACCTATGTGCCCTAAGACGGCATTAGCACCTCCCTCAGCCACTAAGTCAACGGTCTCCCCCATGTCCACTAAACCCGGGATGGGACCCACACTCATCCCGTGGTCCATTGGAACTATCACTGTCCTTTTTGTTTCCCTGTTCATTATCCGCTCCAGTCGAACGGCTTTTCCTGTGTAACTCATATAGATCACCTCAAAGATCGAGATATGAAAGGAAGAAGACACACCAAGCAGTTTATGGCGGAATCGCGGACGCTATCTAGCGAAAATAGGAATAGCCGAAGCTGAAGAAAAAGCATACAACACTGCAACCCTTACCCTGAATCGATGCGTCCATCACAATAAGGGATAGGGTAAGACAGGTATATAAACCATTTATTAGATGATTAAAGTCAATTAGTTACCATACAAAAAGGCACTGTAGCACAATGACTAAAAAACAGAGTCCGATAAAAAACATATTAAGTAAGGGAAAACCAGTCATAAAACTCTTAGAGACCCTAATCAACTACGGGGAGTATATGGGCTTGTATGAATCACAGCGATTATGCGATTTTTTTGGCATATATCGGGTGGTGAGGATAGAGTTGACAAACAGGTGCAATCTCAGATGCCTTATGTGCCCTCGAACAGGTATCGAAGGCTCCAATGCAGGCGACATAGACTTCGACTTCTTCAAGGGGATCATCGACAATATCGCAAGATTCGTTGATAGCCGGACCATAATCCGGCTTTACGGTGTTGGCGAGCCCCTGATGTATCCAAGGCTATCTGATGCAATAGAGTACACGAAAACCAAATGCCCCCACTCCCTCATACAGATTGCCACCAATGGAACACTGCTGGATGAAGAATGCTCCAAGATGCTCATCAGATTACTGGATAGGACGGACTGGCTTTTGCTTAGCATAAACGCAGGCAGTAAAAACACTTACAGGTGGTTGGCTGGCGCAGATAGATATGACCTGGTGGTGAACAACATAAAAAACTTTTTGTCTATTAGAAAAAAGCTTGGAAGAGGCTTGAAGCCTGGAGTCGACATCCAGATACTTGAGACAAAAAAGACTGAACCAGAAATCAAAGAGTTCAAGGAATTCTGGAAACCACTTATCGGCCTAAACGACAACATCTCTGTTTGGTCTGTTATAAACTGGGGGGGTAAGATAGATAGAGACGACTTCCATGTAAGGCATACAGGCGATAGATATCCCTGCCTCAGGCTATGGACGACCATCTGCATAGACAAGGATGGGAACGTATATCCCTGCGGCGCAGGTTTAGCCTCTGGAAAAAACAACGAACTTTTTCTGGGTAACCTCCATGAAAAGTCCTTTATGGATTTCCACCTACAGAAAGCAAAGCTTCGTGAAATGCACCTGGAGGGTAGGTGGGACTATAACCCCATCTGCTCTGCATGTGACATGTGGACCCACTGCCCCAATATCTGGATAAAAAACAACGGAAGATTCAACTTCCATATCCCAGATAATCTACCACCGGTCTTCATGTATCCTTGATTCGTTGAATCTTTCCGAGCCCGGAAGCCTGCTTAGAGGATAACCCAGGGGTACTAAGGCGAGGGGTATTACCTCCTCGGGCAGCTTCAACAGCTTCTGCATGCCTAAGACCCTGTCTTTTCGGGGATAGATGCCCAACCAAACTGCCCCCAATCCCTTCGCGTTCGCAGCCAACAGTATGTTCTCTGTCGCCGCAGCACAGTCTTGCACCCAGAATCCCTTGTGTTTCTCCAACCGAGTGTCGCCGCAGACAACTAAGGCAGCGGATGCCTTCTTTACCATGAGGGCGTATGGATGCACCCTTGGTATTTCCTCCAGTACCCCCTGATCCCTTATGACGATAAAATGCCAGGGTTGTTCGTTGCCCGCAGAGGGCGCGCACATGGCAGCCTCAAGCAGATCCCTGATGGTTTCGTCTGCCACATGTTGGTCTGAGTACTCGCGTACGCTTCTCCGAGTCTTTATGGCCTTTATTGCATCCATTCTAAATATATTTTCGTATGTAAAGTAATAAAGGATGGAATTACGAGACAAAGTTGTCTTGGTCACGGGCTCAAGCTCGGGCATCGGCAGAGAAACCGCGTTGTTGTTCGCCAGAAAAGGCTCAAAGGTTATCATAACTTATAGCAGAGGGAAACACGCAGGAGAACAGGTACACTCTGAATGCAAAAAAAAAGGGAAAGCGGTTCTCTTTCATCTGGATGTTAGAGACGACTCATCCATCGAGGAATTGAGGGAGAACGTTCTTGAGGAATTCGGCAGGGTAGACGTGCTGATAAACAACGCAGGGGTTATTCGCTGGACTCCCTTGGTTGAGCAGTCGATTGAAGACATAGAGGAACAGATTGACGTGAACCTGATCGGTCTTATCAAGGTGACTCGCTCTTTTTTACCTATTTTCCTAGAACAGGGCGACGGGATTATAATTAATATCGCCAGCAGCGCAGGTAAACAGGGTTTCTATGAGCTTACAACGTACTGTGGAACCAAGTTCGGAGTCCGCGGCTTCACTCAAGCCCTCGCCGAAGAGCTCCCCCAGGGGATAAGGGTCTACTCCATAAACCCGGGAATGACTGCTACCAGGATGACCAAGTATAGAGGAGTCGAGCCCAGGAAGGTTGCTGGGATCATCGTCAAGACTGCTGCCGAAACCCTTGGAAAAAACTCAGGCGAAGACGTCGACGTCTGGGAGTACATCGGAGGGGAGATATAACATGTGAGGTGAGTTGAGATGGTTAAACTTTGGAGGTGTGAGATATGCGGTGACCCCTACATAGGAGAGGAGCCTCCCGCCAACTGCCCCTTCTGCGGGGCGCATGGGCGATACATCAAGGAAGCAAGGTATGCTAAAGCAGAATTCAACGTTAGCTTGGATAAGAGGGATATAGCAATCTTAGAGCATGCCCTGGATGTTGAGCTAAGTAATTCAGCCTTCTATTTCTGCGCCGCCGAGAAAACCGATGACGCTGAAGGCAAGCTCCTGTTTAAGGCTTTAGGTAAGGTCGAAGCAGAGCACGCCTCAGTCTGGAGGAAGATACTGAAGTTGAGCAGCACTGATAAACGGAAGGAAACCTGCCACACAAGCAACAGAGAGAACCTTGAGGAGTCTCATGCCAGAGAAACCAGGGCCATCGAATTCTATAAGAAGGCCGCGACCGCATCATCCAATCCAAGGATAAAACAGATCTTTGAGGCATTTATTGAAGTGGAAACCGACCACCTGATGCTCTCAGAGCAACGCCTCTAAGACCATCTCTTTTCATCCTTCTTCTTTGTATTACGTGAGGCGCAAGTCTTACACACTTCCACCACCTTAGATAATATATTTTCTACATGTAGTTAAAATCCGGTTTTTACAGATTAGATCATAATAGATTACATTGGCGCGATGGGGGTTATACCGTGTTCATAGAAGCCGTCGTTGGGGCAGGAGTTATTGCATACATCTACTTGGTTATTGAGTCTGATCCAAGCATTGATAGGGCGAAATCGGAAAAATACTCAAAGGATCTGGAGGATTTAAGGTCTAGCTTTCAGCGATCGTGAACTCATTCGAATAGATGGTTTCAAAGAGGCTTCTGTTCATCCAGTCGCCTCTTCCCTTTAAGCCGAACGTGTATTCTAGCCTGAACCGGTATCTTTCCGCTGTGTATGGGTTCCACTCAGGGGTTGACGCGATCTCGTGTCTGTAGGTGTGTTCTTCGCCGGCTTTGAGTTTTGTTGCTGTCTGCATCCACCTCTCCGAGCTGTAGCCTTGAGGATATTCAGCCACCCCCTGAAGCCCATCGCAGATCTGCCACCCCCCCTCTGCAAGGCATTCGATGTACATGCTTGTGAAGGGCTCTATCATGCTTGTGTCAAAGAATATGCCTTCGTCGAGGTTGTTTTTTATTGCCAGATTTATTGTGTCGCCGTAGACGTGGTCTCCTCCCAGGGTCACATTCCCCCTGTAGGTTTTTTTGTCTGTTGAAGCCGACACGTTTTTTTCTTCAGAAATTACAAGGGTCGTAGACGTGGTCGTCGTAATCACTTCGCTTATCTCCTGCAAGCATTCCCCCCTTTTTTCTAGGTCCTGGATTTTCCCACATATTATAGAGTCTTGTTTCATGTAGGCTATCGTCTGACAGCATAGATCGGCTGTTGTGCTATTCTGTATCTTGTCGCAGATTCTCTCATCCGACTCAGCCAACGCTAGACTTGAATAACACAGGTCTCTAATCTCCTGCTCCCCTATCTCTTCACAGGTTTCATGGCTTAAGCATGCACACATTAGGATGAATGGCATCAAAGCCATGACCAGTGCTCTCATGGTAGAATATTAGATACCCTAGATTATATCCCCCCCCCACCAATGCCATCACACCTGTTACATACATAGCATAGACCCTAACAATCAGAAAGTAGACCGCCGCATATATCAGCCATATCATGACGCTTTTTTTGTTGGTATCCCTATACATCGCCCATATCAGAATCAAAGCGAAGGCATAGTACAGTATAAGAGACCCCAGTAGGGGTACCAGTTTTACCAGGTTCGACCATTGAGCGTAAACTAGGACATATATGTTCACCAGATCCAAAACGAAGGCTGTTCCAGATAGCATCAGAGCAATCTTGAGAGTTGTCTTAGGAGCGGCGAATCTTATCTTCAATAGTTTCGTTGTCTCCCAGAGCGTTAGGTACGTCGCCGGCAGTGAAACGATCAGCTTTATTGCATCCATCAACAATATGGCGGCTAAAGTATTCATTTTTTACACCAGAACCCGGTTCAGAAAGCCCGTCTCATGGACTGTCTAAGCCCACCAGCTTGATGTCGAAGACCAGGTCTTTGCCAGCAAACGGTGGATTCGCGTCCATGATAACGGCGTCTTCTTTGACATCCCGGACCATTGCAGGAACGCGGTCGCCGTCGGGCATCTTCATAACCAAGACCTCACCAATAAAGGGATTCAGGTCCTTGGAGATAGTGGACTTAGGAATGGCGATAACGAGGTCATCCCTTCTAGGACCATAGCCTTCCTCACACGGGATCTCGATGGTTTTCTCCTCGTCCAATTTCATGCCTAAAACAGCCCTATCGAGTCCTTCAAGAACCTCACCGCAGCCGACAACGAACTCCAATGGCTTATCCTCCAGGGAACGTTCGAAGACCACACCGTCTTTGAATCTGCCTACGAAAGAGATCTGGACTTTATCGCCTTTTCTGGCCTTCATTTTTGTCTATGCTCATAACTTTGACGTTGAATGTTACGGTCTTCCCAGCCAGCGGATGGTTGGCGTCCAATAAAACAACCTTGTCGTTGATCTCCTGGACCTTGGCTGGTATGACGGAGCCGGCAACTTCGACCTTCAATTCGTCGCCGACTTTAAGAGTCACATCCTTTGGAACCAGGATTTTCGGGATCTCTTTAACAAGTGAATCCCTTCGTTCGCCGAAGCCTTCAGCAGGCTTCAAGGTGAAAGACTTTTTCTCATTCAATTTCATGCCAAGGATTGCTTTCTCAAATCCGAGTACCACCTTCTTTTCCCCCATTGTGAACTCAAGCGGCCTGTCTTCAGGCGTCCTCTCAAAGACGGAGCCATCCTCAAGCTTCACAGTGTATTCAACCCTGACAGTGTCCCCGTTCTTGACCTTCATGTTACACGATATTGGATTAGATAGATAAAACACATCAGCTCCTCTTCCCACGAACCTCCTCTCCAAGAAGGGTGAAGAAATCAGCGAAAGCCTCCCTGAACTCTTCACGGACTTCACTCCAAGACTTACCCGGGGGGATTTCCTCCTTCGGCTTCACTAGCTCAGGGAGAAGATGCCTGAAGACTCCAACATAGCCGACAACCAAAACTATGAAGAACACTAGAGGGTAGAGAATCAACGAAAACCCCCTGAAGACCGGAGAGACATCCTCCCCCGTGAGGACATCGATTAACTCAAATATGTTGAACAAGAAAACCAGGAGGAGAATCGCCCCGACTGCATTAAAAGGCGGGGCTGCTAGGTCGATGGGAAAAGGCAAGGCATTAAATACCTCACCTATGAGGAATATGAGAGACATCAAAACAAGGAGGACGAGGTTGTCGTTCACCAAAGCAAGCACCTGATGGAAGATGGGTTCCTTGACAGCTGGTGCTAGAACATTCATTAAATAGACGACCAGGATGAAACAAAGTAGTCCAAGAAGCCTCGAAAAAACAATCCATGGAACAGACTTCCTCTTTTCGACCATCACAAATCACCTCAAGTAAGATTACGAAGGATCGAATAAAACTAAACAGACCCTATCATCGACAGAATACCTTTCCGGTCGGCGAGGAAGTTCCCGTATTCATGGAAGTTATGGAAGGCCCTTAGAAAGATAAGCCGCCTTTTGCCGTCGACTGCGTAGACTATGTGAGTCTTATCCTTCAAGGCCCTGAAGACAAAAACTCCATCGAAGTGTTCCTCCAATTTATGCAGATGCCTGAAGTGGACGTGCTGGCCGTCGACAACCAAGGAGGTGTCAAACTCCGGGAGGTCTCTATGGAAATGCCTGGTTACTATGACCTCTGTGATGTGGGGTCTCAACTCCTCAAAGACGTCTTCGCAGTTCACGCACCCCAGATCTTCACAGAATGTTTTCTTCGACTTCGTATTTCCACGCACTAAAACCACCGTCTAAGCTGTATACCTGAGAAACCCCCCTGTCTGCGAGGACTGCCGCAGCAACCCTGCTCAACTTCCCCCGAGAACAGACGAAGACCACATCCCCTCCAGAAACAATTCCAGTACTGCCGTTGACTATGCTGTTGAAGGACACACTGACCGATCCAGGGATATGCGATCTCGAGTATTGCTCCTTAAGCCTTAGGTCTATGACGAGAGGATCACTTTCTGAATCCATGAGTTCCTTAAGTTCTTCTATGGATAAGGAATCAAAGCCCGAACCTAATAGATAATACTTGGAGAAAGTCAGTTTATCCATCTTGATGCTCTGGCTGCTGTAGACGGGACTGATGACTGAGACATAGAAGTAGCCTGAAGCCAGGATCAGGGCAGATAAGACCACAAGCAATGCCGTCAATACCAGACGAATCCTGTCATCCATCCTCATGTCTTAGTGTAGGCCTTTTCTATGATGACGTCTTCTACAGGCCAGTCTTGGTTGTATCCTCTGTTATCTGTTTCCACCTTGGATATTCCAACAACGACGTCCATGCCAGAGACTACCCTACCGAATACAGCGTATCCTGGATTTTTGGGGCCGTAGTCCAGGTAGGTGTTGTTGTCCACGTTGATGAAGAACTGAGAGGTCGCGCTGTCCTCAACCATGGTGCGCGCCATCGCAATAGTCTTATTCACATTGCTGAGACCGTTCTGGGATTCCAGCTTTATCGGGGCATGGGTCTGCTTTTGGACGCCGTCTGGAGTGAATCCACCCCCTTGGATCATGAAGCCGTCGATGACCCTGTGAAATACAGTGCCGTCGTAGTGCCCTTCATTCACGTACCCTAAAAAGTTCTCAACCGTAATCGGGGCCTTGTCTCGATACAATTCAACCTCGAAATTCCCCTTATTTGTCTCAAAGACAACAATCTCGTTCATTTTCATCATAGTAGCTGTTGACGCATCCTCCCTGGGTTCATTGACGCATCCGCAAACCAAGAGAAGAGCAATAAAGACTAAAATCAAACGCATGTAATCTAATGGGCTTGAGTGTATTAAAATTATCAGGTTATACCTGAGGAAACACTATAGGATAGTGGGATGGAAGACGATATCAAGAACAGGATCAATGAAGTCCTAACAGAACAGAAGCTCGGCGTCTTGTCCACTGAGTATGAGGGACAACCCTATGCAAGCCTCGTAGCCTTCGCCTCAACCCCTGACCTGAGGTCTCTCCTGTTTGCAACCGATCGAGTTACAAGAAAATACCAGAACATCTCAGTGAATCCAATGGTTGCTTTGCTCGTAGATAACAGAAGCAACAATAGTTCAGACTTCAGTAAAGCCGTCGCAGTGACTGCTTCTGGTAGAGCCATCGAGGTCTCAGAAAAAGACCGCGAACTCTCAAATGGATTTCTCCTGAAACATCCTGCACTCTCAGGTTTTCTATCAAACAGCGCAACAGCCCTCATGAAAATCGACGTAGAAAACTACGTCGTCGTGGAGGGGCTGAAGAAGGTCTCCGTTACCGAGATACCATAATCACTAGTCAAGGATCTTCCAGATAACGTATGCTGCAGCAAGCATGTAGAAGAAGCTCCCAAAGAGCTGGTTCACGTAGAAGCCGAGGGGGTAATCCATGCTCGAGACCACGATGAAGAACTGGGGGACGGCTGAGACAAGCCATACGACGACGGCGAAGATTATCGGCTTACATTTTCTACACTGGATCAGTTTAGTGAAGAAGCGATACACTGCAGTCATGGTGAATCCGACAACCCACGGATACAGGAAAAACAATGCCATTATGGGGTCGCCTTGGGAACGCATGCCACCCAACTTCAGGACATCGTATGGCAGCACAGACTGCACAATATACTGGAAGAGGAAGTATATTACAGCGATGACAGAACCAGAGAGGAAACCAGCAAGTAGTATCCTCTTAACATTAACCCTCCTCTGCAGAGACATATATCTACTTAGGATTACCTAAATAAAACCTTTTCCCAGTCCACAGGTAGACGGCCAGATACATGGAAAGCATTGAGTAGTTGTAGAAGAAGTCTTCCACCGGTATTGTTAAAATCCGCAAACCCCATATAGCCTCCGAGTTATAGGTCACAATCGGCATAGATGTCAGGAGGTAGTTGAATACTACAAAGAGGAACATGGTTATCATAATATAGATCCAGTAGAGCTTGGAGGAGAGCATTTCCTGTAGATGGAACGCTCCCAGCAGCATGAATGATGCAGTCACTGCGAGAACTGTGAACGTATAATCCTGTTTCACATATGGGAGGGATAACAGGAATATAAAGACTGCTGTCACAACATAAATGTTCCTGCGGAATGGAACCTCCCTGTCCTTAAAGTATGTTTGTAATGATTCGTGGATGAACAAGCAACTGTATGGCACCGTAATAAAGAAGAGGACCTCCTCCAGAGGCAGAAGGGAGAACTTGATACCTAAAACATAGGTTGGATTGAACGCCCAGTCTCCTCTGGCCGTTGCAAAGATGTCCCATAGTATATATAAGCTACTCACAGATAGGATGGATGTGAATACTGCTGGGATCTTTTTGTAGTATGCTATCCGGGGGTAAAATGTTGCCATCAGAGGAAAAGAGATTATCAATAGGTTGATGAGAAGGTATTCGTTCATCTTACAGGGGGAGAGCGTTATAGCCTATATTTGATATGATACGAGGGATGGACGGTTTGACCTTTCTCCTGTAGACTATGAAGGGATCCCTCCTTATCTGGTTGGCAGTCCATTTATATAGCTCAGAGGCTGTTTTTATCGGGATAAGATACTTTTTGGGTATGTACTCAAACCACTTCTCCGCCTCTCGTTGCCACTCATCGTAGTAGGAAAGTTGTCTGCGGACGAATCCCTTGAACGACTCAGGAATCTGTGAAGTTGATTCCAGATCAAGCCCAACTAATCCAAAAGACTCAAAGTCTTCAGCTGGAAAATAGCTCCTGCCCAACCGCAGATCTTCTGCAATGTCCCTAATGAAGTTTATGTACTGCATCGATTTTCCGAGCAGGCGCGCATAGGGGTAGGATACATTGGGTAGGCCAATGATCGCCGCCATCATAAGACCCACCACCTCCGCTGAACCATAGATGTACCCCTCAACCTCCCTCATGCTTTTATTACCTTTCCAAGAGAGATCTGCCTCCATCGATTTGAGGAAAGAAGAAACCCAGCATGGGTCAAAATTTTTTCTCTCAACCAAGGAAACAAAGGAGTCTACTACAATGTCTCCAGTATTCTCCCCCCCAAGCGCTCTCTCGTATTTTTTCTTGAACTCAATAAAATCTCCTCTCCGCTGAGGCACTGAATCGACGAAGTCATCTGCTCTGCGGACGAAACTGTAGAGGACAAAGACGTCTTCTCTTATCTTTGACGGGAAAAAGAGGCTGGAGTAAAAGTATGTCTTGCTCCCTGCCTTGAATATGTCATATAATTTTTTATGTGCCATCTTTCAGTAACTCATCCGCAACTATCTGCGATGATATGATAGACATTGGAACTCCAACACCTGGATGCGTGTAATGCCCCACATAGTAAAGGTTCCTGACCTTCCTGCTCTTATGCTTCGGCCTGAAATATGCTGTCTGAAAAAGCGTGTGTGCAAGCCCTAATGCGTTACCCTGATATGAATTGTAATCCCTGTAAAAGTCTCTATGGGAATAGATGCGCTTGACGACTACTGAATCCCTTATAGTCTCCCCCAGAAGCCCCTCCAGGTGTGATACGACCCCATCATAATAGTCCTCTCTTTTCTCGTCTGAATCCTCAAGTCCCGAAGCCACCGGGACAAGTATGAACAGGTTCTCGCAGCCTTCAGGTGCAACCGTCGAGTCAGTCTTGGATGGGCAGCTCACATAGTATGATGGATCTTCAGGCCACTCAGGTTTCTTGAATATAGAATCAAAGTGCTTGAACCAGTCAGGTGCAAAAAAGAGGTTATGATGAACAAGACCTGAAAGCCTCTTATTCAACCCAATGTATATGATAAACGCCGATGGACCTATGACTTTTTTCTTCCAATATTTTGGGGGATAGGTTTGATATTTCGGCTCCAGAAACCGTGCTTCAGAGAAGGGGTAATCTGAGTTAACGACTACGAAATCTGCCTCAAATGAGCCTTTCTTCGACAGAACCTCCCTAGCAACTCCTTTTTCGACAACTATCTTTTCTACTTCACTGTTGAAGCAGAACTTAACTCCATAGGATTCTGCAAGGGAGAGCATAGCTGATACGACTGCACCTATACCTTCTTCAGGATACCATACTCCAAGCTTCAGATCGACGTGGGACATGATGGAATACAACGCAGGTGTGTTTCTTGGATCGCTTCCCAGAAAAACCATCGTGTACTCAAGTATTTTTATGAGTCTTTCGTTGGAAAAAAAACCTTTTACGAATGAGTCGAGTCTGTCGAATAAATGGAGACTAAAGCCCTTGGATATGAGCTTCGGAGAGAAAAAATCGAAGATGCTCTTATATTCTCTGTAAATGAACTCCTCCATCGCTGTATCGTATTTGTACTTTGCCTGGGCAAGGTATCCTTTCAGTTTCGAGTAACCATCTTTTTCGAGACTTGAAAACAACTCCATGTTTCTGCCGAGGTCTGATACGATATCCAAGTAGTCTCCCGGTCCATAGAATACGCGATACATGGGATCCAGCCGCTTAAGCCGGTATAGGTCTGAGGGTTTTTTGTCGAATTCTGCGAAGAATTTCTCGAATGCTTCTGGCATTAGATACCACGAAGGCCCCATGTCAAACACGAATCCTTTCTCACAGTAGACCCTTGCCCTCCCCCCTGCCTGCTCGTTTTTTTCCAAAACGGTCACATCAAAGCCTTTTTTTGCGAGGAGGGTTGCTGCTGCAAGTCCTCCGAAACCAGCCCCTATGACAACTGCTTTTTTCCCAGACACTGTTCTCTCACCCACTAAGATATAATTTGAGGGCATATAATATATATTATGGATCCAAAAAAACTTTTCTTGGATGAGAACGTTGGGGGCTTTGACTTGCTGATTCGTGTGGTCTTAGGTGCTGCTGCTATTATTGCACTGGCAATGGACGCCGCACCCTACCCATGGGATCTACCTCTGGCAGCGGTGGCCTTCATCGGATTGTTTTCAGGGATGACCCGACACTGCACCCCCTACGTCCTGCTGGGAATCAGCACCGCTGAGAGAAAAAGCTGATAAATAAACTTCCCCGCCCTGAAGGGCGGGGTATTATGTAATTAAAAATGTGTCAACGTAGTTTGGTTGGGGAAGTGCCAGCCGTGGT
>JAFGDV010000034.1 GCA_016931955.1 Candidatus Altarchaeota archaeon | reverse complement strand
GTACACGCAAGACAAGCGAACACTAACATAGTTCGCAATTCCTCCGTGGACTAAAGTCCACGGTACCCTTGCGAAAATTGTAATGGACTTGAGGGTTCTTGCAGACATCATCAGGCTGGGTCGACCCCACTTTTTAGTAGGCGGGTTCTTGCTCTATACCTTCGGCGCCCTTCTCGCAACCCTATCCGACGCAGTCTTTACATTTGATCGGTTCTTTCTATGCTACGCAGTCCTCTTCTTCGCCCACCTTTCAGTGTCCTACAGCAACGAATACTTCGATTTCCAAACTGATGGATACAATAAGAGAACGCTTTTCTCAGGAGGCAGCGGTGTCCTGCAAAAAAACCCTGAACTGAGGACGTTATCAAGATGGTTCGCTATCCTGTTGATTCTGGCTTCGATAATGCTCTCCATCGTCTCCTTGATTTTATTCCAGCTGCCGCTTGAGTTCCTCCTCCTGGTATTGTCTGGGAACTTCCTCGGCTGGTACTACAGCGCCCCCCCTCTAAGGTTTTCGTATAAGGGCCTTGGAGAATTATCCACCTCAACGGCTGCCGGCTTCTTTATGCCTGGCATGGGCTACTTCGTGTTCAAGGGCGGATTCGACATGCACTTCCTCGCATTATCCATTCCACTGCTTCTCTATGGCATGGTTTTCATATTAAGCGTCGAGATACCGGATGTTGAAGGCGATAAAATCGGTGGAAAGAAAACGTGGATAACACAAAACGGGAGAACATTCGGTTTTTGGGCTATCGCCTTATTGTCTCTTACTGCAACAATTCACCTGTTCTTAATAGGCTGCTCGATTATGGCATTATTCTCGCTCATGCCCCTGGTCTCAGGAATCCTGTCATTGCTTAAGAAGACGGATTCTATGGCAGTCTGTATGGTCTCATCGCTCATACTGTTCCTAGCGTCTACGAATCTTTACCTACTATCCCTTACCTTGGATTGGGTCTGATCGAGCGTTCTGGCTTTAGGTATCTTCCAGGCGGCGCCTACGGCAAATACGACCCACAGCAGGTCATACGGGCTGAGGAAGTCGCCTATGTTGCCTATGAAGATGGAGAGCACATCAAGGGATAGAGCAGACACCTCTACTGCAATTTCTGCACCATATTCTTCTGCGACAGTCGCCTTCAAGAAATGTGAGAATGCTACATATTTGCCGACGAATATGCCGACAAGGCTTAATACCACCGCGATCAACTGAAGCGGTATCCCCCTCTGGCCTTTGGAGAACAAAATGACTCCGAAACCACATAGGGCTCCAACACCAACTGCCATAAAACCAAACTCGTATCCAGTAACTATGGTAAGCAGAGCCCAGATGCCAGCGCCAACTAAGGCTGCTATCAATCCACCCACAAAAGCGAGCGGAATCGAAGTTGTATTACTATTATCCACCACCATCACCTCACAAGAATTATTCAGATAATAATTACATAAACTTTAATAAAAGTTAAATCCGCTCTAAAGAGGTTATCTGTGTTTTTCCCAGCCGCCGAATTCGAAGAAGAGCATGGTCACGATGAGTCCGAGGAATGCGCCTGCTACCATCCCCCACCATATCCCAGTGACACCATACATCCCTGACAGGATATACGCTGCCGGCACTGTGAAGACTATGACCCTGAAGACGGTTGAAATCAATGCCAACATCGCCTTCCCGGAGCCGAGGAATGCGCTTGATGCGCAGATAGCCACTCCGACGAATAGGTATGTCAACGGTATTATACGGAGAAAAGACACCCCATATCCTACCACACCCGGGCTGGAGTTGAAGACCCCAACAATCCAGGGCGCGAAGACATAGAACAAAAGACCAATGGATGACATGAAGACTGATGCCATTATACCGGCCTTCAGGGAGACCTCCCTCGCCCTCCCTGTCTTGCCCGCACCAACACTCTGGCCAACTATGCTTATAACCGCGGCAGAAATGCCCATACATGGTAGTATCGCCAGGCTGTCAAGTCGGTAGCCTACGCCGAAGGCTGCTAAAGCATCTATTCCATAGAATCCCACTATTATGGTGAGCAGGAACATTCCGACGCTCATGATAATGTTGGAGAGAGATGAAGGAACGCCTACTGCAAATATCTTCCGCACGTAGTTAAAGTGGTAGCTGAAGTCCCTCAGGTTGAGGCTTATACTTGACCTCCCAGAGAGTATATGATGGTATAGGTAGCCCATCCCCACACCTCGTGATAGGATGGTCGCGATAGCAGCGCCCTTGACGCCCCAGCCCAGAACAAATATGAGGATCGGGTCAAGTATGGTGTTGATTATTGAGGAAACCCCCATCACCTTCATGGGCGTCTTCATGTCTCCTTCAGCTCGCAGTATAGCGTTTCCGACCATGGCGACGAGCATGAAGGCTGCAAAGAACAGGAGAATGTTCAGGTAGTCTAGGGCCATAATCTTCACCTCCCCAGTTGCGCCGATGAAGTCGAATAGTAGTGGAGAAGCGAGCAGACCTGTTGCCGTCAGAAAAAAGCTCAATATGACTGCTATGAGAACAGCATGCTCTGCCACGTTATCAGCTTCCCCGTACTGCTTCGAGCCGATGAATCTGGCAATCACTGAGGTTACGCCGACGCCCACACCGGTACCCAGAGAGATTATGAAGAAGATCATTGGGAAACTTATGCTTACCGCAGCCAAAGCCTCCGCGCTTATCTGGCCCACAAAGAAGGCATCAACCACATTAAATGAACTCTGCAGGAGGAATGCGACCATCAAGGGCACGGAAGTCTTCAGGATTGTCTTCAGCACATCCCCTTCAGTCAAATCCATACAAAGGATTGCGAAGTCAGAAATAAATGTTATTTCTTCTCGTAGCTTTTTATTATCTTCTTGATCTTGTCTTCCAAGTCCTTACTGTTTGTCTTAGCCCACACGACCCTCGTCAAGCTGTTCACAAGATTCCTGTATTTATCGCGCAATTCTTCTAATTCACGATTTTTCTTTTCTAGTTCCTTGAGGTATCCATCTCGCTCCTTCCTTAACCTGCAGATCTCCATAACCCCGTTCACTGAATAAAGGAAGCTTTCTAACTCAAAGGGCTTCATTATGTAACCCTCAACTCCGAGCTCTATAGCCTTTATGGGCACGTCTTCGCTAGCATAGCCAGTAATCACTATAACCATGCTCTTCTTGTCCTCCTGTATCCTCCTTATCTGCTTCAGCAACGATATCCCATCCATCTGGGGCATTCTAACATCCAAGACTATTAGATCAAAAAACTCTTTCTTGACGTGGGCCAATGCAGTGTAGCTGCTGTTCACAGTGGTTACTTCATAGCCTTCCTTACTCAACAGCTTATCCAATGTCTTCAATATCATTTCCTCGTCATCTATTACCAAGATTTTTTCTTTCATCATTCACCACACGGTAATTTTATCTTGAAGGTTGTGCCTATCCCTAGCTTGGAGGACACCTCGATCCTGCCCCTGTGTTTCTCCACGACCTTGTACGTTATCGCAAGCCCTAAGCCGGTTCCCTTTCCCACATCCTTCGTCGTGAAGAAGGGATCGAATACCTTGCTGAAGTTCTCCTCCGGTATCCCGCAACCGTTGTCTGCTACCTCGACCACCACGTGGTCGTCCTCCCAGCTTGTTTTGATGATTATCTCCCCCTCGCTCCTCATCCTCTTTATAGCATCCTTTGCGTTCAGGATGAGGTTAGTGAACACCTGCTGTAGCTCATTAGCGTTGCCTTCTACGACCGGCAGCCGACAATAGTCTTTCCTTATGTGTACGTTCTCCCTGTCCAGTTGATGCCTTAACAAAGCACACGCATCATCTATGACGTAGTTTATGTTCACTGCATAATGCTCGTCCAGCTCCGGCTTCCTTGAGTACTTCAATAATGCTACCACGATGTCCCTGCACCTCCTTGCGCCTTCTTCGATAAGTTCGAGGGAATCCCTCTCATCTGGTTCTTGCTCTTCTGCAAGCAGCATCTGCGTGTTGGTCAGTATGACGCCAAGCGGATTATTTATCTCGTGCGCAATCCCACCTGCTAAGGTACCTATTGTAGCCATCTTAGCTGATTGAATCAGTTGATCCCGGGTCTCTCTCAACTGCCTGGTACGCTCTTCAACCTTCTTTTTTAGGAGAGTGTTGCGTTCCTCTAATTCAGTCTCTCTCTTGGTGAGCGTCTCGACCATGAGCTTCAGCTTATCTATCTCGTCCTCTTTGTTTTGACGCATCTTCCACCCCGGGCACTGTCTCCCCACAGGTAGAGTACCCTCACCGAACCACACAAATCTCGCTGTTAAATACTTACCCAATAGCCTTATAAATACATTGCTATGTTCTGGGAACCGTTCTTGAGGGGGAACCTCTTATTTATCTTTTCGAACTCGGATAAGTAGATCATGGATAGGCGTTTCCTTCTCGCTGTGCTGTTTTTGTTGTTTTCAGGCTTTTGTTGTGCTCAGAACCTCGGCGGAATAGCGGAGGATTTCACCCTGGAATTAGACATTCCTTCAGGCAACATTTCAGAGGGTTTTGAGGTGAACATGTACTTGGTACTCGGCGGCGACATGGACCTCTTTGAGCGAATGGTCTACGACTCGGTGAATTCTGGCGGCTTATCCATGCAGTCCAGGGTAAGGTTTACTGAGGGGAATGAAACAATCATAAGGGATGTAAGGATCAACAGGATAGTGTTGCAGGACAATGAGACGTCGCTCGGTGAACTGAGTTCGGGAACCGCGATGATTGTCCTCTTCGGCGGCAGAACCCATAACAAGATCACTGAGGAAGTGTACGCTTCGGGCTTCATAGAGAATGAGTCGACCAAGTACATGGGGCAGCTGATCATAGGTAAGGGGAAACTCGACAACGACTCTGGGCTCATTGCATTCTCACATAAGAGCACGGAGAAACTTGAGAGGGAAGCAGTCAAGTATTCCCCCCTAAAGGATTATATGGCAGATGAATATGTTCCAGTGGCTGCCACAAGCATTGGGATGGTTTTGATGGGCTTGGTCACGATAGCCAAGACTGTGGCAGAATTCCTGGCCTTGGACATGGGCCGGAAGAAGAAGGTCTTCGGGCACGTCGGCCCAAAGATCTTCGGGGTGAGTCTTCGCGAGCTTGGCGCAATAGTTGGCGCAGCCTCCGTCCTGGGTTTCGCCGTCACATGGACCTACATCGGACCGAAGATCGAGTTCTTCCAGTACATATTCCTGAACTCCGCCTTGTGCCTCTTCGCCGCCTTATCCCATGAACTGAGCCATCGACTGATGGGCAGGCTCTTCGGTATCAAGATAGAGTACAGGTTCTGGTACATGGGTTCTTTCATAACAATCGTTACTGCCTTCTTGGGTAACTCCTTCGGCATCCAGGGTTTCCTCTTGGAGAAGGTCGACGGCGAGATAAGCAAATGGAAGTACGCCGCCACCAAACTTGCTGCACCCGTCATCTCCACGATAATAACCGTCGTCTTCGCGCTGCTCTACCACATCAACCCATCAATCATATTCCAGATGATCTACGCCACAGCCAGCATTTGGGCCATGGCCGAGATCCTACCAGTTAGGGGATTGGACGGCTACGACATCCGAAGCTGGAACAGGATCGTATGGTTTATCTTCTTCATCATAATCTCTGTTGTATATTTCACTGTCAACTTCTTCTGAACGAGTTACCTTTTCTTCAGCAGATCCCTTATCTCTGTGAGGAGCTTTTCTTCCTTGCTTGGTTCGGGTGGGGCCTCTTTTTTCTCTTCTTTTTTCTTCATCTTGTTCATCTGCCTTATCACCAGGAATATCACCAAGGCTACTATGAGGAAGTCGACGAGTGTGTTGATGAAGACCCCGTAGCCGATAACTGGCGCACCTACATTCTTTGCCTCAACCAACGAGGCATAGCCCTTACCAGATAAATCGATAAACAGATTGGAGAAATCCACGTTACCCATGAGCAACCCAATCGGCGGCATTATTATGTCGTTCACAAGGGAGGTAACTATTTTGCCGAACGCAGCCCCTATGATGATTCCGATAGCCAGATCGACAGCGCTACCTCGCAAAGCAAACTCCTTAAACTCCTGGAAAAAACCCACAACAATCACCTCCTAGTAGTATTTCTTGGAGTTCTTAGTATAAAAAACGATCCCTGCTTATTCTTCTATCTTGTCCTCTGCCTCGGTTTTTTTGAGTTTTCTCTTCACTTCCACGCACTTGTCTGTGCTGCAGACTTCCTCTTTTCCCTCGTGTCTCAGGATCTTTTTTTTCTCATATCTGCTCTTGCGTATGTCCTCTTGAACTGACTTGGCCATATTAGGTTTAAGGAAACCCAAGAATAAAAGACACCTTTTTTCCTTTCCTTGGTCGTGTAGTAACTCTTCAACCTTCCTCCAAACTTGCAGGCAAACGGCTTCTTTCTCCCATCCTTTGTGTCCGCCCTCCCAAGACCCTTACTGACTTCGCCTAGGTGCCGAGTATAACAGCTCATGATCTATTCACCCAGCAGATCTTAGACTTGTTATCTCTTATTATTTATACCTCAAAATAGCAGATGATAATATATGTTTAAACCCAGGATATGCCCTAAGTGCGGGTCTACTGAGATTGCTTGGGTTTTTCCCCCGCAGTCTTCTACGTGGGAGTGCGAGGAATGCGGATACCGTGAGTCATCGACTGCCGGAGAACGTAATCCCCCCAAGAGATTAGGTTAGTTCTTTTCTTTTTTATTGGATTGCTTCCATAGTTTACTTAGGTGGTCTACCATGTATGAGGAGGATTTGCAGGAGAGGTCTTTGAGGGCGCAGTGTGTTGGAACCGCGCTTATCGGGTTTCTGACCCTCGCTATTCTGGGTCTGACTTTAAGCAGTTTTTCGATGCTTTCGGTGTCTTTTAGGGATAATGTGTGGTTTTTTTCGGCGACAATCCTAACCTTCATAGTGTACATCATCGTCTTGTTGTTAGCTGCTTACGTGATCAGGAACAACTTCGACCTCTTCGAGGTCAGTTTCAGGGAGCGTGGACGGGATAAGGAGGGGAAGGTAAAAACCCACCGATTCTAGGCACGCCGTCGAACCCCCGAAGGGGGTGAGACGGCGCTGTTGTTTGAGAGTCTGTAGAAGTAGTTACTAGGCGGGCTTGCGGTGGAGAGTGTTGGTCTCACTCCAGCTCATCCCTGCCTTTCGGCTGGGATTTTTTTGTGAGCGACTCGTCGACTTTTTCAGGTGCGAAACCCTTAGGCTTCGGCCAACACTTGATGTATTCGTCGAGCCCCGCCCCCAAGCCCGTTATTTTATGGGATAGATTCATTAAAAAGCGTCTTTAGAAAACATTAAACTCTAGTTTTTAGTCTAATCGCCCATATGGACCCTTCCATTTGTCTGCTTTTTTGAGGAATTTCTCATAGCCCATTTCTCGGATGAATTCAGTCGATTTTTTGTATCTACCGTATTTGTATCCTTTCTGGTGCCATTCCCTTATTTTCTTGCATGCATATTCTGGACAGTCGGCGCATGTTTCTAATCCTTTATCTCTGAAGCAGCATACCTTGATCCAGCACCGGGCTTTGCTGATGTCCCGCCCTTTGTCGTATCCGAGCTTGCATCCTCGGCAGCTTCCATCCCTGAATGCTGGACATGTCTTACAGTAGGCGCCGCAGCATCCGATCTCTATAACAGTCATATTGTGCCCGTGATTTTTTATGGGTTTGATTGGTTTTCGTCGTAGAGCGGATATATTGCTTTACCAGGGATTATATAATTTGGCTGGCTTACATAAAATAGGAATCCAAAAAAAAAAGGTTTATATACCTGAATCATCTCTATAATAGAAATATAAACTTCCCCGCCCTGAAGGGCGGGGTATTATGTAATTAAAAATGTGTCAACGTAGTTTGGTTGGGAAAGTGCCAGCCGTGGTGGCTGTCGGCTATGTAGGCTTGGACTACGTCGGCTGTGACGTTTCCAACGGTGCGGAAGAACTTGCCGGGG
>JAFGDV010000002.1 GCA_016931955.1 Candidatus Altarchaeota archaeon | reverse complement strand
TCCTATAGGGTAAGTGAAGTCTGATTTATTCCACCGGCAGGTTGCGTTCTCGTCTGTGGTGATGTTTATCCAAGTCCAATTGGTTCCAGCTGAGAGGTTGGTGTTGTTTTCTGGGTTTGTTATTGTTATGTTCGGTGGTTTAGCGTTTATTGTGATCCCTCTTGTCTCTGACTGGTTTGTCACTCCTTTTGTTGTGCAGTTTATGTACCAGTTATAGGTTCTATCCTGTAAGATGGGATTTGTGGTGATCGTTGTTGGCGTGTTATTTAAAGCATAGAATGTGTATGCTCTAAGTCCGTCATTTCCGTTTGCTAGGTATATGTATGTTCCATCCCCCCATACTCCCATTGCCCATGAGCTGTGGTATGTCTTGCTGACGTTGTTGAAGTTTGTTCCGTTGAATGTGTATGCTCTCAGCCCGTCATTATCGTTTGCTAGGTATATGTATGTTCCGTCTCCCCATACTCCCTCTCCGTATCCTCCGTTGTTTATGTGTTCTGTTTTGTTGAAGTTTGTTCCGTTGAATGTGTATGCTCTCAGTCCGTCATTTCCGTTTGCTAGGTATATGTATGTTCCGTCCCCCCACACTCCCTCTCCAGTTCCCCCATCGTCTACCCAGCCGACGTTTGTGAAGTTTGTTCCGTTGAATGTGTACGCTCTCAGTCCGTCATTTCCGTTTGCTAGGTATATGTATTTTCCGTCTCCCCATACTCCCTCAGCAGTTCCTCCGTTGCTTATGTTTCCTGTTTTGTTGAAGTTTGTTCCGTTGAATGTGTATGCTATTAGTCCAGTCTCCCCGTTTGCTAGGTATATGTATGTTCCGTCCCCCCACACCCCCTTAGCAGTTCCTCCGTTGTTTATGTGTTCTGTTTTGTTGAAGTTTGTTCCGTTGAATGTGTATGCTCTCAGTCCGTCATCTCCGTTTGCTAGGTATATGTATTTTCCGTCTCCCCACACCCCCTCTCCAGTACCTCCATCGTCTACCCAGCCGACTTTGGTGAAATTCGTCCCATTAAATGTGTATGCGCTCAGTCCCTCAGCATCGTTTGCTAGGTATATGTATGTTCCGTCTCCCCACACTCCTAATCCAGTTCCGTTGTCGTATATGTGTCCGACGTTGGTGAAGTATTCTGTTGTGCCGTAGCTTATGTTGTTTATGAATAGTTCGCAGTTGTAGGTGTTTTCTGTTCCTGTAACTGTGTAGTTGAAGTCGGGTGTTGAGTCATTCGTAGTCGTATCGTTGCTTGGGTAGTTCAAGTCAACATAGAACATAATAGATTCGTTCACTCTGAAGACGTGTATTACTGAGCTTGGGTTAATGTTCCCCAAGCTGTCGTTGCATTTGTAGTATAGTGAGATGGTTTGTCCGTTTATTAGTTCGGAGTAGTTGAAGTAGTGTTTTGTTCCTCCTGTCGTGGTGAAGTTTGTTCCTATAGGGTAAGTGAAGTCTGATTTATTCCACCGGCAGGTTGCGTTCTCGTCTGTGGTGATGTTTATCCACGTCCAGGTTGTGCCAGCTGAGAGGTTAGTTTCGTTTACGGGATGCACTAACGTGATCTGCGGCGGCGTGGTATCGATTGTCAGCGTCCGAGTTTCGCTCAGGTTTATCACGCCTGATGCTGTGCAGTTCACGTACCAGTTCCAGACACCATCTGAAAGCTCGATAGATGTTATCGTCGTCAGGGTGTCATTGCTTACTGAGGCGTTGTTTCCTTTTATGGTGTTGTTAAAGTATACTGTGCAGTTGTATGTGCTCTCTGAACCCCGGACCTTGAAGCTGATACCTGTTATGTTATCGTCTGTAAGGATCCCGTCAGGCGGAGAAGTCAGGTTAACAGAGAACGAGACGTTAGAATATTTGCTGGAAAGCGGCAGACGGTCTGCATTATCGCCGCAGGTTGATTCACTGCAGACGCTATTATTGAATACATCATAGAAGCCATCACAGAAGCCGTCGTGGTTGTCGTCGGAGCAGGTGTCGCTGTATCCTGTTCCACTGCTGTTAGTATAATAGTTTCCACCGATCATGTTTCCAGAGGAATAGACTCTGGTCCCAAGTTTTTTTGAGGTATTCCAGACGTTGGCGCCGAAGTATCCTGCATTAAAGCCTACAGGCTTTGATGATCCGTTTATGAGGCAATTATAGATGGCGTTATTGTTGGGGATGTTCACTCCATTGTATTCAAAGTAGATTCCGTAGCTCTTATTGCTTTTCAGTGTGTTGTTCACGAAGGAGTTGTTGTCCGAGTTATTCTTGAGGAAGACGGCGTAGACGTCTGTGCTGTAGGTTGAGACTGTGTTGTTGGAGAACAGGCTGTTGGAGCTGTTATCGCACTGTACGCCATGAGCCTTTGTGTTATAAGTGGTTATGTTATTGTTTCTTATGATGTTCGCGTTCGTGTCTCCTGAGAACCTTATGCCGCGCGCGGCGTTTCCTAGAGTCGTTATCGTGTTGCCTATGACCTGGAAGTCACTGCCCCCATGGTCGAGCCGGAGGCCGATGCTGCCGCTACCTGGTCCAGCGTCGCCTTTTGTGGTGCATGCGTTATCCAGTATCATATTGTTGCCTGCAGAATGATAGGCGTACACGCAGCTGGCATCGGCTCCCTCTGTCGTCATCACGTTATTTGCTATCACTGTATCAGTCAGATAGTCTGAGCTCACACAATCACTGCGATTGCCATACGTGTAGATTGAGCTGTTATCTATTGTTGAGTTTGCAGAATTCTCGAGATAAATCCCAAAGGAGGCATTGAAGGCCTCACCCTGATAAATCATGCAGTTCCTTACGGTCAGATGATCATACCCCCAGGAGTCATTGATAGCATATCCTGTCTGAGTTTGTGAGTAATTTATCATATACCCGTTACAGTCTAGGGTTATGTTGTCTGCCTTAATTGTGAAGCAGGTTCCATTAGATGAGACGTTCTTCGTCAAGTAGTAGGTTGTGTTCTCCATCGTCAGGTTTCTGCAGTCCGACAGATAGGTTGGACCGAATTTGTTGCTTAGTGGAAAATAGTCTATGTTCTTCAAGTCCGACGTTATGTTGTAGGATTCGTCGCAGAAGCCGTATGGTGGGATTACGTCAATGCACTTATCTGAGAAACCTGTTCCAGAGCTGTTGGTATAGTAATTTCCTCCAATAACATTGCCTCCGACGATGTTTGTGTCTGACCGATTGCTGGTGTTCCAACTATTCGCTCCACTGTATCCACTAGAGAAGCCGACTGGCTCAGAGGAGCCGTTCAGTAGACAGTTGTAGATGAGGTTATTATCTGGAAAAACCGTTAAGTTTCGGAAGTAGATGGCGTAGCTCTGCTTGCTTATGATAGTAGAGTTCATAATCGTGTTATTGTCTGAGTTCGAATAAAAGTGAATTCCGTAAGCGGAGGCATTGTATGTGGTTATCTTGTTTTCTGTCAGATTAGAGTTCGAGGTAGTGTAAAGATAGATTCCGTGACTGGATGAACCAGACGTCTTCACTACGTTATCCACGGCATTAGAATAAGAACAACTTGCAGAATATATCCCAGAAGCATCGTAACCTGAAGTGGACACATTATTGCCTGAAACATTCGCGTAGTTAGAGGAAGCGAAATAGATTCCATGACTGCTATTACCTGAAGTGTTGATTCGGTTCTTCAAGACCATGATAAAATCCGAAGAAGTGGAGATATGGATTCCGTAAGCATCCTTGCCAGAAGTTTTTACTGTGTTATTTGCTACTTTCGAATCAATGGAATAAGACCCGAGAAAGATTCCATAAGAATCATTGCCATACGTTGTTAATGTGTTATCCAATACTTGGTTGTCAGAGGATTTATGGAGGTAAATTCCTGAACTGGAGGAACCGAATGTAGTGATCGTGTTATTCAATATGCTTATATTAGCTATTTCTTTGGCATTTCCGTCAAAATAGATTGCATGGGAAGTAGTAGATGCGTTTCCTTGCACGATCACGCAGTTCTTGATTGTTGAGAGATTGAATCCATCCTGATTTTGTACGGCGAATCCCGTAGCAGTCTGAGAGTAGTTTATAGTGTGTCCCTTGCAGTCCAAGGTTACGTTATTAGCCTTAATGTAGAAGCACGTGTCAGCATCATTAACGCTTTGGTTTAGTTGGTATATTGTATCTGAAACATTCAGGTCCCTGCATGAGGATACGTTGACGGTGGCAGAAGAAGCCAATCCAGTGAAGAAAAGCAAAGCTAAGGACAAAGCAAAAGCTAATGTGATCCCTCTCCTGGATTTATCTGAAATCATCGGCGCCCTCACGGCACCCCCCAGTATATATCCTATATAGTATGTGGTAGAATATATACCTTACGCTTAAGGGAGAACAGATCCTAAGTCAAGGACGCTGTCCAAAATAAAGTCAACATCCAAGCTCATGGCCTCATCCAAGCCAAGGGCGCCAGTCAAAACAACAGCAGAACAAACGCCGGCGTTCTTAGCAGCCAAGACATCATTAAATGCGTCGCCGACGAAGAGAGTATCTAAAGGCTTCACACTGAAAAAATCCATGGCCTTACAGAGCATCTCCGGGTCAGGCTTAGACCTGGAAACATCATCAGCCGACAAAACCAAGTCAAAAAACCCACTCAAGCGGAGAAATCTAAGGGCTTTGTCCAAGAACGCCCTCTCATTACCTGAGGCGACGGCAAGCCTGATACCAGCGTCCCTAAACTTAGAGAGCAGATCCTCTAATCCCTCAATCCTGCTCACACGCTCAAAGAAGCTGTCAGAGTAGAGAAGCCTCTGCTGTTCTCGGTAAGCGATATCCAGTTTCTCAGGGGAATAGTCGACACCCATGACCTCTCTAAGAACCTCCCTATAAGGGAGACCAAAGAACCTGGTGATGGCCTTCGCATCCACATCCCTGTGGACGCCAGCCCTCTCCAAAGCCCGCAGACAGACCTCAACGTGCGCTTCATTCGAGATCCACAGAACACCGTCAAGGTCGAAGACTATAAGCCCGAACATGATAATAGATTACACGCATACAACAAAAAAACACCGACATATTAAGCTGTTTACGTATCTTATTATATGGGTGAAGGAAATACCTCAACTGAGACCACACAAAGATGGGAGCAATAAAATACCTCAAAATACTGAAGGATGAGGAGATAGCGAGAAGATACTTCATCATGAACTCCTTCGACGGGGCGTTGACCATATTCGGCATCTTAATAGGGATGTATACTGTGGGCGTGACAGACCCTAAGATGGTGATCTTACCCTGCCTCGGCGTCTCCGTGGCGATGGCCATCTCAGGGATATGGGGCGCTTACACCTCAGAAAGGGCTGAAAGACGCGAAGACATAAGGCGCCTTGAAGAACACATGCTGGTGGACCTCAGCAACACCCAAGTGGGCAGAGACGCCCAAATGATAAGCATATTGATAGCGTTGGTCAACAGCTTGTCCCCCCTCGTAGTCTCAATGATCCTGATATCGCCGTTCATACTAGCCCAGATAGGGGTGGTCTCCTTAGAAAACGCGTTCCTATCCTCAACTGTCCTTGCAGCGACCATCCTCTTCCTGATAGGGGCATTCGTTGGAAACATAAGCAGAGACGGCATATTAAAAAACGGCTTCAAGATGCTCCTTGCAGGGGTCATCGTCAGCCTCATCGTCTTAGCAATCGATAGCCTAAGCTTCGCCTAATCCGAAGGCACTGTTAAGTGTATCTCGCCCTCTTCTCTATCTTGGCTATCCGGTTCAAGACCTCGTTGCTTCTCTCATAGCCCTTATAGGCTTCAACCAGTGAATCCCAGATCAGGTCGAATCTGTCTGTGTGAGTCGCCTTCAACGCCTTTTTAAAGACGACTAGATCCATAGCCTTGTCTTCGATCCTGGTTGAGGTGATACTCAAACCAAAGTCTATGAAGGATATTCTATCAATGCTAAGAATCATGTTAGAGGTGGTCAGGTCATTGTGGACAATGTTAGCCTCATGGAGCCTAGACAATATACTGCCGACCTCACCTGAAAGCTTAGCCACAGTAGCATCATCAGCCGAAAAAAAGACATCCTTCAGGAGCCGGCCTTCGATGAAGTCCATCACAATCCTCCTATCCCTAAGATCGACCTCATGAACCCTTGGAACAGCGATGCCGGCCTTCTGCGCATTCTCCAAGAGCTTCGCCTCCCTCTGAGTCCGCTGTTTCCTAAGTCTATCGTCAAGTTCAGGGATCCTGTACGCCTTCACAATCCTGTGTTTCACAAGCCGGCCGTCTCTTCTATAGAGGACGGCTTCAGCGCCCTTCGCAACAACCTTCTCAGCCATTTGTCCTATTTAATATTAAATTCCTAATAAGTAAAATCCATACAAATTAAAGCCCTTAGCTTATTCTATGCCAATCATCTGGTGAGGGGGATTAAAATGGAACTCAGCGAGATAGTAGAGAAGATAGAGGAAAAATCCGAGGACTATTCGATACCCAACAGGGTTAGAAACACGCTGAAGAAGCTGCTGAACGACCTGCAGAATGAAAAACAGGATGAGGCGGTCAGGGTAACGTTGGCAGTCTACGAGCTGGACGAGATAGTGAACGACATAAACATACCAATGCATGCGAAAACAGCGCTCTGGGACATAATAAGTGACCTGGAGGCGATAAAAGGGGACTAAAACGTCTGCGATGGATCTAATAACCCGGAACACTGAGGAGATAATAACCCAGGAGGAGCTGAAGCAGACACTTGGTAAAAAGGCAGTCACATACTGCGGCTACGAGGTCTCCGGTCCAGTACACATAGGGACGCTGGTGGCGATATCAAAGCAGGTGGACTTCCAGGATGCTGGCTTAAGGGTTAAGGCCCTGTTAGCTGACGTACACACCTACCTGAACAGGAAAGGCTCAGAGAAGTGGATCGATGATATGGTGGAATACTGGAAGAATTCTTTCGTTGCCCTCGGCCTGAAGAAGGCAGAGTACGTCAGGGGGACAGACTTCGAATTTGAAAAAGAATACGTACACGACATTCTATCACTGGGTTTATTAACTACAGTAAGCAGGGCTTCGCGGAGCATGCAGGAGATCGCCCGCGACATAGAACACGCAAGGGTTTCGCAGATGATCTATCCCCTGATGCAGATAGCGGACATAAAACATCTGAGTGTGGACATAGCACATGGGGGAATGGAGCAGAGAAAAATCCATATGCTGGCGAGGGAAATCTTGCCGGAGATAGGCTACAGGAAGCCAGTCTGCATTCATACACCCCTCCTGGTTTCACTTCAAGGCCCCGGGGGTAAGATGTCCAGTTCGAAGCCGGAGACCATAATAGCAGTAGATGAGGAACCAGGGCAGATAAGGGAGAAGATAGCAAAAGCCTACTGTCCACTGGAGGCGGAAGGAAATCCAGTGCTACAAATATGCAAATACCTGCTGTTTCCAAGGATGGATAGCTTAGAAGTAAAGAGACCGGATAAATTCGGCGGAGACATAGCCTTCGAATCATATGCTGAGCTGGAGAAACAATACCTGGAAAAGAAACTGCATCCAATGGACTTGAAGAACTCCGTATCGGAGGCCTTGACGGAACTCCTGGAGCCTGTGAGAAATGAAGGTATAAAGATGCCAGCCGAATAGTCTACAGAAAGCTGCTGAGCCTCTTCTGGGTGAACTCTATGTAGTCTTCAACGTTGAAGCCCTTCATCTTCTTCATCTCTTCAGGAGGAGTGTAGATGCAGAAATTCATCCTCTCCTCTTCAGCCCTCTCCAGTGCCTTCGCCAGACTGGAGACCTCGTCTATGTGCCTTAAGCCGTCGTCTGATTCTATCCTTATCCTGAATTCCGACATCTTGGTTTCGGGCATGTCTACTAAGACATGGCCTGATTCGATCCCGAAGTCTGCCGAGATCCTTTCCTCAATCTTTTCATCTTTTTCCAGTATGTCGCGTCTGAAGTTTTCCTCGATCTTCTTGACCTTCTCGCTGTAGAATATCTTGAATAACCTCCTATTGTCTATCCTATCCATCATCTGCCTAGGGTAGCCCCTGCTGTTCCGCAGCCTGTAGACGAGGTCTATGTCGTCCATCTGGATGAATTCCTCATAGCTTATGTTCTCGTCGTCCAGGAACCTCCTTAATGAGCGCTTGAACATCGCCTCAACGATCCTCTTAGTGTGGTGGCGGTAGACTGTCTGATACATCATGTTCCTGCTTATCAGAAGAGACTCAACCGCCTCCTGACTGCTTCCGCGGATGACCAGCTCGTTGTTGTACAACCTCATCCCATGAATTATACGCTCAAGGTCGATTATACCATAGGCGACGCCGGCATAGTACGAATCCCTGATGAGATAATCCATCTTGTCCACGTCTATCTCAGAGGATATTATCTTGCCGAAGTTACCCTCTCCATTAATCAGCTTAGAGACCTTCCTCCCGTCCAGGCCGTGTTTTTCTATTACATCCCTCAGCTCGGTCGTCGATATAAGCATTACCGCGTTTTCCTCATGGGAGTGACCCATCTTCACCAGAATGTCATCGGATGTGTGGGAGAAGGCGCAGTGACCTATGTCGTGTAACAGGCCGGCAACCCGGAGGAGTTTTCTGTCTTGGTCATCTAATTCGAGATGGTCTGCAAGGATGCCTGCGAGGTGCATCACCCCCAAAGAGTGCTCGAAGCGGGTGGAATTCATCGCAGGATAGACCAGAAAACATAAACCGTTCTGTTTGATATTCCTCAGTCTCTGGAACTGAGGTGAGTCTATTAGTTCCAGCTCCAATTCATTCAAGGCTATGCTGCCATGAATTGGGTCCCGTATCATCTTCACGGGTTTCATCGCAGTCGGATAAGGTTATCCCCTCTTATGATACTGCCATCCAGCGAACCCTATAAAGGATACTAGGAGAAACGTCGCAGTGGTCGTGTAAGAGTCTATCGGCATAGAAAAATTCTTGTCCAGAAAGTAGAGGAGGAGTGTTGGGATCAAACCAAGGATGGTGCTCACGCCGGCGCGCTCAACCGGGTCAAGGTCCTTCCTCTTCGGGAATAATGCGAGGCTTATCATGAGGCCGGGAACCATCACGTAGACAATTATCGCTAAAGCAATAAAGACTATTGCGTACAGCTCCATGTATAAGACATTGTATTGGATAAAGATAAATAAGTCCTAGTGCTGGTTTTTAACCGCAGCAGCCAGCAGGAGATCGGAGTGCGTCACTCCGCGGATTGAAGTCAGCCTATCCCTGACCTCCTTTATCTTTCCGGTGTCCCCTTTCACTATTATCAACTCCATGCAGCGGTGTTCATCCAGGTGCAGGTGAGTTGTTAATTCTATGACGTTATGGTATTTGTGCTGTAGTTCGATGAGGAGGTCATTCACACCCCTGACGTCGTGGTCGTATATAATGGATACCACGCCCGCCATTTCACCCTTCTCGTCCAAGACCTCGTTTTTTCGGATGTATTCCCTGACGGAGTCTCTAATAGCCTCAGAGCGGTTGGCGTAACCCATTTCCTCAATCATGGCGTCGAATTTCTCCAGCAGTTTAGGCGGTAATGAAACGCCGATCCGGGTAACATTCTCTTTATCCATGTTATACTAATGGTAACAAAGATTTTTATTTGTTTTGTTACTAAGGTAGATATCATATACTAGATGCAATATATTATGATGAAGAATGTAGTCCTCAGGAATGGGATCGTCTATGATCCACTCAACAATGTGAATGGGGAAAGAAAGGACCTGTTCATCCACGAAGGCAGGCTGGTTGAGAAAATGGATGAAAGAAAAGCCAAGGTGATCGACCTAAAAGGTAAGGTGGTGATGCCTTCTGGAGTAGACATACACTCCCACTTCGCAGGGGGGAAGGTGAACATGGGTCGCCTACTAAGACCAGAGGACAGCATGGGACACGAGGTCTCCAAAACAGGCCTCCTGAGGTCGGGAAGCGGCTTCTCCCTGCCTACAACGCATCTGACGGGTTACCTATACGCTAGGATGGGATACACACTGGCGAATGAACCGGCGGTGCCGCCCATGAAGTCAAGGCACACCCATGAGGAATTCAACGAAACGCCGATGTTGGATAAATCAGGTCTCCTCCTACTAGGGAACAATCACCAGGTTATAGAATACGTGGCAGAGGAAGACCAGGAGTCCTTGAATTCCTGGATCTCATACATGCTCAATGCAACCAAAACATATGGAGTGAAGGCGGTAAACCCTGGGGGGGTTTTCGCATGGGGATGGAATAAGTACATCAATTCATTGGATGATGAGGTTCCTTGCTACAATGTCACGCCCAAGGAGATAATATCCGGCTTAATCCAAGGTTGTGCCACTTTAAGGCTGCCTCATCCACTGCACATACACCTGAACAACTTGGGGAATCCAGGGAACTATGAAACAACCCTGGAATCTATGAGGATGGGACCCATGCATATAACGCATGCACAATTCAGCTCATACGGTGGGGATTCTTGGAAGGACTTCTGCTCGGAGGCGGAGAAGGTCGCAAAGGAAGTAAACAGGAGAGCGGAGATTACGGTGGATATGGGGCAGGTAGTCTTCGGCGAAACAACGACGATAACGGCGGACGCACCCTTCGAATACCATCTATCACAGCTCACTGGGATGAAGTGGAGTAACGCTGATGTCGAAAACGAATCAGGAGGGGGTGTAACGCCTTACACGTACAGGAAGAGCTCTGGCGTAAACGCGGTGCAGTGGGCGATCGGCCTGGAACTGGCCCTCCATGTCAAGGATCCCTGGAGGGTCTACCTGACCACAGACCATCCCAATGCGGCGCCGTTCATCTATTATCCGAGGATAATAGCATGGCTCATGGACAAGCGCTATAGGGACAAGGTGCTGGGGGAATGCCATAGATGGGCTTTGGAGAGGACAACCCTACCTTCCTTGGATAGGGAGCTTTCACTGGAGGAGATTGTGGTGATGACTCGAGCAGGTCCGGCCAAGAGGCTTGATTTAAGAGCGTCCCTCTCCATAGGCGATGAAGCCAATCTAGCGGTCTACGACATAAGCCCCGAGGAGACTGAGGGAGAGAAGATCGAGGAGGCATTCAGCTCAGCAGCGTATACGATAAAGAACGGCGACATTGTTGTTAAAGACGGGAGGGTTGTTCGGGAAATCAATGGAAGAACCTTCTGGGTTAAGACAAGGACTGAAAAGGACATCAAAGAGGATATCCTGGAAAGATTCAGGTACTATACAATAGAGCCTGAAAACTACATAGTTGAGTCAGCGTATATACGAAACGGCGTTGAACTGGATACGAAATGAAAGAGATAAGGCTGAAACCCAAGGCAATTCCAGGGATTGGGATGGAAGCAGAGAACATCTCACCCGACATGTTCGCCGAAAAATCACTGAAAGAGATCAGGGCATTGGATGTTTTTGTTGGAAACAAAAAAAAGAAGCTGGGGGAGTACTTCACCGTTGGAGGAGAGGCGTCGGAAAAACCTGAGGACTTGAGGATCGTAATCAGAGGTGATGCCTCGAAGGTGAAGAGGATAGGGGAGAGGATGAGCGCAGGCGAGGTTATCATCGAAGGGGATGCTGGAATGCATCTGGGTTCTAGGATGAGTGGCGGAGAAATAAGGGTTTCTGGAAGTGTTGGCTCGTGGGCGGGCATGGAGATGTCTGGGGGCAGGATCACCATAGAAGGCGATGCCGGCAACTTTTTTGGGGCGGCTTATCGTGGGAGGGGTTGTGGGATGACTGAGGGAGAGATAGAGATCAAAGGCAATGCAGGCCATAACCTTGGGGGCAACATGGGGGCTGGTAGGATAACGGTTGGAGGGGACTCCGGCGAGTTCGCAGGCGTTGGAATGAAAGGCGGAGTCCTCATCATCTCCGGGAACGCTGGTCTGCGCGTCGGAGCCGGGATGATCGATGGAATAATAATCGTTGAAGGGGGGATAAAAGAAATGCTGCCAAGCTTCAAGGAGAGGGGCAGGGTTGATGGGGTCAAGGGTTTAAGCGGGGCTTTTATAGGGTACGAAGGTGATCTGGCTGAATGCGGCAGAGGCAGATTGTATGTGCGGGATTAGAATGAAGTTTGTACTGAATACAGGATCCACATTGGACCAGGGTATTGCGGCCAAGGGCGGCAAAAAGATGACTGAGGAGTATAAAGAAAAGGCCGCAGTCTGCTTCATGAACTCGGCTGATTTGAGGCGATTGTCTGATCCAAGGAAGGTAAAGGTTTCCACAGACTGTGGGGAAGTCGTGGTCTATGCTCGACAGGATAAAGGAATCAGGGAAGGTCATGTGTTCATGCCTCGGGGGCCTTGGGCTAACACGGTGATAAGCTCCAACACATTTGAGACAGGTTCGCCCTTCTATAAAGGCATGGGGGCTGAGGTAGAGGGAACTGAGGAGGATGTCTTGGATCTAGTGGAGCTGATCAGACGATGAAACACAGGAACGTGGTCTGCTGCGTCTGTGGCGCGGTATGTGACGACATAGAAGTGGGGCTTGTGGGTGGAGAAATCAAGGTAAAAAACGCGTGCGCTCTCGGAAGAGCGAGGTTCCAGGAACTCACCAACGAGGACAGGATAAAGGAGCCGCTGGTAGGTGGTGTTCACGTTGATTGGGATCAGGCGCTGGATAAGGCTGCTAAAATCCTGAAGAATGCGGAGCATCCTCTCATATTCATCGGCTCTGTAACGTCAACCGAGACCATGCGTCAGGGAATAAGGATCGCAGAATACCTGGGCGGCGTTGTAGACAGTCACCCAACTTTGTGCGAGGGGCCTATGATAATGGGTATCCAAGAGGCTGGCATGCCTTCCTCGACCCTCGGAGAGGTCAGGAACAGGGCTGATCTGGTTGTCTTCTGGGGCGCTAATCCCCTACAGTCGCATCTGAGACACCTCAGCAGATATTCCCTGTTCCCAGAGGGTCGTTTCAGGAAAGGCGGGAGAAGGGACAGAAAGCTTGTGGTCGTTGATCCGAGGAAGACGAAGACTGCAGAAATCGCTGACCTGCACGTTCAGGTGGATCCCAACAAAGACTATGAGCTGATGTCTGCCGTTATGGCGATACTGAAGGGGAATGATGTGGGAGGGGATGTTGCAGGTGTAGGAAGAGAAACCATCTATGAGCTGGCTGACTTGATGAAGAACTGTGAATTCGGTGCGGTCTTCATCGGATTGGGTCTTGCCAGCTCTCTTGGGAAATACAGGAACCTCGAACGATTGATGAAGTTGGTGAGAGACCTTAACAGGTTCACAAGATTTGTCATAATCCCTAATCTGGGGCATGGGAACGTTTCAGGTTTCATCCAGGCAATGACTTCAGCGTCAGGTTACCCGTTTGGGGTAGACTATAGCAGGGGGTATCCTAGATACAATCCGGGGGAATATACGACGGTCGATCTTCTGCGGAGGGGGGAGGTGGATGCTATGCTTATCGTGGCGGCGGATCTGGTAGCCCATATGCCGAGGGATGTTGTCCGCTTTATGAAGGGGATTCCTATTGTATCAGTTAACGTATCTCAATGTCCCACAGCATTGTTTAGTGATGTTGTTCTCCCAGGTGTCGTGGCTGGAATGGAGTCTAGTGGCACTATCTATAGGTTGGATAATGTGCCGTTGCCGTTGAAGAAATTCGTCGAGCCACCTTTTTCTTTCACTGAATCTGATGAGGACACCTTGAGGCAGTTATTTGATAGGCTGAGGTGTTAGATTTTTATATTGGACTTACCTTATTATTTTAGGTCAGCCTAAAATGTACTCTCAAGCAATCGAAGACTATCTGGAGGTGATACTGGGCATCGCACAGAAAAAAGGGCACGCAAGGACAAAAGACATATCCAGTGAACTTGGGATCAGCTCACCCAGCGTTACAGAGATGCTCAGGAAGTTGGATGAAAAAGACCTTGTGGATTACAAGAGATACGGCGGGGTTACATTAACGACTGAAGGCGAGAAGATAGCCAAGTCAGTTAAGAAGAGACACAACACCATAAGAAAGCTCCTTAGGATCATCCAAGTCTCAGACAAAACCGCCGAAAAGGACGCATGCAGGATTGAACACGAGCTGAGTCCAGAGACCATTGAACAGTTGAAGAGGTTCGTAGACTTTATCGACCCGTCAAAGCACCCAAAATTGATTGAAGATTTCAGGAGCTACTGTGAAAATGAGGCTCACTGATCTAAGAAGAAAGGAGAGAGGGCGGATTATAGGATTCGAAGGCGGCCATGGGTTCCAAAGGAATCTGGAAACGATGGGTGTCAGAAAGGGCAAAGTGGTTGAGACCCTGGCCATACAACCACTCGGGGGGCCGATTGTGATAAAGGTGGACAACATGACCATCACAATAGGCAGAGGCATGGCGATGAAGGTCCTTGTGGAGAGGCTGTAAGATGAAGATACTCCTAGTAGGAAACCCGAACGTGGGTAAATCGGTTGTGTTCTCCAGGCTGACTGGCGTAGACGTTGTAGTCTCCAACTACCCAGGGACCACGGTGGAATACACGAATGGGAGTATGCGCATAGGCGAAGAAACATCCGAGCTGATAGACACACCAGGAACTTATTCCCTAGAGCCCAGGTCGAAGGTAGAGGAAGTCACAGCACAGATGATAAAGGAAGCCGACGTGGTCATAAACGTCGTTGACTCAACAAATCTGGAGAGGAATCTCTACCTGACCTTGGAGCTGTTGGAGTTGGACATCCCTCTGATAGTGGCCCTGAACATGTGGGATGAAGCCAAGCATCTAGGTATCGAAATAGACAGAGAAAAACTGGAGGAAATACTCCGCATCCCGGTCATCCCAACGGTGGCGGTGACCGGTGAAGGCATCAAGGAACTGGTTTCAAGGATCTCTGAGGCGAAGTCGCCGGATGTCAAAAAACACACGCGCGACGATAGATGGGTGGACATAGGCAAGATCGTCAAAGAGGTGCAGGTGGTGAGACACAGGCATCACACCATCGGAGAGAGAATCGCGGATGCGACCATAAGACCACTGACGGGTGTACCATTCGCCCTCGCAGTGCTCGCCGTAACATTCATGATGGTTGCGTTGGTGGGGGAGGGCTTAAAGAGCATCCTCTTTGATCCGATTTTTGAACTATACAAGCCACTGGTTATGCAATTAAGCCTACTGCTGGGTTATGGCACACCCCTGCACTATATACTTGTTGGGGAACTATCTGGGGGGGGAATAGATTTTATGGAGTCTCTTGGCCTGCTGACTACGGGGCTTTACGTACCCTTCGCAGTCATTCTGCCATATATCGTAGCGTTCTATTTCATGCTCTCTGTTTTGGAGGACTCTGGGTATCTGCCGAGGCTCGCTACCCTGATGGACAATATATTCCATCGCCTTGGGATGCACGGTCATGGAATCGTTCCAGTATTCCTGGGTCTTGGTTGTAACGTTCCAGGGATAATCGCGACAAGAACTCTTGAAACAAGAAAGCAGCGGTTTATTGCGGCAACTCTTATGGCTATAGCGGTTCCGTGTATGGGGCAGACTGCCATGATCTTCGCAATACTTGGCGACAGGGTTGAGTACCTGTACCTAATATTCATTACACTGATACTAGTCTACGTCATAGGAGGCCTTATCATGAACAGATTCGTACAAGGGGAATGCCCTGAAATATTCCTCGAGGTCCCACCCTACCGGAGACCAAGTTTGAAAACCCTCCTGAAGAAGACACTCTTAAGGGTTAAGTGGTTTCTGGCGGATGCGATCCCCTGGCTGTTCTTCGGGATCTTCCTCGTGAATATGCTCTATACCCTAGGATTCCTTGATTTGATAGGGGGAATCTTCGCACCACTCGTTGAGTCATGGTTCGGTCTTCCGCGGGAGGTGGTGGTCGTCCTCCTTGCTGGATTCCTGAGAAAGGACCTTGCCGTTGGAATGCTGCTCAGTCCAAGGATAAGCGGCATGATGACGCCGGAGCAGTTTGTCGTAACCGCCGTAGTGCTTACAATGTACTTCCCTTGCGCGGCATCCTTTGCAACTCTATTCAAGGAGTTAGGGTTGCGGGATACGATAGAGTCTGCATTGATCATGGTAAGCACCGCGTTTCTGGTCGGCGGAATACTGAGGATTATCTTGCTTGGATTTTAGCCGTGAAATGGATGAGGAAGAGAGACTCAGGTTGAGGGCTGTGGTCCTCAGGGAGGCGGATTTATGGAACAAGAGCGTGTTGGATATTGGGGCCGGGCCTCTGGCATTCATCGCAGTCAGAGACTACGGCTGCAAGGTAACCTCCATAGACTTAGACGATAAAAGGCTTCTGAGGTATAAGAAGAAGGCCGAAGCGTCCGAGATACGTGGAATAGACTTCAAGAGAGGGGACGTTACCTCCCTATCCTATCCTGACGACTCATTTGATGCAGTGATATGCTATGGAGCGCTTCACCACATCGCCTCTGAAGACCGAGGGAAATGCGTCCGAGAAATGTTCAGGGTCGCGAGGGAGAAGGTGGTGATAGCAGACTACTCGGCTACGAGATTCAAGAAAACACATCCCTCTGGGTATGAGATGGTCGACTTCAGGTGGCTGGAGTCTGAGCTAAAAAAACTCGGCAAATACAGTAAAAACTCAATTGAGGGCGTGAACATCTACGTATGCGATAAAAAATGATGCAGGGGAAATGTTATGTTTGTACCCTAAGCACTTTCTTGATCTCGTCGACTTTTGTTGGAGTCAAGGGTTTCACCAGATAGAGGTCAGCTCCCTTAGTCATTGACTCCTGTATGGTGGCTTCTCCGCTTAAAACGCTCAACATCACCACCTTGGTTTCTGGACTAATCTTTTTGACGTCGTCTATCAGATCTATCCCCCTTATACTAGGCATGATTATGTCCAAGATGACGAGGTCGGGTTTATGTTCTCTGACCAAATCCATACCTTCCTCAGGGGTTTCCGCCTCAAAGATGTTTCTGAAACCCTTCGACCTCAAGATCTCGACAGCAGCTTCCCTCAGCGGAGCATAGTCGTCGACTACCAATGTTATTATGAGGACCTTCGATTCCATTCTGAGTAGAATATATTTTATTGGGGTTTATCCTATAAATAGCTTAACTCCTCTTCTCTATTGTGAATTTGAATGTTGAGCCTTTTCCTGGTTCTGATTCTATCCAGATTCTGCCTCCGTGGTTTTCGACCACGGCTTTGCAGATCGCCAACCCCATTCCGGTTCCGGGTTCTTTTCCCAGTTTCCAGAAGGGTTTGAATATTTTGTTGAAGTATTTCTCTTCGATTCCTATACCATTGTCCTTCACCCAGAATTCATATTCCTCCTCTCTCTCCACGCAGCCTGCCTCAACCACTGGCTTTCCTTCGGTGTATTTTATTGCGTTGCTTATGAGGTTCAGGAATAATTGACTGATTCTTTTAGGTTGTCCTGTTATTGTTTCAGGTATGTCTTTGAGTGTTATCTCTGCGTTTTTTTCTTGTATCTGCACTTTCAGGTGTTCTCTGACTTCTTCCAAGACCTCTCTGAGCTTCACTTTCTCGTATTCCATGGTCTTCTTCGCCCTAGAATACTCCAGCAGATCGTTCAGTAGATCGCGCATGAAGTCTGCCTGAGACTCAATCACTCCCACATTCCTTTTACCTGTTTCGTTCATTTCGACCGATTTAAGAAGTTGAGTGTAGGCCTGGATCGCAGCAAGGGGCTGTTGCAGGTCGTGTGAAGCAACAGACATGTACTCCTCCAACTCCTTTATCTTTTCTTCAAGGGATTTCTGGTAGTCTCTTATCTCTCCAGCGGTTTCGTCTAGGCTTTGTGATAAGTCAAGTATCTCCTTATCAAAGCTGCCTGAAAAGAATGATACGCTCTTTCCTTCAGCCAGATTCTTGGCAGATTCCTCGATTTCTAAGAAGGCGGAGTAGATTGATTTAAATATCAAGTCGCTTAGAAAAGCAAGGATAAGTAAGATGATAATCGTAAATACTATAAAAAAAGGATCCCAGGAACGGAGGAGAATTAAGAACGCCAAAAGAGAAAAACCAACCAAGATAGTGAAAAACTTCGACTTAATCCTCAAGCTCATGAACGGCTTTTCCTCAAAATCCACACCTCTCTGACGTAGAAGCATCTTACATTCCTTACGTACGGGAGCCACAAACAACTCCCAAAGAGGGATACCACATATCAAAGCCAAAGGACCACTGAGGAATGCGACCTCGAAGATGAAGAGGGCAAGATCCCAGTCGCCGGTAATTAAACCCATCACAAAAGCGTCACAAAATACGACAGCAGAAACATATCTAATATGCGTTTTTATCACCCACCTATCGAACTTATTGAGGGCGAAGTAAACTTGTTGAAGTTCAGGTGTTGAAATATTCGGCCGAATATGATTATCAATGATGTTCTCGTTAAGAGGCCTTATGTGTTTTCTCTCAAATTTTATTCCAAAGAGCCTCAGAATACCCATCTCCAAAGCAGCCCCCACGAAGGCAAGGAAAAGAAAGAAAAACCAGACAAAGATGAACTGGCCTCCTGTTGTGGTATTCCCCATTAAATCGATTTCGAGAACCCAGATAAGGACAAAGCCTGGAACTCCCATTAATACACTCCATATGTCGACGGGGAGTAAAACAGCTAATACATATGGAACCCTCTTCACCAGCCAGTTGAATAACTTAAAGAACATTTTTCTTTGGTATTGTGAATTTGAATGTTGACCCCCTCCAGGGTTCTGATTCTACCCATATCCTGCCTCCGTGGTTTTCTACCACGGCTTTACAGATCGCCAACCCCATTCCTGTGCCGGGTTCTTTACCCAACTTCCAGAATGGTTTAAAAATCTTCTCGTGGAAGTGTTCTTCTATTCCTATTCCATTGTCCCGGACGTAGAATTCATATTCTTGCTCACGTTCTTCGCAGCCTATCTCCACCACTGGTTTCTCATCTGAGTACTTTAATGCGTTGTCTACGAGGTTGTGGAATAGTTGTGTTATCGCCTTTCGTTGTGCGATGATTTTATCGGGCAAATCTCTGAATGTTATCTCCGCTTCTTTTTTCTCTATTTCGGGGTTGAGGTGTTCTCTAACTCCCTCCAATATTTTTTTGACATCCACTTCCTCGTAAGGCATCTCCTTCTTCATCCTCGAATAATTCAGCAGATCCTCAAGGAGGCTTCGCATGAAATTTGCCTGCGACTCTACTACGTCCACGTTTTTCTTTTTTACTTCATCCTTTTCCGCAGCCTTAAGTAGCTGCGTGTAGGCTTGGATCGTCGCCAACGGCTGCTGCAGATCATGTGACGTAACTGATGTATATTCTTCAAGTTCATCTATCTTCTCTTGAAGGGAAAGCTTCTCTTGTTCAAGTTCTTTTCTGGTGGAATAGATTTCGTCGGCGGAGATGTTCAGGCTCTTTGACAAATCTAATATTTCCCTGTCTGAGCTGCCTGAGAAAAACAGGACCTTGTTGCCTTTCGCCAGGTCTCTTGCGGATTCCTCAACCTCAGCGAATGCTTTATAAAATGATTGGAACACCATATCGCTTAATAAGACAGTAAGGGATAAGATGATAATAGAAAAAACTATGAGGTCAAGGTTTGGGGATTCAGCGAGTGTCCACATAGCCAACAATATAATAGCCATCAATATGATGAAGAATCTTGACTTAGCCCTCAAGCTCATGAAGTGGGTTTCTTCGAAATGAACGCCCCTCTCAGCTAAGAGGGTCTTACATCCCTTCCGGGTCGGATAAATCGACAGCTCCCACAACGGCAGATCGCAGATGATATCTAAGGCAGCTATTATGGCTCCGACCAAAAGTATCATTAAGGTATTTGTAAGCTGGAAGCTACCAGTGATAAACCAGCTAGCAATGAACTCTATTGCCGCAACATTTGGGACTACGACACATATGTCACTTAGATGCATCCTCATCATATGATTATTCAATTGAGTGAGTGAGCCATATACTTGCAAGAGTGTTGAGGTAGATACATCAGAACGAATAACGCCGCTGATTATGTTGTCGTTAAGGATACTAAACTCTCTCCTCTCCCCTAAAATGGTTCCAAAAACCCTAAGAGCTCCAGCCCTTATAAGCGTACGCGAAACGACGAAAGTCATCAGAAGGGTAAGACTGAGGACGAATATCATCCCAGTTCCAGTAGACTCGAAATCGGCTCGGCGGAGTAGGATGATGCCGCCTAAAACAGCACCCAAGATAGCGAAAGAACTGCCTGGGAAAATCACTGCAAAGGTATAAGGCACATCCTTTTTCTTAACCAGCCAGTTGAATAGTCTAAGGAACATTTTTCTTGGGTATTGTGAATTTGAATGTTGAGCCTTTTCCTGGGGTGGATTCTATCCAGATTTTTCCTCCGTGGTTTTCCACTACTGCTTTGCATATGGCGAGGCCCATTCCGGTTCCGGGTTCTTTGCCGAGCTTCCAGAAGGGTTTGAATATTTTCTCGAAGTATTTTTGTTCGATTCCTATACCATTGTCCTTCACCCAGAATTCATATTCCCTCTCTCCCCCCTCGCAGCCGACCTCAATTGTTGTTTTTCCGTCGGTGTATTTCAATGCGTTGCTGATCAGGTTTAGGAATAGTTGCTCTATCCTCTTAGGTTGTCCTGTTATTGTTTCAGGTATGTCTTTGAGTGTTATCTCTGCGTTTTTTTCTTGTATCTGCACTTTCAGGTGTTCTTTTACCTCTTTCAATATATCTTGGAGTTTCACTTCCTCAGAGGGTGCCTTCTCCTTTATTCGTGAATAACTTAACAAGTCCTCAAGCAACTCTCTCATGAAGTTCGCCTGGGATTCTATCATCTTAGCATTTTTTTGAGTGAGCTGTGTGTAGGCTTGAATCGCAGCAAGTGGCTGCTGGAGGTCATGGGAGGTGACGGAGGTATACTCCTCCAACTCACCTATCTTCCCCTCAAGCTCTTTAGTTCTCTCTTTTACCTTCTCCTCCAGGCTCTCATTAAGTCCCTTCAACTCCTTAGTCCTATCTTCAACCTTAAGCTCCAGGGAAGTCTTCTCTTCCTCAAGGGCCTTCTTAGTAAAGTAGATCTCATCAGCTGCGACATTCAGGCTCTTAGACAGGTCCACGATTTCCCGGTCCAAGCTGCCGGTGAAGAAAGAAACCTTCCTTCCATGCTCCAGATCACTGGCTAAGTCTTTAATCTCCAATAACGCGGCATAGATGGTCTCGAATACTAGCTTAGTTAATAAGACAACGGTGAGGAGGATGATGGCGGCAGATACTACAAGCTCCCAGGTGATTGGGCGGAAAATCAATAAAATCACACCCAAACCAAAGGCAGTTAAGATGATGAATAGGTCGGATTTAATCCTAAGACCAAGGAAATAGGCGTCGTCCTTGAAGGGGATGCCTCTCGAATTCAAGAGCAGCTTGCATTCACGCCTAGCTGGGAGAGTGAATAGGTCATAGGCGATTCCTGTTATGACTGCTATATTGCCCCAGATTAATCCAATAGCCCAAATGATAACTGCATTCATTAAATTCCCACTTGTCAGCAGTTCTGCTAAAGCACCAGCGGTTGCTATGGAGTTAGCATATAACATATGTCTGCTCAATATCCACCTGTTTATTTTTTTAAGGGCGTCGTAGACCTCTAAGAGTGCCTGGTCAGATATATCCTGTCTAATGCGCCCCTCTATGATGTTGTCGTTGAGGACCTTGAAACCCTTTCTTTTCCCCTCCAGTCCAAAAGAGATGCCGTAACCGTATTCTATGATACATAATATGAAGGAGACAAACCCTGCCAAGAAAAGAGCGGATATCACAACACCAGCGGTTCCTTCAGACTCAATATCAGTCCCGATCAGAATAAACCAGGCAACGAAGACGATCATCAAAGCACTCAAAATAAAACTGAAGATCATCACTGCTAGACTATACGGAAGCCTCTTCACAAACCAATTAAATATCCCATAAAACATTTTTTATCTTCTATGTTTTCTTCTTGGGTATTGTGAACTTGAATGTTGAGCCTTTTCCTGGGGTGGATTCTATCCAGATTTTTCCTCCGTGGTTTTCCACTACTGCTTTGCAGATCGCCAACCCCATTCCGGTTCCGGGTTCTTTGCCGAGCTTCCAGAAGGGTTTGAATATTTTCTCGAAGTATTTTTGTTCGATTCCTCTACCATTGTCTCTGATCCAGAATAGGTATTCTTGTTCTTGTTCTGTGCATCCTACTTCAATCACCGGCTTATCATCAGTGTATTTTATTGCGTTCCCGATCAGGTTCAAGAATAGTTGCTCTATCCTCTTAGGCTGTCCAGTGATGGTGTCTGGAATGTCTTTGAGTGTTATTTCCGCTTCTTTCTCTTGTATCTGCGCTGACAGGTGCTCTTTTGCTTCATCTAAGACTTCCAGGAGTTTTACTTCTTCGGAGGGCGCCTTCTCCTTTATCCGTGAATAGCTTAACAAGTCCTCAAGTAAATTCCTCATGAAGTTCGCCTGAGACTCAATCACCTTAGCATTCTGCACACTAAGCTGCGTATATGCCTGAATTGTCGCTAGGGGTTGTTGCAGGTCGTGGGAAGTAACAGAAGTATACTCTTCAAGCTCTTCAATTCTGTCTTGGAGCTCATGGGTTCTTTTCTCTACCTTCTCCTCAAGGCTCTTGGTTAGCTCCTCCAACTCCTTGGTTCTATCCTTTACCTTGATCTCTAGGGAGGCCTTCTCCTCCTCAAGGGCTTTTTCATATTCCCTGATCTCTTGAGCGGTTTCATTCAGGCTCTCTGACAGGTCAAGTATTTCTTTGTCTGAGCTGCCTGAGAAAAATAATGCTTCCCTGCCTTCCGCTAGATTCTTGGCCGATTCTTCGACTTCAGTGAATTCCATGTAGATAGACCTAAATACCAAGTCGTTCAGTAAGCCGATTATAACTAAGGTAGTAACGGCGAGCACTACACTAAGCGGGTTAAATGGCTTGATGATGATCAACATTGCTAAAAGAGCGAAGCCTATCAAGGTAAGGAAGAACCTTGATTTAGTCCTTAGGCTCAGGAAAGAAGACTCATCAAATTGAATGCCCCTCTGAGCTAAAAGCCTCTTACACTCCCTCCTAGCTGGGGAGGTCATTGAGTCATAGAAGACAGCCCCATATATATAAAGTGAAATAGTAGCAATGTTAAGCCCAACAAATATGATTGGGACATTTGTTAATTGACCACTAAACAACCATTCCCCCAAGGCAGTAAAAGAAGCTACTATCTGACCGTATTGAATATTTTTGAGTACTGTCCATCTTGTTATTTGTTTAAGAGAATCATAGGCCTCTAAAAGCGCTTCATTGGAAACATCCTGCCGAAAATGACCTTGGATGATATTCTCGTTAAGAACCGTGAATTCTCTTCTCTCCCATTTTATCCCAACAAGCCGGAAGATACCGTATTCCCAGAAGGTGAGGAAGGAAGCAATTCCTACCGTTTCCGCCAAAAGCAAGAGAAAAATATCCCTTGTCCCAGTGGCTTCAAAATCAGCCCCAATGATAATCAATAAAGCGCCAAAACTCGCAACCAATGCAGTCCAAGAAAAACCAAGAGTAATAAATGCTAGGGTATAAGGAGTCCTCTTCACCAACCATTCGAACAATCTAAAGAACATTTTTTTATCAAGGCCCTGAGTCTAGTATCTCCTTGATTTTATCGACTTTTTCATGGGTTAAAGGTTTCACCAAGTAAAGATCAGCCACCTCCTCTACTCGTTTCTTTCCATGAGTGTTCTCGCCCAAGACACTGAGCATGACCACCTTAGTTTCTGGATTAACTTTCTTGATCTCCGCAGCCAAGTCTATTCCATTGGTGACAGGCATTATTATATCTAATATGACAAGCTCTGGCTTATGTTCCTCGAATAACCTCATCCCCTCCTCCGGGCTCTCCGCTTCAAACACTTCATCGAAACCCTTAGACTTCAGGATCATGACTGCAATCTCTCTAAGCGGAGCATAGTCGTCAACTACGAGAACCTTAACCATCTCATCCCCCCTGTTTTTTTGGTATTGTGAATTTGAATGTTGAGCCTTTTCCTGGGGTGGATTCTATCCAGATTTTTCCTCCGTGGTTTTCGACCACGGTTTTGCATATTGCGAGACCCATTCCGGTTCCTGGTTCTTTGCCGAGCTTCCAGAATGGTTTGAATATTTTTTCGTGGTATTTTTGTTCTATTCCTCTTCCGTTGTCTTTTACGTAGAATTCGTATTCCTGTTCTCGGTCGGTGCAGCCTGCTTCTATTATCGGTTTGTCTGAGTACTTTATTGCATTGCCTATTAGGTTCAGGAATAGTTGCTCTATTCTCTTAGGTTGTCCTATTATTGTTTCAGGAATGTCTTTGAATATTATCTTAGCTTCTTTTTCTTGTATCTGCACTTTCAGGTGTTCTCTGATTTCCTCAAGGACTTTATGGAGCTTCACTTCTTCGTATTCCATAGTCTTTTTGGCGCGGGAGTACTCCAGTAGATCATTGAGCATCTCCCTCATGAAGTCTGCCTGGGATTCAACGACCTTGACTTTCTTCAGTTTCTCATCATCCTGTTCAACCACCTTAAGAATCTGCGTATAAGCCTGAATCGTCGCCAGGGGCTGCTGGAGGTCGTGTGAAGCCACAGACATATACTCCTCCAATTCATTTATCTTTTCTTTAAGGGATCTCTGGTAATCTGTTATCTCTCCGGCGGTTTTATTCAAACTCTGCGTTAGATCAAACATCTCCCTGTCAGAGCTGCCTGAGAAAAACAGCGCCTTTTTGCCTTCCGCCAAGCTATGGGCTGACTCCTTAATCTCCTCAAATTCTGTTTGAATAGACTTAGATACGAAGTCGTTTAACATGCTGACTATGGCGAGGGTTATCAAGGCGAGGACCACAATCAACGGATTAAAGGGCTTTATCAGGATAAGGATCGCTAGAAGAGCCAAGCCAATCAAGGCAATGAAGAACCTTGACTTAGTCCTCAGACTCAACATGGGGGTTTCTTTGAATGGTATTCCTCGTTCAGCCATGAGAAGCTTGCATTCCCTCCTAGCTGGAGAGGTTATGGTGTCATGGAAGACGGCAGCATACACGTAAAGCGAAAAAACCGCGATTTCGCTGCCTACAAAGATGATGGGCACGTTCATCAACTGTCCGCTGATAAGCCACTCCCCGAAGGCGGCGCCGAAGACGACTATCTGAGCATAGACGACATCCCGTGTCTCCTTCCACTTGGTTAGGTTGACGAGAGCATAGTAGGCCTTCACAAGGTCATCATCTGAGATATTCTCTCTGAAGTGACCGTCCACGATGTTGTCGTTTAGTGGAGTGAACTCTTTCCTCTCAAACCTGATCCCGAAAACGCGGAGGATGCTGTATTCTATCAGGATGAGGGTGGAAGCCATTGAAACACCACCGAAATAGAGCATCAAATATAGGTCTCTGGTTCCAGTAACCTCAAAATTTTCCCTGGCGCCGATGATGACCAGTAAGGCTCCGAAGACGGTGACCAGGATAGCCCAGGTAAAACAGATCAAGACAAGGGCGGAAGTGTACGGCATCCGCTTAACCAACCAATTGAATAACTTGGAGAACATATTATCTTCTTCTCCTTGAGGATATAAATACTTTACTTAATAGTTCAGGCGATCTAATAATCCATGATGGGAATATGGGAGACTGCATACTGTGTAAGCTGGTTAGGGGAGAGATAGGGTCTTGGAGGGTCTACGAGGACGACTTCTGTGTAGGCGTACTGGATATTCAGCCCTGTGCTCCAGGGCACTGCCTGTTGGTGCCGAAGAAACACGTGGAGAGATTCTATGAGATGGATGATGGGGATTTAGGAAGATTATTCACTGCGGCGAAGAAGGTCGCTAAGAAGATAAAGAAAACCTATAAGCCCGATTACGTGTGCATGTTCATCCGAGGCGGGAGAATACATCATTTACACATAGCGTTGTTCCCTTCAAAGGAAGGAGATGGTATCAGTGGATTCCCGCAGAGCAACTACCCTAAGACGGAAGTAGACCTCAACAAAGAAGCAGAGAAGCTAAGGAATGCTTGATTATGCCGGCGTAGAAGCGGCTTCGAATTGCGCATACTGTCTACATAATTCTAGATCCAATTCCAGCAACTTTTTGACTAATGGGTTTTCCTTGTTCAGCCTGTAAAGTTTTGTCGCACCATACTGTCTCGTCTTTACGACGATCTCTGATTCCTCCAGATTGTGCCAGATCTTGTATAAAGAGCCTGGGCTCACGTTAGCCCCCTCACAGGCGTCCGTTTTGGAGTAGTCGAAGTTCTTGTTGTCTATCAGGAAGTCCAGGATCCTGATGCTTGGGTGGTCACCCATTATCCTGACAAGCATGGATTTATCGTCTGCCATTCTTTCTTGTTAGGATATTGTTTTTTTATATAGAAAAAGTTACAAGGAATGAATTCTCATCGGCGTTTGATTTATACCCCTGGTTCTAATCATTAACATGAGGTTCAAGGGAAGAGCCCATAAGGTGGGAGACGACGTCAACACGGATTTGATAATCTCTGGAAGATACAAGTTCAAGACTCTCGATGATAAAGAATTGGCTAAGCATGTGTTAGAAGACCTGGATCCTGAATTCTACAAGAAGATAGGGGGAGGTGATTTCATCGTGGCTGGGAGAAACTTCGGCTGCGGCAGCTCGAGAGAACAAGCACCGTTAGCGATAAAGTATGCGGGGATATCGGCAGTGATTGCGGAATCCTTCGCCAGAATATTCTACAGGAATTCGATAAACATTGGGCTACCAGCGATAGAATGTAATGGGGCAGATGAAATAGGGGGAGGAGACCTGCTTGAGGTGGACCTGGAAGTAGGCGTTATCGAAGACAAGACAATAGATAAAAAACTGAATGTTAAGCCGATGCCTGATTTCATGCTGAGGATTCTTGGAGACGGAGGATTAGCTGCGCACTTCAGGAAACACGGAGGCTTCAGATTAGATTAAAAAAAAGAAGTAAGGGGTTTTATTTCTTCAGGATACCGAAGGAGCGCTTGTCGGTGTCGCCGAATTTAATGCGTGGGTCGAAGAAGCGGCCTGTCTGGTCGTCGGTTATGAAAAAGTCATCCACCTTGAAGCCCATCGCCTGCAGGACATCCTTCATCGTGTCACGTTCCTCGACGTCGAATACATCAACCTGCCTTGTTTGCACGTTTTTGATTTTAATCTTCACCATTTTAGATCACGCAATTAAAGTAAAAATGAGGGATCACCTCCGTGTATTGCTTATCTCCCCCACCCTATTACCCTCCGAGTCATATATCTCTATCTTCAGGGGATAGCCGCCGTCAACGCTGTGTGCAGCACATGAGAGGCAGGGATCATATGCCCTTGCAACCATCTCTATAGTGTTCAGTATCTTCTCATTAGGCGACTTGCTGGTTATCAGCTTCTGAGATGCAGCCTTGATATCCCTGTCTATTGGTGCATTGTTGAATGTCGTGGCAACAATCAGGTTGATGTCCTTTACAAGACCCTTTTCGTCTGTCTCATAGTGGTGTATTAAAGTCCCTCTTGGGGCTTCCACTATGCCAACGCCTTGACCTGCTCCAAGCGGACCCATGCTGCCTATGGTGTCGTCACCTAGAATTGCGGGATCATCTAAGAGGTCCATTGCCATCTCCGCACAATTCAACAACTCGATAGCGCGGGCGTAGTGGTATAGCATGGTCACATGCGCTGGTCTGCCGAAGGATTTCCTGAAGTCTTCAAAGTACTCCTGCGCCTTAGGTGTGCTCAGTTTCTCAGCAACATTCAACCTCGCTAGTGGACCGACCCTTATGATCCCCTCAGGGAAACCTAAGGCCTTCCAGTAGGGATACTTGCCGAAGGAGTAATCAGAGGTGTTCTCAGCCAGATAATTCAGGTAATCCGATGGATGGAATTCCGTGATCTTCCCCTTTGAATCCATGAAAGCAACATCGCCATCATAGTGGTCGCTTGTCCCATCCGAAGCCCTCAAACCCAAGTAGTTCGTCTCGACATTACCTAATTTCTCCAAGAGGTCGCCTTTTTTTTCTACAAGTTCATAGGTTTTATCCTTTATCAGCTCTACCACCTCTGTTGCAATATGTAGTGCGTTCTTCCCCAGCTTTTTGATCTGTTTGACTTGGTCCTCTGTCACCTTGAAGGAGACGCCGCCAGGTACTGCAGTAAATGGGTGGATGGCTTTTCCTGATATTACTCTATTACTCTCTTGGCCGAACTTCCTTAGTTCGAGGATCTTCTTACCGAGCTCAGGGTTCTTCGTTATCAAGGTTATCACGTTCCTCGTCTTCTGGTTTGCATCCGGCAGCAACAGATCTGGAGCGCCTGTGCCCGCTAATATCAACATCTTGTCGTGCACGCCGTTGACTGCGTACCATAGGCGTCTGATCTTTTCTCCGGTCTCCGTCAGCTTGGCTTTTAGGACTGCGTCACATGCCTTGGCACTCGCCATGTGATGTGCGACCGGGCAGACGCCGCATATCCTTGGGGTGAACTTTGGAAGATCCTCCAGGGCGCAGCCTTCAAGGAACTTCTCAAAGCCTCTCAGGTAGACTATCGAGAACCTTGCATCCTTCACCTTGCCTCCGTCGTCTAGTTCGATGGTAACCTTTCCGTGACCCTCCAACCTCGTCATGGGGTCTATTATTATCTCGCTCATTTTTCAACCTCCACTAGGTCGGGTATCTTTGAAGCTGCTTTCTTCCACAATGCGGGATGGGTTGAGATATACCCGTAAAACTGGTGTTTTATGTCGTAGAACTGGTCTATGATATCCTGTGGTATTTGCCCGCTGATGATGGCTTCAGGGTCCTGCCCGGAGAGGATGGCCATCCTCTTCGCAATCATGAGCAGTGGGTCCCTTCCCTGTTCCCTCAAAACCTCGAGGGACGGGCCAGAGCATCCGGAGCAGGGCATATTATGCAGTTGACAGGAGGCCCCGCATCTATTGATTGTCACAGAGCCAAGGCAGAGTATCCCCTGAGACAGGAAGCATCTGTGCCTTACAGTTCCGTCCTTCTCTGTTTTAACGACGGTGTCGTCGAATTTCCCAATCTTCCTCTTTATCGGGAAATTCACTGGACGAGTCATCCTTCTCGGACACTCGGAGCAGACTGTTTTATGCCTGAGCTCAGACACCTTGCCTTCGAGGAGTGCTTCAACAGCTTTCATGAACCAGTCTGGCGGACAAGGGCAACCTGGCATGTAGTAGTCTACCTCAACAACCTGGTCGGCTGGATACAGCTCCCTCATCAGGTTGGGGACATCCTGCTTGGGTGGGGTTCCGTTGGTGATGCCCTTAGTACCGGTGTAGACTTTTTTAAGTAACTCGGATATGGGCCAGTAGAAGCTCAGCCCGGGGATGCCGCCATATACGGCACATGTCCCGAAGGCGATAAGTGTCTTGCACTTCCCCCTCAGCTCAATCAGCTGCTCTCTGTGTTCATCGGTCCTTACGGTCCCGCCCCACACGCCGATGTCGCATTCGGGGATCTTTTTTACATCCATTAACAACGTATTATAAACGATATCGATTTTTTCTAAGAGGTCTGGAAGCTCCTCGTGAACATCGAGCATGGTGGTGGCGCATCCGCCGCATATCGCTCCCGCGACATAGGCCAGTGTTGTCTTAGCCATTTTACACGCCCTCCCTAGTTAAATTCAGATCCTTCAGGCAAGCGTTGTTTCCGCTGTGGAGGAAATCAAGTTTGCCGCGCATTCCAAGCATCACCTCCAAGGCTCCGCACACGTATCCATTGGTGAGGTAGCACATGGTCCCCTTCTGCGGTATCGCCTCCCTCTCAAGGGTCTGCCTTACTATGCAGTCCCTGAAGAGAAGCTTGCACTGGAAGCCTTTGTCAGTCTTCTTCACCAATTCCTTTTCGGTTGCAGGCTTCCATATTTCGATCTTCCACGCGTCGCCCATCAGGTCTGTGAGGGCATCTATCGCGGTTTCAACGTCGGGTTTTCTGCCGATCATTCTACCTATCCTCTTGCCGATGTTCTTGCCCGCCATGTAGCTCATGGCTCTGGCACCCATCCCAGCCACCGATTCGAGAGTGCTTACTGTTGCGCCGACAATGTCCATCAGGGCCTGCATCGATTTCTCGAAGTCTTCCTTCTCCCTCATCGCGAACTCTATCTCGTAATCGGTGTACGTTTCTCTTTTGATTACCATCCTAAACACCTAAAGTATTTTTTTAATCATGTCCAGTGTTGAGGTCTCTATCTGCAGCCTCCTCACAGGAATCAACTCCTTGTGTATCACAGCATAAGCTGGACATATCTCCAGACAGGAGAGGCACTGAATACAGTCATCCGGGTTCACCACCTTGGTTGGCTCGAAGTTTTCCTGTTTCTCCAGAACCCCTGTAGGGCATACGTCAGCACACATCCCACACCCCTTACAGAGGCTTTCGTCTACTTCTATTTGAACCATTTTTTTAGATCACCTGCTAATTATCCTGATTGATTAACCTGACGGCTAGATCAGCAGCCTTGGGTACGGCGTCGACGAGGGGCTTAGATAGGCCGACGCACACGTCCGGGACGGTTATTTTCTCTGGTTGGCACGCGATCACCTTGATGTCCATGTCTCTGCTGTTAGATAGCTCTCTTATTATCTCCGCTATTGGCATATTATGTGTGAGCCGTTGAGGGAAAACATCCGGCAGATCCTCTGAGGAGAGTATCGATATCTCACCAGGAACCCCTCCGTTATCGAAGACGTCTATTATGATAATCCTCTTGGTTTCGGTCTCCAGGAGTTCGTTCAATAGAAAGTCGGGAGAAGACCCTGCATCGATTACTTCAACATCTGGAGCCAGCATGTAGTTGGCTTTTATGTAGCCCACCACCATTGGACCGAAACCGTCGTCGCCGAATAAGTCGTTTCCAATACCTATTATTTCCCTCATTATCGACACTTCCGATGTTTTACCTCAGTTAAGTATTCTGCATCATTATATATATCCCTTTGTTTTTTGAACTGTGCTATCCCACTATTGTCCATGCGCCTGATTTCAAACGTGAACAGGTATGTTGAGGGCTTAAGCTGTAACAAAATATGGAAAGTAGTCTGGCAGATCGGCTTTGATAAGAGGAAAAAGGAAAAAAATAAAGAAGAAAGAGGGGTACTAGGTTTATTCCAACCCTCTCAGGTAGAGCCACATACAAAGCATAGCTAATATAAAAGCAATCACTCCACCGAAAAGTATCCGGTTAGAAACCTGTTGGGAGATAAAGTTTCCAATGTCTGTCTTAATATCCCTCTCAAGGAGACCCACATAGAGTATTCCAACAGTACTGCCGCCTCCGCTCTTTATTGGCTTATACAATGTCATATACCAGTCGTTTACGACGAATGCGCGTCCCACATATTCTTGGCCCCTGGTTAAAACCTGTTCATACACTGGCACAGACACACGCGTACCGATTGCCCTTGAACCGCCTTTTGTCTTAACGTTCGTTGAAATCCGCAGATCATCCTGGAAGATAGTAACTGTTGGACTGCCGCTTGTACCATATATGTCCTTGGCGTTATCCACTATCTTATAATTCCTTGTTAGGGGTTCACCGACTTCAACTGCGCCAATAACACGTCCTGTGCTATCCTTTATGGGTGCGGCGGCGACTATGGACAAGCTCGAGGTCTCCACTGTTCTACTCGTCGGTTTGGCGTTATCAGTTGTGATTAAAAACAACTTTGATTGCACGTCAAGTCCATACTCTGCGAGGGTGTTTGCATTAAGCACCTCAGAGGATACTGTCGCAGTTCCTGCTAAGGCAGTCCTGATCCATGCATCTGATTTTGTATCACCTGAGGCAGAGTTTGGATTAGACCTGAGCACAACCCTACCGCTTGCATCTAACACCGTCAAATAGCCGACTTCCTCAGCACTCTGTAATCCCAACAGGATCTTTCTCACACTATCCTTGTTACCGGTACCCTGTACCAGATCAGCGACAGAGTCTAATGAAGCCGCCGCTATTGCAGTTTCCTTCACGTTATGCATCTCGCTCTGATATACTTGGTCAGTTATCCCATAAAACGTGTTGACTTTTTCCTGTGCGTTGTCTGTCATGAAATTGTTGATATCCCCGGCCATCATCCACAGGGATACGCTCATCACAAGAACAGGTATAACTGCAGTCGCTATAAAAGCCAGCATCAACTTAGTCCTAACGCCGGTCTTCTTTGTTCTACCGATTGTGGGGGTACTCATTGACTCAGTTTTTACACGGGCTGCCGCCTTGGCCCCCGTTCCGCGTTCGATTTCTTCCCAGTCTTCAACCATTTTTTTACCTCCTATGTTTTCTTTAACGTTACCACGATCTTCCATAATTGCTTATCCTTCGCCCTCAATATCCTATAATCTCCGAGACCCGTCTTAGACAGGGTGTCTGGAATGCTTCTCGTCGCAGGTTGATGGTCGATAGTAAAGGAAAGGACAACCTCCTCCTTTATTTCGCCGCTGTCCAGCTTAGCCCTGTACTCTTTAACCTTCTTTATCGTCTCCACTGTAAGCATTGGATCTATCTTCCCTCTGAAATCAAATTCTTCGTTCATTTTTTTTACCTGGATCAAAGACTCCTCAGATAAACCTGCATTACAACGAGGGCTGAAACTATCGCAATCACTGCACCAATGATCAGCCTCATAAATATGGCTGAGTTGAGGAACGACGAAATCTCTGATTTAACCTCGCTCTCAAGCAGACCAACATACAGTATACCAATGATATTTCCCTCAACGTCCTTTATTGGCTCATATGCTGTTATATACCAGTCGTTAACGACGAATGCGCGTCCCACATAGGTCTGGCCCTTACCCAAGACCTGATCATACACTTCCGCAGAAACCCGTGTACCAATCGCTCGCTTGCCTTCCCTCATAACATTCGTTGAGATCCTAAGATCGCTTTGGAATATCGTAACCGTCGGGCCTCCCTTCTCTCCATAGACTGCCTTTGCCTTATCTACGATCTCATAGTTCTTTGTCAGCAGATTACTCGCTACAACAGCTCCGATAACATTTCCTGAATCATCCATCACAGGCGTAACAGCGGTGAGTACCATACCATCTTTCTCTACTGTTTTGGTTGTCGGCTTCGCAGTTGGGCTTTCTACAAAATCCAAGCGCGCCTGCTCTGTGAGACCGTCTAATGCAAGCTCAGCCTCCGGAGTAATCCTTGTAAATAAGAGGGTTTGCCCCTTCAATGCTGCCGTAATCCAGGGCTTTGAAGACATATCATCCCCCTTGGCATCTGTGGTTGCCCTTATGATGACCCTTCCACTCTTATCAACAACAGTCAGTTGATCTATCTCCGACTCATCGACCATCTTATCTAACAAAGGCTGCAAATCTGCTGCAACTGTGCCCGTTCTCAGAGAACTACCCACACTATCCTGCAAGCTGGCAGCAACTGCAGTCCTCTTAACATCATCTAATTCTTCATTATAGACAGCATTAGCTATCCCCAAAAACGTTGTGACCTTGCTCTGCGCATCCGCAGTCATCCTTGAGTCAAGGTAACCCATCATTAAAAACATGCTACCGCCCATCACAACTACGGGTATAATACCTACAACAACAAAGAATATCAGCAATTTAGTTTTTGCGTCAACCATTTTTTTTTCCTCCACATTTTTTTTATTTTATCCCTTCAAGACATTTGATATATTGAGTTTCTCCGCATCTGCACTGAACTTAGTGTGTATTTCCTTGTCCAAAAAGGCTCCGATACCATCCACTACCTTTGGATTAAGCTCATCTGCAATGGAATTCATCGTACTCTTAATGGCGATATTCATATACTTCGCCAGTTTCTTGGAATCCTTACAGCCGGGTGCATCCACTGAAAAATCATTCTTTATCGCTATTGCTGGCATACCACTCTCTGAGCTCTTCAGTTCAGTCAGCGTGGATTGTAGGCCTCGCATGAACATCTTAGATCCACCAAAGACCTTTTCATCAGCTTTCGCAGCGAATGTCTTCAGTAGGAAGTTGTATATCTCAAAAGCCTTGGCAATATCCACCACGTCCACTTCAGCCGGACCAGCACCTGCTCCAGAACCCCATTGCTTCACTGATATATAACAGTTATCGTTATCAAAACGGTCAAGTGTTGCTCTAAGAGCACTATTACCCGTAGCATCCCTAAAAAAGCTTTCTATCAAACCCATGCAGAGGATACACGACTTCATCCCCCCAGGATTCTTTCCGTATTCCTCAATCCGCCTTAAACAACCCTTCTGTATAAGTGAAACAACATCCCCTCCAGCACTTTGTATCTCCGTATCCCCGAAGGTCTTTATGTCAGATATGCCCCTCTTAGCTTCCTCAGCTGCTTTCTGCAGATCGACTGTTCCACTCCTCTCAAAGCGTTCACTACCCAATAGAATCCTGCTGACGGGTTTACCGAATCTACGTAATAAAACAGTAGCACCGGAACCCATAACCTCCTCCCCAGCCTCCATTGCCCTAGTCAATACTGTAATAGAAAAAGCGTATGTAGCGGATTGATTTTCAGCTTCTGTCATCTTATAGCCCTCCTTATCATTTGTGTATATCCAGATATCTAAATAACATTAACCAATATCTCTAAATATTTTTTACTCTTCAAGTATAAAATCCTTTGCTTTTTTTTTTGAGGACTATCCCCCATGTACTGGGAGCAATATGGGGCTTTAAGCAGACCAACGGTTTTGGAATTAAATAAGCAAAACAATATATTACTTACGTGAATCGATAAAATGCACAAGGTCACTCTAATACCTGGCGACGGGATAGGTCCGGAGGTCACGGACTCATGCGTCAAGGTTATGGAAGCAGCGGGCGTGAAGATAAAATACGAGAAGGTTGACGCAGGCGCTGGAGTGATGGAGAGGGAGGGAACACCCCTACCTGAGCAAGTGCTCGAGTCCATCAGGAAGAACAAGGTAGCTTTAAAGGGTCCGATAACGACTCCAATAGCATCGGGATTCAGGAGCGTTAACGTCGCGCTCAGAAAAGAACTGGACCTATATGCTAACCTGCGACCTGCGAAGTCCTTCAAGGGAATCCGGACAAGATATGAGAATATCGACCTGGTTATTGTGAGAGAGAACACCGAAGGACTGTATGCTGGAATAGAAAAATACACATCAGAGGACAAGAGTTCAGGAGAAACGATAAGGAGGATAACCAAGAAGGCCTCTGAGAGGATAGCGAGGTTCGCATTCGAGTACGCTGAAAGAGAAAAAAGAAAGAAGGTAACATGCGTACATAAAGCCAACATAATGAAGGTAACGGATGGAATATTCCTGGAAGCTGCAAGGAGAATAGCGGAAAGCTATCAAGGGATAGAATTCGAGGACAGGATAATAGACAACATGAGCATGCAGCTCGTAGTGAAACCAGAACTATATGACGTGATTGTCACGACGAACATGTTCGGGGACATACTATCAGACCTATGCGCCGGCTTGGTCGGCGGACTAGGCATCGCACCCGGGGCGAACATCGGCGAAGAAATAGCCGTATTCGAGCCAGTGCACGGCTCCGCTCCAAAATATGCTGGAATGGATAAGGTGAATCCTACGGCGACAATCCTCTCCGGGATTTTGATGCTGAAGCATCTGGGCGAAAAAAAGGCAGCAGATGCGATAACAAAGGCGCTCGACGAAGCATTCCTGGAAGGAAAGAAACTGACCTATGATCTTGGGGGGAAGGCCAGGCTTTCAGAATTCACGGATTACGTGATATCCAAGCTGCCCTGAGCCTTTTAACGAAGCGAGTGAAATAATTAGATGAGATGGGCTCCAGGAAAGCATTCCCCTTCGCGTCCTTCAACCCAAACCAGCTCAGCATAGAAAAATCAAAGGGGCTTGAATGGGTTATAACGAACAAGCTGGGGGGTTATTCCTCCACGACATCGATCGGATTGAATACCAGCAGATTCCACGGCCTCCTCGTTTCCGGATGCAGGAATCTCAAGAGGATGCTATACCTACAGAAGCTGGACGATGAACTCTCCCTAGGAAAAACGGTAATCGAGCTTTCGGTGAATGAATACCCTCAAGGGGAGATAACAGAAGGTTATAGATACCTGAACAGGTTCGACTTCAGCTACGAATCAGTTTCATTCTACTACAAGGCTAAGGGGGTCTACGTAGACAAACAGATAACCCCCCTCCCAGATAATAATTCCCTAGTGGTGGTGTACTCCATAGAAAACAACTCAGAACTGGATGTGGTATTAACCGTAAAGCCTCTGCTGAACTCAAGGGGCATCTGGGAATTATCTGAGAAGAATATGGAGTCAACACCGAGGTTCTTCACCAAAAATATAGTGGGCATCAATTTAAACAATGGATATGTGGCTTTGAGGTCGGATAACGGAGAATTCTTGGAAACACCCGAAAAATCACGGTGGAATAGGTTGTTCCACTCGAAGGAAAGTTCAGAGGAATATTGTTGTTGTCCAGCATACCTATCCCTAAAGGTTGAGCCGGACACGACCCAGGAATTGACGGTTGTGGTGGTAGCCTACCCAACAGAGAACGAGACGGCACAGGTGTTGAAGGGGCTGCTGGGAGGACATGGTACCAGAAGGATCCTCTCAAGTGGGAGAGGTGCTTCGATATTCTCCCTCCTCAGTGTAGCGGACTCGTTCATAGTTGATGCTGGCCTGAAGAAGACCATAATAGCAGGTTATCCATGCTATGGGGAGAGGGGGAGGGATGCCATGATCTCCCTCCCAGGGCTGACCCTCATAAAAGGCAGACACGTGGATGCTGAGGATATATTAGAGCGTTTCCTGAATCTGGCAACGAACAAGGGCATACCAAGTGAATTCTCTAAAGGAGAGCCCCTCTACAAAGACATAGACACCAGCCTGTGGCTTGTTGACAGAATACACCAGTACATTAAGTACGTTGGAATAGATGAAAGCAGGAGTTTTTTGCACACCTACTGGTGGGTTCTTAAAGACATCATGAGCAACCTTGGAGAGAGGGAGAGGGAAGGCATCCTCGCACACGAAGGCGGAACCTGGATGAAATCTGGGAGGAAAAACGCCGTGGAAGCCCAAGGCCTATGGTATAATGCGCTGAAGATAATGGAGCATTTTTCTGGGATCATGGACGATGATGCTGAAGCCTATAAGTCCACATGCAAGCGGATTGAGAAGAAATTCATGGAAACCTACTGGAATGGCAGATATCTTAAGGACTCTATCGACGACGACGCGCTCCGCCCCAATCAGGTGATACTGTTGTCTCTGGACTATCGTCTCGTTGACGACACCATCGCAGGTAAGATCATGTCAGCTGTTGAAAGTGAGCTACTGACTCCATTCGGTTTAAGGACCCTGAGTCCAGAGGATCCCAGATACGATAAAGGGTCTCCATATAATGGGGGTGTATGGCCTTGGTTTTTCGGTCCCTATGTCAAGGCACATACTAGGTTGTATGGGAGCCGGCTGAGGGTCAAGGAGCTCATGGAGCAGATACTTGTCCAGCACCTGAACAACGCAGGTCTGGGCACTGTATCGGAATTCCTGGAGGGCGAGCCGCCGTTCACTCCAAGGGGGTGCATATCCTACGCGTGCTCTGTCGCCGAACTCCTGAGATGCTATTTTGAGGATGTACTGCAGAAGAAGCCGTTGAATGAGAAGAAGATACTGGGATGTTAGGCCTTGGGTTTATGAAGGTCGCAGCTCACTATTGTCTCGTCGAGGCCCATGACGGTGTGCGTGCTAAGGCGTATTATCTTGTCGCTGAGCATGCTTAGATTCTTCATAAGCTTTGAGTCGATGTCCCCCTCAGCGCATTTAAGAACAGCGATGCAGTCCGAGTGTCTGATCTTTGTCACAATGAACTTCACGAATTTTATGAGAACGTCTTCGTCGTTGTGCACAAGCAGTGAAGACAGGGAGTCAAAGATCAATGCCTTATATACCCCCTTATCCAGCTCTTCATTGATTGCTGAGCCAAGCTCGTCCAACGCCGACTCAGAGGATATGTATCTACATATGGGGCCGTCTTTCACGCCTGGGAAAGCAGATCTAGTTACCATATCAATGAAGAAAAAACCCTCCGTGTTTATGCCCTTGTCCTTGAAGGTCTTCATAAGGGTGGTGAAGGGCTTGTTAGTGTTCACGTAACATATCCTTTGGTACATGCGCTCTATCTGCTTGGATACTTCAATTGAGCAGTCGGGGTAGGTCTCATGGGGTATCACCACAAGTATTATCCAGTTTTTCCCGATCTCCTGTTTTAGGTTGTGTGCCATCCCTGCTCCTTAGATTGTTGAGCCCCTGGCTTCGAAGGTTACCGTCGTCTCCGTGTCTTCCATGATTATGTGGGCTTCGATGTGTATTATCTTGTCGCTGAACATGGCAAGGTTTCTTATAAGCTGGGAATCAGTGTCGCCTTCAAGGCAGGTTAGGATAGCGACGCAGTTAGACAACCTGACCCTGGCCATCATGTACTTTATGAATTCCGTGATAACGTCCTCTCTATTGTATATCTGAAGCGTGGACAGGGAGTCGAAGATCAAGGCTTCATAGTCCTCCTTGTTTAATTCGTTATTTATCGCTATCGCCAGCTCCTGTAGTGAGGAAGCGGAGGATATATAATTGCAGTTGAATGTGTTCTCTACCCCCGGAAGGGCGGACTTCGTTATAGCGTCGATGAAGAAGAAACCCTCGGTGTTCACTCCATTATTCTTGAGGCTGTTCAGGAGGGCCGTGAACAGCTTGTTCAGGCTGACGTAGCAGGTCTTTCCATAAATGCCTCCAACCTGCTTTGATAATTCTATAACACACTCTGTGTATGTGTCATTGGGTATGACTAAGACCAGAATCTTGTTGTTTCCAATCTCTTTTTTGAGGTCAAGAGGCATTTTAGGAGAGTTTGCTCTTTATTGTTTCCAGGAGCTTCTCTATCGATTCAGCAGTCAACAGCAGCACGAAGTTACCTTCAAGCTCCTCCGTCGACGGAATCTTGAATACGGTCTTCAGGAGTAGAGCATATTCTCCCGTAATATTCAAAAGCACAAAGTCCGGGAGCGATTCACCGAACGCCGAAACAATCCTCGGGTCTTCGTGGGTTGCGTGTATGTCCAGAAACTCAGCGAGTGTTTCAAGATAGGCCGAGGACAGGATTTCCCCAATCTTCCTTATGTTGTCTCTGTCCTTGAGTTTCAGTACCTCGCACGTACCTGATGGCTCTTTATTCAGTATGTCGACGAGCAGTCTAGCGCTCTTAATCGGGAAGACCACAACTATCGTTCCAGATACGTCGCCGATAACTGTCGAATATGTCCCAATGACCAGCTTCCTCGGTCCTCCGACGAGGTTCGGTACATTCTTAGTAGGCACCAAGTCGACGAAGGGTACGTCAAGTCTTACCTCCGTATCCACTAAAGTTGAAAGCGCTGCTGAAGCCTTTCCAGACCCCAGACTGCCCAGCTCCTTCAAGGCATCCTTCTGAAAGTCATTCAAGTCGTACATGTTATCACCTGTAAACTATTTGTTAGATTAATTGGATTAACTAGTATATATCTTTTACCCCCAGCGATTCAACGGATAAATACCTGAATGCCAAATTTATTACTTGAAGATGGAGACGAGAGACGATTTCGAGTTGCTCAAGGACATGATACAAAGGGAGAGGGGCTTCAACTGTAAAAACTACAAAGACACGACCCTGAAGAGGAGGATCAACGTCCGGATGAAGGTCAATAATGTTCAGTCATATGGGGAATACATAAGGTTACTCATAAACAACAAGAGGGAATACGACAAGCTAGTGGATGTGTTAACGATCAATTTCACCGAGTTTTTCAGGGACAAGGAGATGTTTGATCTATTGAGGGAAGAGATCTTTCCCGAACTGATTGATAGGAAGAAGAGGGAGGGAAAGAAGGTTATAAGCATATGGTCTGCCGGATGCGCAGCCGGCGAAGAACCCTACAGCATAGCAATCATCCTCCAAGAGCTACTTGGGGATGATATGAAGAACTTTGTAGTAGCTATAAAGGCGACAGATATCGATGAAAAGTGCCTGGGGGATGCTGTGAGAGGCTTATACGAAAAAGACCTTCTCAAGAATGTTGGTGTTGAGTTACTGGAAAAATACTTCGACAAGGTCTGCGACTATTACAGGTTAAGGGACAGCATAAAGTCCATGGTGAAATTCGAAAAAAGCGACCTGATAAACGGAAAGCCTCAGCACTATGTGGACGTGATATTCTGCAGGAACGTTTTCATCTACTTCTCAAGGGATACGCAGAAGGAAATCTTTGAGGCATTCTATGACTCACTGGCCAAGGAGGGTTATCTCGTAATAGGGAAAACAGAGACAATGCATGAGGCAATGCATAAGAAATTCAATCTGGTCAGCCTCTCTGAGAGGATATTCAGGAAGGTTAGCTAATACTCCAACGTGGGTCCGAAGACCCTCCCAACAACTACTTTCCCGTTTTCTGTGTCGAACCAGATATTCCTGCCGTGTTTTCCACCGGTGTCTTCAGCTACTATTGGTATTCCAACCTCTTCGAGTTTCTGTCTTACAGCAAATATGTTATCTTCGCCCACGTTGATGTGTTCCAAGGTAAAGAGTTTAGCCCCGCCGAAGATCTTCGCGACTATGTTCCCCTTTTGGCAGCCCTTTTCGGCCATCTCCCCTAATAGGAGATCTATAGCAGTATCGGCGAACCTCATGGGATTCAGATCCGCTTTTTCGTCATGCGGATTGTTGCCTAATAGGGCATGGACCATGCCAGCCACCCTTTTTTCTTTATCATAAAGGCAGATTACGATGCATGAGCCTATGCCAACTGCTTCGAGAATCGTCGGTTCATTAACTACCCTGCCCTCCCCTATGTTCAAATATGCTTGTTTCTCACGCATCTGAGTACTCCTCTTCTATGTATTCCGCTAGCATATCCTCAAATAGTGTCCTCAGTCTCTTACTGAGGAGCTCTAAGCTCTCTGGGTCTAATAAAAGGAGGAAGTAGGCGTCTATTTCGTGGCCTTCGACCTCGAATGCGGTCGTAAATGTCAACGCATCCGTCGCCTTTGGGGCCAGCTCGATCAAACAGAAACTCAATACTGCTTGAAGCATGTCGTGTGCGAAATGTGGCAGTGACTCGACCAATTGCATGTCAAGGACCTTGCTTATCGCTGTTAATGAAGCACCGCTGAGGATGTTTCCAGTCTCCTCTAATGCGGATACATCCATCTCACCGAGTTCGAAACTCTTCTCTTTAGGCGGTTTCCTGTTCTCTAAAAGCGCCGCAAGCTCCTCTGCGCTATCATGCTGTAACATAAAGATCAGGCTTCCAACGGGGATGAGTTTGTTGTTACTCTTGCCCTCGATCTTGAGATAAACTGCGGCAACCAGGTCCTCGGGATTGCCAAGGAGCTGGGGTATCTTTTCTATCGGACATAGTTTCACCTCAGGGAAGCTCATGTGTATGTCCTTGCGAGTCATCACGGATAGTGCGTTGGATGCATGCCCTGCACCGATGTTTATTATCTCAGCTATCGCGTCGATCTCGAATTTTGATAGTTCAGTCATTTTGGTACTGTGGTATCTAAGCAAGCAGGCCATTAATATCCAAGACCATGGCGGGTTGACCATCGCCAAGGATGGTAGCACCTGCTATTCCCTTGATCTTCTTCAGCGTTTTAGTCACCGACTTTATCATAAGCTCCTGTTCACCGATGATCCCATCCACAGCAATACCGTTCTTCTCCTGGGTTCTCTCAGTAATTATTACCGTCAGTTTTCTGTCTTTCTTGCGGGGCAGATTAAATACGTCGCGCAGCCTTATCAGGGGTATGTCTTCGCCATCGAGAATGAAGACTTCATTGCCTTCGATGTGTTGCATCCTAGATTCTTCGATGTTGACGATCCTTGAGATATCAATGATGGGCAAAGCATAGCGTTCCTCGCCGACGTACGTTAGGAGGCACTTGATGATTGCTAGAGTGTGCGGCAGACCTAGGATGAATCTCGTCCCCTTGCTCTTTTCGGTCTCCATCTTCAGCGACCCATTTAGTTCATCAATCTTTGTCTTGACAACATCCAATCCAACCCCTCTGCCGGAGACCTTGGTGACCTTATCGGATGTGCTGAAAGTGGGCAGAAATGGGATATCCAGTAACTGCTTTTTGGGTATGGTCTTAGCCTCCTCCTCCGTTATCACGCCCTTTTTTATTGCTATCTCCTTTATCTTGTCTTCATCGAAGCCTGCGCCATCGTCAATGACCTCAATGATTACGGCGTTTTTCTCTCTACTGGCTCTCAAATGGATTTTGCCTGTCTCGGGTTTGCCTGCCTTAATCCTCTCCTCCGGAGATTCGATGCCGTGGTCTATGGAATTCCTCAGCAGATGGATCAGTGGCTCACCGATCTGATCCAACACAGTTCTATCCAGTTGTATGTCGCTTCCCTCAATGGTGAAGTCCACCTTCTTGTTCTCCCTCTTCGCCAGGTCTCGCACCATCCTCGGAAACCGGTTGAATACCTGGCCAACAGGGATCATTCTTGCTTCAGTGACCTCGTATTGGATATCCTCCGTTAGCATATTCAGCTGGTTTATTATCTTGTCGAATTCCTTGATCTTGTACGTTGAGTTCAGGTTCTGGAACCTCATGGTTGCGGTCAGTAGTTCTCCAACCAAGTCCACCAATTTATCTAGGATCTTGATGTCCACCTTGATTGAGCGAAGCCTCCTGATGGTCTGAGGCCGTTCGGCGAGTTTCACACCAGACTCCTCCTTACTCCTCTTCTTTATGTCAGTGGATTTCAGCACCTCCAGTTTCTTCAAAAGATCTGTGTTGTCTGGTTCCTCCTCACCAGTGCTTACCTTGTCCACTGAGACCTCCAGGTAGTCGAAGCATTCAAAGAGGAGGTCGATGATCTCATCGCTGGCTTCAATGCCGGACTCCTGGAGCATCAACAACCCGTCCTCCATGGAGTGAGATAATTCCGCCAGTTTCTCGAAACCCATTGAAGAAGAATTACTCTTGAGTGTATGGGCACAACGTGCCATCTCCTTTATAAGGTCCTCCCTTGTCGGGTTCTTCTCGAACTCAAGTAGTGAAGAATTCAGGCTTTGCAGTAATTCCTCCGCCTCCTTCAGGTAGAGCTCCTTATATTCACTCATGTCATCTGCCATTTCCGAGCATTCAGAGAATTAGCCAAGGACTTCCTTAACCTTGCTTAAGACTTCCTCTTCCTTGAAGGGTTTAACAACAAAACCCTTGGCGCCTAATTGAATTGCCTCCTCGATAACCTTCTCCTGCCCTACTGCCGATACCATTATTATCTTGGCGTTTGGATCCATCTGCATTATGTCCTTCAACGCCTCGGTTCCGTATTTCTTCTTCATTACTATATCCAAGAGAACAAGGTCCGGTTTTTCTCTGGTATAGGCTGCCACAGTCTCTTCTCCATCCACAGCTTCGATGAGGTCAGTGTATCCCTTCTTGGTTAATATGTTAGTCAGTATCTTCCTCATAAAGGCAGAATCATCCGCTAATAGTATTTTGGTCATTTAATTCCCTCCTAATGCTTTTTTAACTTCAGGTATTAGTTTCTCGGTAGTGATCGGTTTTGAAACATAGGCTTCGACGCCCAGCTTCAACGCTTCGTCGACGGTCTCCTTCTTCCTCACTATGCTGACTATTATCACCCTGACTCTTGGATTGATCTTCTTCAACTCCTCTAAGACTTCCATCCCAGGCATACCTGGCATCCGGAGATCCAATAAAACAAGGTCAGGTTTTTCCTTCTTGTACCTCTCTAAGCCGATCTCGCCGCTCTCAGCCTCCACTACGCTGGTGTACCCTGCCCTAGCCAGCATATCGCGTATGGCCTTCCTCTCAAAAGTAGAGTCTTCTATGGTCAAAATCTTAGGCATTCAGATCACCCGATAATTTGATAATTGTATTTGTATTTCTCTTATAAATACTTTCTGCCGTTCACATGTTTTTATACATGATTGAGTAAAATCTATAAGAGGATGACGGAAGACATAGGTATGACGAAGCTGCAGCTGGATGCTCTTAGAGAGGTAGGGACTATCGGCGCCGGGAGCTCAAGCGTCGCCCTCTCAGAGATGCTAGACTGCGAGATAATGTTGAGGGTTCCATGGGTGAAACTGGTCGGCATCGACGAAGTACCCTCAACCCTTGCACCTCCGAGGGATTTGCTCGTCGAAATCTCCTCCCTCATAACAGGCGACATCAATGCCCTGATAGTGATGGTCTTTGAGAGAGAAGATGCGACGAAATTGGCTGACATAATAATCAGCAATATCCTGGTAAGAAAAGAAACCAGTGTGTTGGATCAGATATCGCGGGATGCTCTGAGTGAGTTATCCAACATACTCTTTGGATCATATCTTACAGCACTCAGCGATTTTTTGGATGTGCGGCCGTGCCATCATGTTCCACTGGTTTCTTTCACAATGACGGAGAGGTCTGTCACCGACATAAGGAAGGGCTTCACATGGGAGATAAAGAAGGCACTCATTCTGGCGACGGAGTTCACGGCGAAGGAGACCACGATAAAGGGGAGATTGATATTCCTCCCAGACTCAAAATCACTGAAGCTGATCATAGAAAAACTTGACAAGAAGGTCGGGGAATAGTTACACGTATTTATAATAGTTCTACTTAATATATGCTTAAAGAGGCTCAAGCGTGCGTCTCTTGTAATCCATCTGGCTGAACTTTCTGCGATATTGTTGATTAGGATGCGGGCTAAATGCATAGCATTCGCCCACCATAAGGGCGGCACGGGCAAGACGACCTCATGCATAAACATTGCGGGGGAACTGGTGAAAAGAGGCAAGAAGGTCCTTGTCGTCGACATGGACCCCCAAGCAAACGCAACCGCTGGTTTGAATATAAACAAAAGATACCTGCCGTTCTCGGTATATGATGTGCTTCTTGAGGGATGCGGGAGAAAAAGGAAGTTAAGGTTCAGGAATGTGATACTTGCAACAGAGATAGAGGATCTTCATCTGGCTCCGTCAGAACTGAATCTGGCGAACATCCTTGGTCACATGCAGAAGGCTAAGGGTTCCTCCCAGATACTTGATCGAGCCCTAGACGATGTCAGAGAACTCTATGATTACATACTGATAGATACGCCCCCCAGCTACACGCCACTACTGACCAATGCAATCGTTGCAGCAGACTCTATCATACTACCCTTGGACAGCGGTTTCTTCTCCATAGACAGCATCGAAACCTTTGCTGAGATACTGAAGAATATAGAAGAAAGGGAGGGCGTGAAGAAGGGGATCAACACTGTGATTGTTACAAGGTTCCAGGAACCCACGGTGCGTCCAATACACAAGATGCTGAGGGATAGGGTACCGAAACTATCAGGGTTTCTGTCTCTTGAAGACCCCCTCAGTGAGCTTGAAGACAAACTACGGCTGCATTTGTCGGTAGGCGTTGGGTTCAGAGGAGACCTTTTCATAGTACCATACTCCAAAAAGGTCTACGAAGCGCAGAAAAGAGGCTTGCCACTCTCCCATTATAGGTCGGATGGGAAGGTGAAGAGCGCGTATGAGGGAATAACGGAGAAGATCATAAATGGAAGAATATGAGCCCAAGATCATTGTCTTTGCCTGTAAATCCTGTCTGCCTAAAAACGTCGGCCTTGAGGAAATCCCCCTGGTAAGGGAGGGATGTGTTAATCACCTTAACCCAAAGCTTCTGCTCTCAGAACTCAAAAAAGGCGCAGACGGAATCCTGATGCTGTGCAGCCCTCCGGGGGAATGCCACTCAGCGGAGGAAGACGGGGAAGCATTCAAGAGGTTTGTTCTCCTCCAAAGGTTGCTCTCTGATCTGAGGATAAGCAGGGAAAGGCTACGCTTCGAATGCCTTAAGGAGTCTGAGAGCTTTGGGTTCATGAAACTTGTCAAGGAGATGACGTCAAAGCTTAAATCCCTGGGACCCCTAAGGTGGGAGAATGAAGCTTAAGGCATTCAGAGAAGACTGGTCGCAGGTAGCGGAAGCTGTAAGGAAGATTAGTCCAGGAAGAAAACCGAAGGTTGCACTGTACATGGCAGGAGGATGTGGTGGTTGTGATCTCTCCTTCATAGGATTGGGCGAGAGATTCTTGGATATAACTGAAAACATTGACGTCGTTTTATGGCCTCTAATAGCGGATTTCAGATACTCTCGGGTAAAGAGGATGTATGACAAAACAATCGACCTCTGTCTCTTCAACGGTGCTGTGATGAACAGGGGGCAGATGGACATGGCCCAGATTCTAAGAAAAAAATCCAAGATAATCACAGCGGTTGGATCATGCGCCTGCATGGGCGGAATACCTGGCATGCTGGGTCTACAGGGCAAGGGGAAGGAAAAATCAAGGAAGAGGGTAAAGCTTGCTGAGGGCATACTTCCACTTCCGGAGCCATGCGACTTCATCAGTCCATTAAGCGGTGTCATTGATGTGGACTATCTCATCCCAGGTTGTCCCCCAACACCTTCAATGATCCTGAAGCTATTCGTCAGCATGCTGGAGAACAAACTACCTCCTAAAGGCTCAGTGTTCGCTTCTGGGAGGACACTCTGCGACGAATGTGAGAGAGCGAGGAAGGGGAAAAGCGTCAAGGTATTCCACAGACCCTATGAAAAGGTTTTCGACGATAAGGTCTGCTTGCTTGACCAGGGGCTGCTGTGCATGGGTCCTGTAACAAGAGCCGGGTGCGGAAGCCAGTGTGTTTCAGCCAATATGCCTTGTAGGGGATGCCTTGGACCAGCTGAGGGAATCCTCGACATGGGTGGAGCCTACATATCGACGTTAGCTTCCATTATGTGCGGTGGAGAGAAGACCACCATAAGAAAGACGGTTGAGAGCATACCCTCCCTTGGTGGAACAGTCTACCGCTTCAGCCTGTCGTCGAGCATCCTAAAGAAACAAAGGAGGGCATCTAGAAATTGAGGAAAAAGATAATAATAGACCCGGTAACGAGAATAAACGGCCACGCTAGGATAACTATATTTTCAGATAGGGAGATGGGAGTGAGTGCGTACTTTCAAGCGAAGGGTATGAAGGGTTTTGAGGAATTATGTCGCGGACAGCCGTCTGAGGAGATGCCGAGGATCATTTCAAGGATGAGCGGGCTATGCAGCTGGGCCCATCATATAGCGTCTGTGAAGGCACTTGATGCTCTGTGGAAAACAGAGCCAACACCCACAGCAGACAAGCTAAGGAGACTAACATACCATATCTCCCATTTTGGGAATAAACTACTAAATTTTTATTACCTGAATGCTCCAGACCTATTCATCAACCCTGATTCAGCAGCTCGCGAAAGGAATCTCACTGCAATAACGGCGAGGCTCGGGAGGGAAACCTCAAAGGACGCGGCAGAAAACCTTCTTCGTGCACAGAGGATACTCCAGGTCTTGGGGGGAAGGGCAGTTCATCCAGTAAGCGGGCTTCCCGGAGGCGTCTCTCGGGGTATCACTGGAGAGGAGAGGGATTGGGTAGAGGGCAAAGTAAAGTCATTTACAGAATTCGCAGCGTTTACATTAAATCTGTTCGAAGAAATCGTGTTAAAGAATCGTGCATACGTGGATCTACTGTTCGATGAGGGGCTCTACCATATAAAGACGAACTACATGGGTACAGTGGACGAAAAAGAACGCCTTGAACTCTATGATGGCGATCTAAAAGTCGTGGACGCCCACGGAAGGGAGATCTTAAGGTTCAGGGGAGAAGACTACCCCCAGCACGTGGAAGAACACGAGGAATCATGGTCTAATCTGGGTTTCTCACATCTGAGGAAGGTTGGCTGGAAGGGGCTATCTGACGCTGATCGTTCTTGGCTTTACCGGGTCGGGTCACTGGCCAGATTAAACGTTGCCTACGGATTGAAAACACCTCAGGCACAGGAAGCATATGAGAGGATGCTTGACACACTGCCGAAACCCTGCCATCACACCTTGGCGTTTCATTGGGCCGACCTCATAGAAATGCTTTATTCAGCCGAGCTTGCTTTGGAGCTGATACAGGATCCGGAGATTACTGACAACAATCTGATGAATGTTCCAGAAAACACGCAAGGGGAGGGTGTGGGCGTTATAGAATCACCCTCAGGGACACTCATCCACCACTATGTGACAGACGAGAAAGGCATCGTAGAGAAGGCGGACATAATAACGGGCAGCAACCACAACAATGCGGCTATATGCGTCTCTGTAAAACAGGTGGCAGATGGATTGATCAGGAATAATAACACAAAAAGAAGAGACCTCAACAAGATAGAAATGGCATGTAGGGCATACAGCCCCAGCCTCCCGAGGTTATAGACCCAATTCCTCCTTTATTAATTCCACTGCCTTGGGTATGGCTTTTTCCACTTCAGGTGTGCACTTCTCGCCAAATTCCTCCACGTTTTCGACCTCAACAGCGTATATCACTATTTCGCTAGGGATATCTATCCCAAGTTCACTACCAAGATTCAGGGATGTCATCAAATCCGCGTCATGAAGGGTCGAGAAATGAAGTGCAGGCTCCTTGGTAATATCCTGAGGCGAGAGCCGGAGTATCTCCCCAACCCTGGCTTTACCCGTCTTTATAGCGTCCACGAGGATGAGCCTATCATAACCCCTAACAAGGCTTATGATGTCAAGACCAGACGTTGATTCCTCACGGACATCGATTTCCGGGTCTGAGACAACATCACGTAGGCGTTCAGCAATCAAAACACCAACGCCGTCATCGGTCAGTATAGGATTCCCAATGCCCAGTATCAGGGTTTTCATCCTAACAGACCCTTGGGACAGGGTCGCCGGCAGGCTTGCTGAGGATCTTTCTGCCACCTATGCGGGTCTCCATTATCACCCGTCCCTTATCTTTTTCGGTCACCTCACCTATTATGGAGGCATCCCGACCCAAGCGGGTCTTCTTCATCGTTTCTAGGATTTTCTCAGTATCATTTTCGCTTGTGACAATAATGGCTTTCCCTTCGTTTGCCACAGACAGGGGATCTATGCCAAGCATCTCAGACGCCGCAAGTACTTCATCTTTCATGGGTATCTGGTCCTCATACAACAAAACCCCTGATTTTGATTTCTCAGCCATCTCATTTAAGGCGTTCGCTAGGCCGCCTCTCGTAGGATCCTTCATGGCATGTATCTCGTATCTAAGGATCTTTTTTATAAGACCCCACAACTGTGCGCAGTCAGACCTCAGTTCGGTCTCGAAAGATATGCCCTCCCTCTGAGCCATGATCGCCATACCGTGATCGCCGAGGGTGCCGTTCACTATTATCCTGTCACCTGGCCGCATCCCGGAGTCCAGTATCGGTTTTTCTGTTAAACCTATGCCAGACGTTGTTATGATCATATCAAGGTCTTCCATGACCTTGGTGTCTCCTGTAATAATAGGTACTGGGACCTCCTTGCAGACCTGGTTCATGGACTTCGTTATCTTCCGCAAGTCTTCAAATGGGAGGCCTTCACCGATAACGAAAGAAGAGGCGAGAGCGATTGGTTTAGCGCCCATAACAGCGAGGTCGTTTATGGTCCCTGAAACAGAGAGCCTGCCTATGTCCCCCCCATGGAAGAACAACGGCTTTACAGTGTACGCATCCGTGGTGAAGACAAGGTGCTTGTCTCCAAAGGGTATGGTTGCTGAATCGTCCAAGGCATCCAAGCCGATCCCACCCTCAACCTTTGTGAGGGAGAGGTTCTTAATCACGTCAGAGATCAATTCCTGCATGGCTTCCCCCCCGCCACCGTGTAAGAGTTTTATCCTTTCCATCCTAGCTAGTGTGTCTGTACATTATAGAGCATGCGCCCTCAGCAGAGACCATGCAGGGACCGACAGGCTTCTTGGGAGTGCACGCCTTACCGAAGAGCGGGCACTCTCTGGGATATATCAACCCCTTCAAGACATCAGAGCACCTGCATCCCCGAAGATCCTCTGTCGGTTCTACCCTAAGCTCGAACCTCTCTCTTGCGTCGTGTTCAGCGAATCGTTCCCTCAACATGAGCCCGGATCTTGGGATCACAGGAAAGCCCCTCCAATCCACGTCGCAGGGTTCGAAGACAGCGTCCATGATACTTAAGGCCTTCTGATTGCCTTCCTCCTTGACGACGCGGCTGTACTCATTCCTTACCTCACATTCATGGTTTTTTATCATCTCCAGCAGCATTATGATGGAGAAGAGAACGTCAAGGGGCTCGAAGCCGACGATTACGTGAGGTATCCTGTATTTTTCCGCCAGAGGTCTATAGGGTTTTACTCCTATTATGGCTGAAACATGCCCAGGATCTATGAAGCCGTCTATCCTCACCTCGTGAGACTCCAAGAGCAACTCCATCGCTGGAGGGATAAGCCGGTGACAGCATAGGATCGAGAAATTCTCAGGAGCGTCTTGGAGGGCGACCGCGTTGGATGGTATCGTTGTCTCGAAGCCTATGGCGATGTGAGCAACCTCTTTCTCCGGATTCTTATGGGCGATCTCTACTGCGTCAGTTACGGAGTAGACGATCCTCACATCATTTCCATCAGCCTTCGAGTCCGCCAGCGAGGAGCGGCTTCCAGGGACCCGGAGCATGTCACCGAACGTCGTCACAGTAATGCCTTTTTGTGCGAGCGATATGGCTTCATCTATCTCCCTGTTCGTCGTAACGCAGACAGGGCATCCAGGACCGGATATCACCTCCACATTCTCTGGGAGAAGAGACCTTATCCCAAAACGGGTTATTGTGTCTTCGTGGGTTCCGCAGACGTGCATGATCTTTACCTTGCCCAAGGTTGATGCCATATCCCCTATCTCCTTTGACGCCTTCAAGGCAAGCCCCCTATCACGGAAATCTCTTAGGATCATCGTCCATTTTGGAGAGGATTTGTCTCCACAGTTTCAGGCTTTCAAGAGCTTCCTCTTCATCCAATACCTCGATTGCGTATCCCGTATGGACGATGACGTAGTCTCCCACCTTGGCGTCGACTAAGTCAATCCTAACAGGCCTTTTCACGCCGCCGAAGTCAACAGATGCTTCATTGTCCTTTATATCCAGGATCCTTCCTGGGATAGCCAGACACATGATATCACCATTAAACTATAGATTGGATTCTTTTCTTATCCAATCGACTATTTCGTTTAGACCGATACCCTTCTTCATGCTTGTTTTTATCACAGGCAGCCGTGGATTGATCCGTTTGGCGTCGTATTCCATCTTCTCAACGCTCGCATCAACCGCTTCTGCGATGTCTATCTTGTTTATCACCGCAAGATCAGAGTCCAGGAAGATCATGGGGTGCTTTTCTACGGTGTCGTCCCCCTCGCTCACGCTTACTACAACGATCCTCCGATGTGCCCCAAGCGGGAAGTCTACTGGACATATGAGGTTCCCCACGTTCTCTATGAACAGAATGTCGAGGTCCTTTAATGGAAGGCTCTCAAGCGCATGCTCGACGAGGTGGGCGTCAAGATGGCACTCCCTTCCAGTGTTCAAGCCGATGACTGGGATTCCACACCTCTTCAAACGGCTGGCGTCGGCGTCACTAATAACGTCACCCGCTATCGCTCCGATCCCCAGTTTTTTCCCGATCCTCCCAACCAAGGCCTCAATCAGGGAGGTCTTGCCAGAGCCGATAGCCCCCAAAACATCGAATCCAAAGACATTGTTCTCTTCCAAGACTCTTTGGTTCCTTTCAGATATCCTCCTGTTGATCTCCATGATATCCCTGTCTACGTCTATCACATGCATTTTAGCGTTATTCGGCGATTATCCTCTTCAGCACGCACTCTTTTCCGCTCAACACCCTTAGAGGGCTGCCGCATTCAGGGCATCTGAGAGAGGCTAGGGCCAGGTAGAGGTCATCCTCCTCAATACTTACCTCATTCACGTGGTTGTTGTCGCACTTGAATCTCCCAGGGACCGTCTTCAGGTCGACTTCCATATCCTCTGCAAGGGTTCCAACTGACAGGGATCTGAGGGCGAAATCCAATTGCTCGAGGTTCGCCATCATGAGCCCTCCAACCTCCACAGAGATGTGTTTTATCCTGGAAGCTTTATGCTTTTCCGCCTCATCCAGTGCGACCTCCAGGATGTCTTCAGCTATCGAGAACTCGTGCATTATAATAGAATAGAACTTTAAATGAGAAAAACAAAAAGGATATAAATGAGAAGATAGATATTTAATTAGTCAAGATAGTGGTGCTGATGGTCAAGATACTTGTAGCAGATGACTCCATGTTCGAGCGCAGGGCGTTGATTAGCATCCTCCAAAAAAACGGGTACAGTGATGTCGTCGAGGCCGTTAACGGAAACGATTGCATACTAAAGTGCGGTGTAGAGGATCCAGATATCGTATTGCTCGATCTGAAGATGCCTGGCAATGACGGGTTGTATGTGCTCGATAGGCTGATGGAGATCAAACCCGAGGTGAAGATTATAGTGTCGAGCATAATAAGGGATCAGAAGACCATGGAGGACTGCATCAAACGAGGGGCGTGCTCATACATATCAAAGCCGATAACTGAGGCAAAGTTGATTAAAAACATAAACAAACTCTTGGATGAAAATGGCAAAACCTAAGGTATTGTTGGCAGATGATTCTGCCTTCATGAGGAATATGCTTAAGACGATGCTCTCTGAGGAAGGTTATCGCGATATCGTTGAAGCCCAGAACGGGACTGAAACAGTTGAGGTCTACAAGAAAGAAAGGCCCGGCATCGTCTTACTGGACATAATAATGGCAGAGAAGGATGGTCTGCAGGTCTTAGCCGAGATCATGAAAATAGATCCAAAAGCGGTCATTGTCATGGTAACCGCCATAGGCCATGGGGATCCTATGAAAGAAGCGATGAGGATAGGTGCAAAGGCCTACGTAACCAAACCATTCAAGAGGGAGCAGATACTTGATGTTGTCAGGAGATTCTCATAGAATGGGAGAATGATCAAGGTCCTCATAATAGCGGATTCTTATTTTTTTGGGGTCAAGCTTACATGTATGCTGGAGTCCGAACCAGAGATAAAGGTCATCCACCGCTCTGGTCTAGCTGAGGAGGCTTTAGACAAGATTGAGCTCCTTGAGCCGGATGTTGTTCTACTAGACATAGAGATGAAGGGAGTACATGCATTGGACATCCTCTACAACATAATGCTGCTTGATCCTACTCCAACGATAGTGGTCGGCCGAGAATCTGATCTGGGAAGGCGGGAGATGCTGAGTGCCTTAGGCTATGGGGCAGTGGACTTCATAGTGATGCCTAACCGGCTCAGCGATCTGGAGGAAATGAAGGAAGAGCTGATAGCATTGGTGCGAGTCGCATCATCCCTTGAGATAAAAAAACTCGTGATAAAGAAGCCGAAGAAAAAATTGTCTGCGCCTAAGATATCCGAGAAGGTTTTGGTATTGGGTGCTTCCTGCGGTGGTGTGGCCACAATTAGAACTATACTGTCTTCGTTCCCAAAGGATTTTCCAGCTGCCGTTCTAGTCGTACAACACATGCCGGCGGGATTCACTAAGGCGTTCGCTGAGACGCTGGATGCAGTGTGCCCACTAAAGGTGGAAGAAGCAAAAGAAGGCAGCCTACTTGATAAAGGCAAGGTTCTAGTGGCTCCTGGGGGTTACAACCTGGAGGTAGTGCAAAAAGGGAAACATTTATTTACTCAATTAAACAAAAAACATACTATAGTAAAGCCTTGCATAGACGTCACATTGAAGTCCGTTTCGAAGGTATGCGGTAAAAACGTAATAGCGGTTATATTAACTGGTATGGGAGATGACGGCGCGAATGGGGTGAAGTGGGTAAAAAAGAATGGTGGAAAGATCATAGTCCAAGATGAATCAACAAGTTTAATATTTGGAATGCCTAAAATGATTATAAGAAACGGGGATGCGGATTTCATCCTGCCTTTGCTGGGTATCGCAGATAAAATCGTTGAGATACTATGAAATTCAAGAACCTGACGCCACTGGAGTTAGATGCCCTGATGGAGATATCCTCCATTGGAGCTGGGCATGCATCGATCGCCCTATCGTCCCTTACAGACAAGAAGATCGAGGTAAGCTTTCCTTGGATGGAGGTGTGTCCCCTTGAAACCGTCACATCCAAGATGGGCAGACCAGAGAAGGAGATAACCAACATATACCTGCATATTGATGGCACATCCCTTGATAACCAATTCGAGGTATGCAGTCTACTTCTGGTACTCCCTGTAAAGGATGCGGCAACACTTGCGAAGATCCTGCAAGGGGAGGAAGCAACTGGAGCTGAAGAGCTGTCGGATATGGATCGTTCCACATTGATGGAGATCGGAAACATCCTCGCAGGAAGCTATCTCTCTGCAATTGCAGAGTACCTTAACCTGAGCCTTGTGGAGTCTCTTCCAGCGCTGGCAGCGGATATGCTCGACTCTGTGATGGACCCCATAATAGCGCAACATGCCTGCGATGTCGAAAATGCCCTCTTGTTCAACACCCGATTCCTCGTAGAAGGGTTGGAGATAACCGGCCACTTCGTAGTTCTGTTTTACTCTCACATGGGCGTGCTTATCAAAAACGTCAGGTACCTCTTGGAGATGGAAGAAAAAAAAGATGACTAAGAAGATAACAGTCGGCATGGCAGAGTTCAAGATAATACATAATCCTTGCATACTGGAGGTTCTTGGTTTGGGCTCATGCGTAGCCATCTGTCTAAGAGACGAGAAGACAAAGATAGCCGCTTTAGCTCACATAATCCTCCCAGATAGCAAAGAGGCTGCTCAGGGTATCAATCCCCTGAGGTTCGTCGACAAGACAGTAGATGCCATGGTAAAGAGCATGCTCATCCTCGGCTGCAAGACACATGATATAAAAGCGAAACTATGCGGCGGAGCCGAGATTTTCCCCAACGTACCAAGGATATCTGACATAGGCAAGAAAAATGTGGAAGCAGTCAGAAAAAAGCTCAGAGAGAAGTGCATTGAGATAGTAGCCGAGGATGTTGGCGGGACCGAGGGCAGATCTATCTGGTTCGACACCGAAACAGGTGAGGTCGTCGTCAGCAGGATACATGGTCCGACTACCTCGATCTAAGTAAAAGAAGATGGTTGCTCAACTTACGGAGGGACAAAAGAGGGCTTTAAAGGGCGTTGCGGATAAAGGCATGGTCACTGCCACAAAGTCGCTCTCCAAGATGGTTGAAAGCCGTGTTGAGGTAGAGATGTCTAAGGTGCAGTTTCTGCCTATAGGGGAAGTGCCGAAGAGGGTGGGGGGTCCAGATACGCTTGCAATGGGTATCTACTTGAGGATGATGGGCGACCTGGGCGGAACAAGCCTCTTGGTCCTCTCGCGTGAGAGCTCACTGGCTTTATCTGACCTGCTCTACGGCAGGGATATTGGGACCACGGAGATTCTAAGTTACGATGATCGCTCTGCCTTGGGAGAGGTTGGTAACATATTGACGGCAAGTTACCTCACCGAGTTGGGCAACTTTTTAGGTGTTACCTTGTATCATTCTCCTCCCTGCATTGTTTTTGACGTCGCAAAGTCTCTGATAGATTTCGTGCTTCGAGGCATTGATAAGAGGATAGAGTCTGTTTTGATTATCCAGGTCAAATTCAGGGGGAAGAGGGGCGAGATAACGGGTGATTTCATATTCCTCTTGGATTCGTCTTCGTTGGGCGTTCTGGTTAACAAGATTGACAGAAAATTGAAGTCTCTTTGATCTGGGGAGCAACATGTCCTATAGGAAGGAAGCGGTGGAGAGCGATAGCTTGTATGGGAAGTTGACAGAGCTTCAGCTTGACGCGCTACAGGAGATAGCGACTATCGGTATGGGCCATGCAACAATCGCTTTATCTGAATTGATTGATAGGAGGGTCGACATAGAGATGTCTGGAATGGATCTGATCCCCTTAGACCAGATTGCAAGCTGCGTGGGACAGAAAAATATGCTTGTGACTGGCATATACGTGAGGTTGAGGGGGGATCTTGCCGGCACAAGCCTCCTATTCTTCTCAAGGGAGAGCGCATTGTCCCTGGTTGATGTACTGAACGGTAGGGAGCCTGGAACTACGGATGTTATGAAGAGCATTGATAGGTCTGCCTTGGGCGAGCTGGGGAGCATACTCTCTGCATCGTATGTCAATACCTTAGCTGAGTTCTTGGATCTGGAGGTTGAGTTGTCTGTGCCGTCAGTAGTCTTTGATATAGCAAGCGCTATTGTCTATTTTGTGCTTTTGAGTGTGAAGGAGTCAATAAATTATTCTCTAGTATCCCAGACCGAGTTTATGTGTTCTGGGGGATCTCTGAGGGGGGAATTCGTTTTCCTACTTGATGACAAATCAATTGGGAATATCCTCAAAGCCATTCAAACGAAGCTTGGTTCTCCATTTGGGGAGGGGCTTGGGTGAGATGGATTCCGATGATCTTAGCAGATTGAGGGGGGAAATAGGGCGCAGAAGTGTGGATGATGTGAGGATAGCCCAGATATTGGAGGACTTGAGGGATTTGAATCGCAGGCTACTGGGTGAGGATTCTGGCATAATCCCTCGGTTGTTTATGGAGGTAATGGAGATCAAGTCGATGATTGGTAAAGAAAGGTTGACAATTGGGGAGGAAAATCTTGAAGACAGTATATTAGCAGCCTTAGACAAAGGTAAACTGAATTTTACTGAATTGCTCGGGAAAACAAGGGTAACCAAACCAACCCTCAGTAAACATCTTAAGAGTTTGGAGAGCAAGGGTGTTATCTCAAGGAAGAGGGTTGGCAGGACTGTAGAGTATTGGTTGGTCCGATCTAAAGGTAAACCTATCTTTTATAAGTGATAGCATAAGATGGCAGTAATAAGTAAATACTTAACCTATTTTTTGTTGATCTAATACAGCCATCTTCAGATGTTATATGCATTCTTTTGACTTATAATGTGGCTCATGAGCGTTTAGTCAAATGATAATTATGTTGAGATATCACTATGCCGACGTAGAAATATAGAAACATATTTATATAAGTTTGCAGAAATAACTTTAGAAGATAAAACTTAGGGTGGTCTGATGGGCGCACCCACCCCAGCTATCAAACTGCCCATATAAGATTAAAAAAACAAAATAAAGAAAGAAAAAGGTGATATAGATGAACATCAAAAACATATTTAATGATATAAGTATTAGATGGCAACTGATGGCTATCTGCATCTTGCTGGTGTCGATACCAGTAGTAACGCTTGGTTACATCAGCTATGATTCGACCAGTAGAGAGACCTTCAATCAGATCGAAGGAATGCTGCAAGAGCAAGCCCTGATAATCTCAAAGGATGTTCAGAACATCTATGAGGTGGCGCAGAGCAAGGTGAACTCTGATCTGAGGGTTGCCAGCAGCGTTATGTATGGCTATGGCAGGCCCTACTTGGATCCAATGGAGACAATGGAGTTCACCGCCGTAAACCAGGTAACCCAAGGCAGCCAGCCAGTAACCATCTCAAAGATGAAGATAGGCGAAAAGCAGCTTGCTTACAACTACGAGATCGTTGACGAAATCCAGAGCATGGTGGGCGGGACAGCGACAGTATTCCAAGTCATCCCTAACGGGCTGTTGAGGATATCAACCAATGTCCTTAACCTGGATGGTTCAAGGGCTGTTGGAACATACATCCCATCTGATTCAGAGGTTTATCAGACTGTGATGAGGGGTCAGACCTACTACGGAAGAGCATTCGTGGTGACTGGGTACTACCTAAGCGCTTATGAACCAATAAAGGATGAAAGCAATAAGGTGATAGGCGTCCTATACGTTGGCGTGCCTGAGAATGAGTATCAGGAAACACTGAAGGGCAACCTCGCCAAGGTAGTCATAGGAGAGCGGGGATACATCTGGATACTTGACACAAAAGGGAACTATGTTCTCTCATACAAGAGGGAGAGCGATGGACAGAACATCATCAATTCGAAGTTGGATGATGGAACCCTCTTCATACAAGAGATAATAGACAAGGCAACAGCCCTGAGTGAGGGAGAGACAGACGTATACCGTTACACGTGGGCGAATAAAGGAGAAAGCAGGGCTTCGAGCAAGCTTGCAGCCTTCGCATATTTCGATGAGTGGGAATGGGTCATCGCTTCAAGCGCCTACGGGGAAGACTTCGATGATGGGATAATACAGATTCAGGACATGACGATAATGGTGTGTGCACTGGCTATAGTACTCGGTTCACTGGCGGCTTACTTCTTCGCGAACTTCCTGACCAACCGGCTTAACCTGATAGTCAGGCAGATGCAGCGTGTAGCAGCTGGTGATCTTACCCTAGATGTCGTTGGCATATCCGCTAAGAATGAGGTAGGTATGATAGGTAATGCATTCGCGACAATGGCCAGCAACCTCATGGATCTGATAGGAAACATAAAGAATAACGCCACTTCAACAGCAGTAGCTGCTGAGGAGCTTTCAGCGTCGTCCGAGGAAACAAATGCGGCGATGGAACAAGTAGCTTCGACAATGCAGGAGATCGTCAAAGGGGTGCAGATCGTTTCACAAGGGGCCACAGAGTCGCAGGAATTAGCCAAGAAAACAGCAGAGAGCGCCGAAGAAGGAAGCAAGTCAGCCAAGCTCGTGAACGAAAAGATGGCTCAGATAAGCGTTACATCAAAGGAAAGCGCTTCAAAGATCGGATCACTTGGCGGAAAGTCAGAGGAGATAGGTAGGATCGTGGACACGATCAAGGACATAGCAGAGCAGACCAACCTACTGGCGCTGAACGCAGCGATTGAGGCCGCAAGAGCAGGTGAAGCTGGAAGAGGATTCGCGGTTGTAGCAGACGAGGTACGGAAGCTCGCCGAGGACTCGAGAGGCGCAAGCGAACAGATTGCGGGTTTGATAACGGACATACAGAACGAGATATCACATGCAGTCAGCACAATGGATGACAACACAAAGCAGGTCGAGGAAGGTATAGCCGCCGTAAAAGAGGCGATGAAGTCATTCGAAGCAATACCCGACCTAGTACAGGGTGTGACCAGCTCACTGGTTGAGATGGCAGAGGTAGCTCAAGAAAACGCGGCCAGCTCTGAGGAGGTATCCTCTTCAGTGCAGAGCGTCACAGCCTCCATGCAGCAGGTGTCAAAGACAGCTCAACAATTCAACCTCAGCGCCGAGGAGCTGAAGACCGTTGTTTCCAAGTTCAAGATAAGAGAGCAAGGCCAATTTGGAGCTAGAAGCTTTGATGACATAGGAAACACGGGACGATTAAAACTAGGTAATGAAAGAATCTGAGGGGTGCATAGAATGCCTGCAAGACTAGGATTAGAGGGAGAAATGAAAGGAGGAGATGATGAGGAGAGGCAGATTGTAGTCTTTACCCTTAGTGATGAGGAATTCGGTGTGAACATAAGCGATGTTCGAGAGATCATCCGTATGGAGGAAATAACGAAGATACCCAATACAGCAGAATACATCGAAGGAGTCATCAACCTCAGAGGAGGGATCGTGGTAGTCATAAATCTTGCCATGAAGTTGGGTCTCCCCCTGAGGAAGGCCAACACCGACACAAGGATAATAGTCCTTGAAGTAGTTGGAAACACAGTTGGTATGATAGTTGACTCAGCCACAGAGGTTATGAGGCTTAACAGTGACCAGGTTGAGCCAGCGCCCTCAATAATAGCGAAGAGGGTCAGTTCAGACTACCTGGAAGGCGTGGGTATAATAGGCGAAAGACTGCTCATCCTGTTGGATCTAAGCAAGGTCTTGGTTGATGAAGACTATGAACATATAGACAACATACAGAAGACCATTGAAGGAGAAAACCTCTTAGATGAAGAGCAGTTAGACGAGCTAAAAACACTGGAAAAGAAACCAAAGTGAGGATACATTCTCCATTGATCGAATGGAGAATCCATCCTTTTTTAACATTCTCCTAGAATAGGTTTCTTCCCCAAGCACTCAGCGAAAGTGACGATTTCTTTCTTCCTATCTCTCGTTGCGTCATAAACCCTAGCGACTTTTTTTTCCTGTAATCAGGCTCCCCATGGAATCAGACCAGACCGGTTTAAACTGCATCAAGTTTTAATATGAATGCAACCCTTTATATTTAACGGGAATATCAAAAGTGACACTTAACTTAACCGAACTAGCGAAGGATGCTCTAAAAGAGGTTATAGCAATAGCGATGTGGCATTCAAGCACAGCTCTCTCAAAGATGATAGATGAGAGAGTCAATGTTAGGCTCACTAAACTAAGCCTCATACCCATAAGCCAGATACCAAAATACTTCGGCAAAAATAACGTCCTGTCTGTAGGCGTATACTCACGGGTTCTGGGGGATATCTCTGGTACAACCATCCTGATATTCCCGCGGAAAACAGCCCTCATATTCATAGACACACTAGAGGGCAGGGAGGTCGGGACCACGGATATGGTGGATATGGAAGGTCGTTCAATCCTGGAAGAGATTGGAAGCATCCTGACGGCAACGTTCATGAATGCAATAGCCGATTTCGTAGAAATAAAGATCTATCCATCACAACCAGTAACGGTTTTTAATTTTGCAAGCTCCATAGTAAACTTCGTCCTCCTAGGGGTGCGGAGAGAGGTCAACGTCGGTCTCATAGTTGAGGTAGAATTCAAGGGTCTGAAGGGAGAAGTCTCAGGAAACTTTATCATACTACTCGAATCAAACTCAGCGACAAAACTACTGACACTCATCGACAAAAAAACCAAAGAGAACATAAAAGAGAAAAAAGGAAAATCATGGGTCCACAAACTCTTCACCTAAACACCTTTTCTGATGGCTTACAGCAGTTTCCCCACTTCCTCAAGGGTCGGGTACTTTTGGGTTCCATAGCCTGTGGTGCTTAATGCGGCAGCAGCGTTCGCGAATCTACCCATCAGTTCAAGATCCCAGCCCTTGAGATAACCATAGACAAAACCCGCATCAAACACATCCCCTGCACCTGTAGTGTCTAAGGAATCAACCCTAAAAGAGGGTACAAAGAAAAAATCACCCTCACTGGCTACATAACACCCCCTGTTCCCAGCCTTCAGTGCAACAACCCGTGGACCCATATCCAGAAGCCTCCCGCAAATAGTCCGCTCATCCCGAGCTTCAGTAATCGCTTCTCCCTCCTTTACGTTGGGGAAAAACAAGTCAACGTGTTTCAGGGTTTCTCTTACCAATTCCTGGTCCCCAGAAGACCAACCACGTGGATCCCATCCCGTGTCAAATGAGGTAACCATCCCCTTGCTGTGGGCGAAATCAAGGATTTTTTTCGTGTTCTCCCTTAGGCCTTGGAGGAAGAAGCTCGCGATGTGGAGGCATCTACCCTCGATAAGATCAAAGTCTATGTCCCCATAAACCAATTCCGAATTCGATCCCGGATAGGTTATAAAAGACCTTGTATTGTCTTCGAAGGTGATTCCAACAGTAATGCCAGTTCTACTGCCGACTGAAAGCCTCAGGTCGACGCCTTCCAAGTCACCCCCAAGGAAACCACCGAAGAAGTCATCCCCCACCTTGCCGATTAACCTCGCCTTTGTTCCGAGCCTGTTCAAGGCCTTAGCGAGGTTTGCAGCACAACCCCCAGAGCTTAATCTAATAGTTGGAACAAGAGTCTGGGAATCCCTTTCAGGCATGTTCTCCAACTTCGCTGTGATGATGTCGACGTTTACATCACCCAATGAAGTAACCTCCGGATTCATTTCAACTTTTCTAGCTTCCCTAAAAAGTCACCCCTGAGCTTATCCCCAATAAATTCCCCCCTAAAGAAGTCAGTTCTAGCGGCGATGGCCATCTTAGCGGCAAAGATGCGAGATACCTTACCCCTGACCTTCTTTGGTGCGGACCTTATCTCAGGGAGCTGGAATATCACCCCATGTTTGGGTGGCCTCTCCCCAGTCCTCAGGAACCTAAAGAAGGAATCCTCTGCACCCAAAACCTGGATTGTGCTCGCCGGCAGTTTAGCCAGCCTCTCTAAGCCTCCAGCAAGCGAGATAATCCTGGCGGAGAGTATGGGGCCAGCCAGTGCAGCCATGTTCGGAGCTATACCCCCCATAGCCTCTTCGATGTATGACTCAATGTTCTGTTCAGCCATGTAAAGACCTAAAATACTATCTGACAGGTACTTTACTGATTTTTTGTCCTCCTCGGAGAAGTCCACGCCAAGGGTTTGCTTCCTAGCTTCCTCAATACTCTTTCTTAGACCCTCATCAGCATCTCTTAGGTCAGAGCTCACAAGCTTAGCATATAAGTCATGTTTTTTCACCAAAAAATCGAGTTCTGGGAAATTCAGGGAATACCATTCACGAAGCCTCTTTATAAGTGTATTTATTGATTCCTCCAATTCATCGATAGATGCGACAGCCTGCATTATAAGCTGGTCCCTGCTTATCTCCCTCATCCTTACCTTGGTTATCTCCAGATTAACGCTATCCAGCAGTTTGGTAACATCTTTCTCAGGTATCCCCAGCTCTGATGCGATATCCAACAAACTGGTTGGGGTCTTGTCTTCAAGTAAATCCATATCCCCACGATACATGGAGAATCTGTCCGGGTCCCTGAGCTTTATGGATTTCGTTCCAGTTTCCAACAAATAAGAGATAAGCTCTTTTTCTTCATCACAGACGGCGTTTTCTATTTCCATAAGTTTTTCTGCGAGTTTTATCGTGTCTTTTGGGAAGAGTATCTTCTTTATTATCCTCCCTCCCTTTAAAGCAAATGAGCCCAGTATGTTGGTGTTTACTTCTATCATAGTGTTATAAGAATGGACTAGAGAGGATAAATAGCAGAAGAAGTTGGTCAGAGCCTACCGAGGCCTCCACCCTTTGTTTTCTTTGTTTTTTCACTTGGTAAGGCGCTTCTTTTGCTCTTGTGGCTTATATACAGGGTAAGGGATATCAGTATGATAAGCAATACCACGACCAATATTATCAACAGAAGCAGTGGCAGAAGGTTCTCTCCAGCACCAGTTATCTCCCTTGTGACTGTTTTTTTCTCGTAGTTGATGTCCACAGAACTTATGGTGAAGGTCCCAGTCTGGTTTAGTTCCCTTATGTTGAGCCTTGCAACACCCTCCTCATCAGTTTTGAGGAAGATTTCGTCATCGTCGGGTGTCAGAACAGACACGCTGATGTTTCCAACCGGTTCATTGTTCCTGGTTGCCTTTATCATCAGATTACTGCCACTCACCCAGACGTTAAGGTCAAGTTGGTAGGGGTTGACCGTGAAGTCAGCTGTTGATGGTGTGTAATACCTTTTGTTCGCCGTTACGTTGTAGGATCCAGCCAAGTTGGGCGTTAATGTATGAGTGCTTCCCTTGATGTTCTCCTTTCTACCATCTGGTTTCTCTATGACCATGTCTACGTCAATCTCTCTTCCTTCTTCATCCAGTACCCTTATCTCCACTGAATCACCCAGGTCTATCACCTCAGGGGTTACCCTCACCGTAAGGCTCCCATAAAAGGTTAGCTTCTCACTATAATCCTCGTAGCCCTCTTTCTTTATCGATAAGACGTACTCACCTACGTTATCCAAGATGAAGCTAAATTTACCCGCGGAATCCGTCAAGCCGTTGATGATCGAACCCACGATTTCGACGGAAGCGCCTTCAATGTTTCTGCCGTCTTGGTTCCTCACTGTAATGGTTACTTCATCTTTTAGCTCTAGCTTCTCTGGAACTGAGACATTGAAGAAATTCATAGCAATGAAACTGGAAGTTGTTGTTTCATAGCCCTGTTTTTTGACTGTTATATCATATGTGCCAGACATGCTTGGCTTGTAGACCATCTTCCCTGTTGAGGATGTTGACAGGGTGTCCTTTGAGCCGTCGGGTTTCTCTATCATGACCTCGGCGTTTTCTATGGGATTCCCCCCAGAGGTTATCGTTATTGAAACATCCTGCCCTATCGCTTGCTTTATTGGATCAATCCTAACGTCCATACCCCTCCTGTCCTTGACCGTTATTGAGACAATGTCACTATCCTCATAACCTGTCTTTGAGGCGAGGAGGGTATAGCTTCCTTGGCTCTCTAATTTGAATTTAGCATAACCGCTGCTGTCCGAGTTGTATGAGCCGACTAAACCGCCTACACCGCTTACCGCTACCCTTGCTCCCTCCACTCTGTTGTCATTTATGTCCAGGATTTTCACCTTTATCTCATCTCCGGCATATGGGTTTTCAGGAGCCTCTGTTATCTTGAGCTTGTTTGTGACTTCGAAGGCCTTCCTGTAAAGGCAGTAGCCGTCCTCCCAGACACTCAATTGGTATTTTCCGTAGGGGTCGTCTTTGAACCGAAAGTCCTCATCCACAGCGTCGAATGTTGCCTCACCGTTGTCTGTTTTTTTCTCCCTCTTCACGTCGTCGATATCCCACCCTGCATCCCCAAGCCGCACTATTCTCACATATATGTCATCAAGTGGGTCGCCGTTTTCGTCTTCGACTTGAACCCCTATATTTTTTCCAGTGGTGGGGTTTTCAGGCTCCATGGCGACGTAGAGCTTATCGCCTACGATCTTCACGGTTTCACTATCACTTGATGATTTAACATCGCCTGAAACGGTCACCTTTAAGCTGATACTCCCACATTCGTAGCCCATGAGGGACTCGCCCCATATATCCTCCCCCTCATCTGTCTTAAAATTACTTGATGAAATGCTTATGATCTCTGATGTATTCTCTGGTATGTTCCTGTTCTCTATATCATAGTGGACTACATCACCATCGGCCTCGATCGTTATCCGTATGTCATCTGATGTTTCTATATCCTCATCGTCTTTGTTGGTGATGTTTATCCGGACATTGAATGAATCGCCTGCGTCGATCTCGGTATCGCTTAATTCTATGTCCATACCAATATCAAAGGCAGCATCAACCAGGGGTGCGAGAAATCCCCAGACAAGTAATGTAAAAATGCCGATCCACAGGATATGAGAAATAATGGGCTTCATCTTACACTAAGATTATGTGTTAGATGGATATAAATATCTACTCCCTAACCCCGGAGGCTTGTCTTCTTTTCCTTGGATCCATAGGCGCTTGTTTTCGTCTCCTTGGATCCATGGAATAGTCCCTCTCCCTTGTCTGTTTTCTTTTTCTGTCTGTGGAAGTACTCTATTACGAGTATCGTTAAGAAGGTAACGATGATTACAAAGAACACTGGCAGGATCAAGAGGATGAAGTCGTATTGTTTCGCTATTCGCCTCCTTATTATCAAATTCTCGTATTCGTCATTTGTGTCTATGTTGTTCACGCTGATGGTGAGGTTGCCCTCCTTGTTCACCGGCGCTTTAACGATTCCGTTTTCGTCCGTCAAAGCCTGCACCTCACCATTGGGTGTGGTGATCAAGACCGTAAGTCCTGAAACAGGCTTATCGTGGCTTTCTAAAACTACGATGATGTTGTTGTCTACTATGGTGGGCGTGACCTCTATGGGGTGCGGGTTGACGGTCAGTTCTGCCGAGACTGTTCTGTAATCTGTTTTCGAGGCTTCTATTGTGTACACGCCAACCCTTGCCGGCTTATACGTGGTATTCCTTATGGTCTCTGTTCTGCCGTCTGGCTTGGTCACCGTTATCCCTGCTGGGGTCTCCATACCCTCATTGTCCGTTATTGATATACGCATTTCATCGCCTATCTCCATTTCATTTGGACACAGCTTGATTGATATTACTCCATAGACCCTTATCCTATCCTCAAGATCCCAGAAGCCTTCCTTCTGTACCCTAATCGTGTACTCCCTGGGGTCAGATAGCCTGAATTTAAAAGAGCCATCAAAGCCTGTTCTCTCGGTTACAACAATACCTGAGGAGTCTTCGATATAAACCATCGCGTTATCTACCCTGTTACCCAATTGGTTTGTGACATTCAATGTTATGTCCTCGTCTGCAGTTGGTTCATATGGCGTTATCTCTACAGTGAAGGCGTTATTAGCAGATACGTCCCCTTCAAGGGTTTCATAGCGTTGTTTCTCTACCTTATAGTGGTATGTACCCACGGTTTCAGGAGTGAACCTTATCTCGCCATTGGCATTCGTCTCTAATGTTTCAGAGCCGCCTATGGGCTTTGTTATCTTAACTGGTGTGTTGGATATGGGCTCTCCCCGAGTTGTTACTGTTAGTAAAACCACCTTGTTCGTTACTGCCTTTTCTGGTTCAATCTTCGCACTCATCCGTGATTTATCGGAGACGGTGAAGTTCTTCACCACCCTCCAGTATATGATGCCCACATCCCCCGCGATGAGCGTGTAATCGCCCGCCTCGTTGATGGTGAGGTTAACCCCCCCACCAAGGTTTCTCAGGGGGTAAACGTTGCCCTCGGAGTCGATGTACTTTACGCCGACGCCAGCTGGGACCGCGACACCTATCCTTTCACCGACTACCGGGTCCTCGGGGAATGGGCCTGCAAATGGCATGGTTTTTCTAATCCAGAAGTCAAGGGTTCCGCAGTACTTTGGGTCTTCGACAGTGAGCCTGAAATCACCGACACTATCTGATATGAATTTTATCTCGCCCTTATTGTTTGTTGAGTATTCTTTGGCGGATGAGGCTCCATCTCTTATATTGAATATCCTGACGTCAATGTCGCTCAAAAGCTTTCCTGTTTCCCTGTCCTTGAAGGTTATCGTTGTTTCAGCGTTGGGGATTGGCTCCTTTGGGCTTATCGTAATCTGTGGAGCATTCCCTATGTTCAGGTCGACTTTTTTTGTCTGAATAAGGGATCCGCTGTCGATCAGATCAACCTGCAGCTTGTGGACTCCGCATTCCAGGATGTCTTTGCTCAGATCCCACTCGTTCGTCTCCACCTCATCGTTCTCACAGCCGATGTTCTTTGAGGAGAATAATTTGTCGTCTACGTAGATCTTCATCTGAATACCGCAGGTTTCCCCCCCAAGATACACCTTGATGGTGAATTCTCCATTAGGATCGATGTCCTTTGGTTTTGTTTCTATCTCGTCTATATACGCTGCCGATGCTATAGAAGCTAGCAAGAGCAAGATCAGGGATATGTGGGTGAACCGCTTAATCATCGTAATCGTCACTAGTAAGCAATAATTATAATTATGAGTGTCTTTGATTAAAAAAGTATAGTAAAATTATGTGTATCTGGGATTTAAAAGTATAACATAATACTCAGACATCAGATGAACCTTCTCAACTGGACCACATCCTCGCCTTTGACTGTGTATTCCTTGAAGTGTCCCTCCTCGACGAAGCCGTTGGCTTTGAAGAAGTCGATAGCTTCTTCGTTATTGAGTTTCACCTTGGCTATTATCCTCTTTACACCCGCTTGCTTTAGGAAGTTGGTAGTGTAGTCCAGAAGCTTTGTGCCTATGCCCCTCCTCCTATGCAGTGGATTTACGCATATTGGGCCTACCTCCGCCCGTCCAACGTTGACATGAAACAGAAGCCCTATGAAGCCTGTGACCTCTTCGCCATCGCCTGCGACAAAAAATTTGAAGTCACTTCTCTGAGCGATGCTGTTTATGAAGTCCTCAGTTATCTCTAATTCCTCAAATCTCTCCGAGGATTCGTGGTGAAGCCTCACAACCTGTCTTGCATCGTCTTCCTTGAACGCTCTTATGGATAGTTTCTCTGAGAGCATGTTAAGTAATTATTAAGGTGAAAACATAATTAAAAGTATAAAATGAAGTATATTGTCGTCGTTGGGGACGGTATGGCGGATCGTCCAATAGAGGAGTTAGGTGGTAAAACACCCTTAATGGTTGCAAGAAAGCCCAACATGGACCACATTGCAGAGATGGGATGTTCTGGACTATTGAGGACCCTATTCAAGGGCATGCCCCTTAGCAGTGATGTAGCTAATCTCTCCATTCTTGGCTATGATCCGAGGAAATATCATACGGGTGGCAGGGGGCCTCTGGAAGCCGCAAGCCAGGGCATACGGTTGGGAGTCCAGGATATAGCATTTAGGTGTAATCTGGTTACTGTGGAGGATGGAATCCTTAGGGATTATAGTGGGGGTCATATAACTACAGGGGAAGCTCGTGAGCTGATGGGGGCTGTTGGAGAGGAGTTTGGCTCACCTGAGATAGAGTTCTATAGTGGGGTTAGTTATCGCAACATCCTTGTTCTAAGATCGAGTAGGTATTCTGAAGACATATCATGTAAGCCGCCTCATGACGTGATCGATCGAGAGGTTGAAAAAAATCTGGTCAGGCCCCTGAATGATTCCGCGCATGAAACGGCAGAAATGTTAAATAATATCATAATAAAATCAAAGAGGGTACTGGAGGAACACCCCATAAACCTCATGAGAAAGAAGGAAGGAAAACCAATGGCAAACATGCTGTGGCTCTGGGGGGCGGGCAGAAGACTGAACCTGCCGAAATTCAACGAAAGATTCGGCAAACAAGGCGCCATGATATCTGCAGTGGACCTACTAAAGGGCTTAGGGGTCTACATCGGCCTTGAGGTAATAAATGTTCCGGGGGCTACCGGCTACTTGGACACGAACTATGAAGGGAAGGCGGATGCGGCATTATCTGCACTGAAGAAAAAAGACCTTGTTTACATACACGTGGAAGCGCCGGATGAAGCATCACATGAAGGCAGCCTTGAAAAGAAGATAAAGGCAATCGAGGACCTTGATTCAAGACTTATAGGCAGACTCCTTAATTCATTAAAGGATAAGGAATTCAAGATCGCTGTATTAGCTGATCATGCGACCCCAATAAAGGAGAGAACACACATAAGCGACCCAGTACCATTCACAATATACTCAACAGATAGCTCAGGGGATGAAGTGAACTCATATGACGAAAGATCAGCAGCAAAGGGTCTTTTCGGTCTTAAGGAGGGGGAGGAATTCATGAAACTATTGTTGGGGGCATAAAATGGCCGAAGGGGATAGGATAGTCAAACCTAAGACGGTTGTTAGGGTGATACGCCACGTGAGGGATGGGGAATACGGGAAAACAGCACGCTATGAGTTCCCAAACAACGACATAGTATTTGGGATACTATCATCCCCTTCAACTGCGGAGAAAGGGCACAACTTCTATTACTTCAACAACATACTCATAGCGAAAACCTACTCGATGGACGTTGATCAATTCCTAGTAGAGGAGGCGATGAAGTTAGGATACGTACTCAAGATCGAGAATAGACGACTAACCTAATATTCTCAGGATATCCGACAGCTTGGATACCACATAATCAGGTCTTTCGATTTCTTCCCTCGGTTTAACCTCACGGTACTTTCCTCTCATAACCTGGACAGTGACCATGCCAGCCTCATTCGCCCCCTTGACGTCTTTGTCTAATCTATCCCCAACCATCATGGTCTCGCCCGGGGCGCAACCCGACTTATCGATCGCTCTCCTAAAAAGCTCCGGGTCGGGTTTTTCACTTCCAGTGTCACCTGATATCGTGACAAAATGGAAAAAGTGTTGGACTCCTAGGCGTATCAATTTCTCCCACTGCTTCACTGCGATACCATCCGTTATAACGCCCAGCTTGTAGTTCAGATCCCTCAACCTCAGAAGCATCGGCACCGTGTCTGGAAAGGGGACAAGATAGGCAACCTTTGTCGTATGATATGCGACAACCCCAGCGGCTATTATCCTTGGATTGGGATCGTAATCGAATTCCTTCAGCAGTTCATCGAACTGGTACTGGTAATTGGACCCGAATTTCTTGATCATCCCATGGAGGACTTCAAGCGCTTTATCCTCATCCACATCCAGACCGGCCTCTATCATCGCCTTAATGGCGTTCTTCCTTGCCCGTTCGGTCTGCATGCTACTATCATAGAGGGTGTCGTCTATGTCAAAGAACACCACCTTGATTTTATCTTCCATGACGTTATATTATTTTGATGAGAATCTATAATAACAGAGGATGGACGTAAAACTCAAGTGCATAGAATGCGATAAATCGTTTGACGGGGGCGCGATAAATAGGTGTGTCTGCGGCGGCCTGCTGGATGCAGTACCTGACCTGGAATCCCTGAGGGGGGTTGTATCAAAAGAGCTATTCGACAAGAGGATAGGTTCAAGGGAGTTCCCTTACACCAGCGGAGTCTGGCGATTTCGTGAGCTCGTTAACCCGATCGTATTGGATAAAGACATCGTCTCAAAGTCTGAAGGTAATACCTTCCTCTACTCGCATCAGAGAGTTCGGGAATATACTGGGATAAGTAACATAGTGCTGAAGCATGAGGGCGAAAATCCTACAGGTTCGTTCAAGGACCGCGGTATGACCTCTGGAATCTCTGAGGCGAAACGCTTGGGTATGAATGCGGTAGCATGTGCATCCACAGGGAACACGTCAGCTTCCATGGCAGCATACGCCTCCCTTGCAGGTCTGAGGTCTATCGTCTTCATCCCAGAAGGCATGATAGCGTTCGGAAAACTGTCTCAGGCGCTCGCTTATGGCGCCAAGGTTCTCCAGGTCAACGGCAACTTCGACGACGCTATGTCCCTGGTACAGGAGTCCGCAGAGGAGTTGGGAATGTATCTACTGAACTCGATAAACCCCTGGAGGATTGAAGGCCAGAAGACCATAATATTTGAACTAGTCCAGCAATTCAAATGGGAGCCACCCGATTGGATCATAGTCCCAGCCGGTAACCTGGGGAATACAGCAGCCTTCGGGAAGGCATTTTACGAGCTTGTAGAGCTTGAGCTGATAGATTCAATACCAAGGATCGCTTCAATACAGGCTTCTGGAGCCAATCCATTCTATGGCCTGTGGAAGAACAATCTGAAGGAGTTGGAGGCTGTGGAGAACCCAGAGACCATAGCGACGGCTATAAAGATAGGCAACCCCGTGAGCTGGAAGAAGGCATTGAGGGCGATAAAGCTGACCTGCGGGGTTGTGGAGCAGGTCACCGACCAGGAGATCATGGATGCCAAAGCAATCGTCGATGCATCGGGTATAGGCTGCGAACCAGCGTCCGCAGCATCAGTCGCAGGCGCAAAGAAACTCATGGAGGCGGGTGTAATAGATCCCAAAGAAAGGGTTGCTTGTGTGATAACGGGCAACATACTGAAGGACCCTGACGCAACAATCAACTACCACCTATCTAGACTAGATGGGATCTTCTCCAGATTCGCGAACAAGCCGACTGTTATTAAGCCGACGCTTGAGGCGGTTAAAAGGGAGGTGGGCTAGAATGCACGTGGAAATCGCACAAATGGATATCGAGTTAGGGGAGAAGGAGGTGAATCTTGACAAGGCATTGAAGATAATCAGGGGCTCAAAGGCGGACCTCATCTTATTCCCCGAATTGTTCACAACGGGCTTCGACTTCAACCGCATTGTGCAGTTGGCAGAGCCCCTTGATGGGAAGACCATGAAAGAAATAACCGACGCCTGCGGCAATAAGATGGTCGCAGGATCCCTCATAGAAGTTGACGATAAATGGATATACAACACCTTCATCCTCGTGGACGAAACAGGCGTCATAGGTAAATACCGGAAGATCCACCTCTTCAACAAAGAGAAAAACTTCTTCTCAGCCGGCGGTGAGCCGTCGATAACGCAAACAAGATTCGGGAATATTGCATTGGCAACGTGCTACGATATACGGTTCCCCGAGTTATTCAGGGGATTCATGGAAAACGAAGCCGATTTCGTATTAGTCTGTGCGAACTTCCCGAAGACCAGAGAGAAACACTGGGATGTTCTGGTTAAGGCGAGGGCGATAGAGAACCAGTTCTATGTCCTAGCCTGTAATCGCGTTGGCAAGGATCTGCTTAACAAATATAATGGCAGATCGATGGCAGTTGACCCTGGGGGCGACCTTCTCGCTGTTGGAGACGACAGAGAAGAGGTGCTTAAGTGCATGGTGGATCGGCGGAGGGTCAAGGAGACCAGAAACCAGTTTCCAGTCTTAGAAGATATAAAGATCAAGTAGATAAGAGAGACAGGGCTTCTCTACCACTCATCCCCTCCCTTATCCCCAGTTCCCTGGCCTTTGAGCTGACTCCCACTATCCGTGATTCAAGAACGTCGTCGAATGTTTTCACCCCTGTTACAATGCAGGCGGAGTCGCCCAGTTTTTCAGCAGCTTTTATGTCCAAGTAGCCGCACATGACATAGCCCCTCTCCGCAGTAATGAGCAGCAGGTTGGCGTTCTGCAGTTCTATCCTAATGCCGAGGGCTGAATCAAACCTTCTTATCTCTATCATCGTGGCTTTCATGTATTGTGATGAAGTTCACGTAGTCCTCTTCATTACAGAACACTATAGGGATTCCCTTATAGCCGCAGTCTTCGCATACCCAGTCCATGACTAATGGGAAGTATCCAATATCAACATTCTTACTGTGGAAATGCCGCCTAATCCTCTTACCGAAACACTTCATACAAGCCTTGATGGTCACTTTACCCTCAGTAAGTATTTATAGAGAACGAGGTATATATACGTTGTGTCTATAGTCATCTAACGCAGATGGCAAGTGTTACTTCCTCACCGCTTTCAATGTCTGCTGAGATGTAGTATCCCCCTGCTAAGGGATCGTATCTGCATTCCGACGCTTTGTTGTCGACGAAACAGGTCAAGGTTCCGTTCATATGAGGTAGAAAGTGTCTGTATCCCCTGATGTCTAAGATACCCTTGTTTGAAATGGTCACGTTACTGCAGTCCCATGTTCTATTCTCCTCGTCTATGAGGTACGGCGTATTTCTCTCCAAATCCAGATCTAAAGCCGATAAGTCAATCAATCTCTCACACCCCAGTTGACAGAGGCAGAATCTGTTGTTTGCCGAATATGAGTCCACCTCGAATACCACTCCATAAGTGTTCTGTTCTTTCAACCTGATACCGCAAGGGTATTCTACTGCAAGGTCTCGTATCATATAGCTGTCGGGTAAGGAAAGCAGGACCTCGTTGAATACCCTCCTCTCGCCAAAGGAGGGCAGGAAGCCGAGGAAGGCAGGCTCAACCTGCAGGTCTATCCTGTCCACTCTATGGTATGAAGCGCCTTTGATATTGCTTGAACTGCTTTGAATGACGTACATGGGTTCTATCCCAATAACGTTCACCCTGGGCTCAAATATGGGAGAAGTTACCTGGTTTATAATGAAAAACGCGAAAACGAAGGACGTCACTATGGTGAAGAACCTATCATCCACTATGCCCCTCTTGAAGAGTATGAACACGAAGAAAACCAATATGGTTGTTGCATAAAAGGCTGCAATGGATGGCTTGATCAAACCCCAGAAGATCGGTACGAACAACTCAAGGGAGACGAACGCAAACCATAGACCGCTCCAGACAAGATAATCCCTCTTTATTTGGTTTATGTGCTTTTTCCCCTCCTCTTTAGATAACTCCCTTATTTCCCTTCCAGGGATCTTCTCAACCCATATTGAAACAGCGATCACAAAGAAACTGAACAAGACGAAGAAAAAGAAAGACCGCTCGTGGAGGTCAAACATGAAGTCAAGAAGCGCCGTTGATAGATTAACCACTGCTAACAACAGAAGGAAAGATTTGACGATATATTTCTCACGCGGCTGAGTAAGCAGGTAGACTATAAACAAAAACAGCAGGATGTAGCCATATGCGACAAAGAAATAATACGTCTTAGAACGAGGGTTTTCTATGAAGTCTAGCGTGAGGGTGTTGGAGTATGCAACTCGATTCCTGTTGTCAGGCAAGCATTCCACACCCTCGCAGGAAGACAGTTGGTAGACGACCTCTGCGGTATACTCTCTGCCCGATACCGTAGTCCAGGTTTGCAGTGTCCCTGATTCATTAACGTCAACGCAGAATGGCCCTGGATTCCATCCCCTGTTGGATCTTGTTGAGCCTCTGATGAATACCTGATCTATGCAGACCCCTCTGTCGCCTACGTTGGTCAAGTTTACATTGAATGTGATGAAGCCGCTCGGGTATGCGTAGTCTATTGTTGTCAAACTGATGTCAATATCCCCATAATCTGCGGCAGTAGCGTGGCCTGAGAGCAATAAGAGAAGGAAAAAACCCACTTGAATGTATCTCCAGTCCATCTTAAGCCTTTCTTAGCCTCTTCAGTTCAGTTAACAGCTGAGGTAATAGGACTGCGGGATCCGTTACCATGCCCAAGGCATGGGTTGTCCCCCTGTCCTGGAGTCGGGTTACCACATAAGGGTTTATGTCAATCGCGACCGTTTTGACCTTTGAGGGGAGCATGTTTCCGGTTGCGATTCCATGGAGCATTGATGCACAGATTACACAGAGATCCGCTTTTTGGACGTATCTCCTCATCTCATCCTGAGCTTCCATTACGTCTGTTATCGTATCTGGCAGTGGGCCGTCGTCCCGGAGAGAGCCGCCGATCACATAGGGTGTATTGTTTCTGACGCACTCGTATAAGACACCACCCTTTATGACGCCCTTCTCAACCATTTTTCTTATGTTACCAGCCTTCCAGACCTCGTTTATGGCTGCAAGATGGCTCTTGTATCCTCTTTTGAGGACCTTTCCCGTGTCCTTGTCCATCCCAAGGGTCGTCCCGTAAAGCCGTTTTTCTATGTCCATGACAGCGAAGCCGTTCCCGGTAAACACGGCCTGGATGTAACCCATCCTTATAAGTTCAGCGAGGGCTTCGTCTGCACCCGTATGCGCCATAGCCGTTCCAACTACGAAGATGATGAAACCCCCGTTATCCCTTATGGCCTTCATCTCCCTTGCAAGGCCTTTGATGTATGATATGATGGGCTTTTCTGGAGAAACCTCGCTGGACATGAAGCCGAAGATGTCTTGCGGCGCTCTAGATCTCTGAGGGGCTTCAACCTTTATGCCGTCCAAGCCCACAACAACGAGGTCGCCCTTCTTCACAAGACCCTGGCGTTTGCAAACGGCCTTGTCCCCCTCAATAACTATGACGCAGTCCATCTCAAGTTCTCTGACGGGCCTCCACCCACCATCCAAGAAAACGTGGGTTGGATGATGTGTGGTTCCATAGAAATTGTCCGGGAGAACCTTGTCTTTCGGAGCAGCGGCAGTTTTTACTTCCTTCTTCGGTAGCATTGCCCCCAATCTCTCCAGTTCATCAAAGAGTTCAGGCGAACCCGTGACTCGTATCTTGCAGTAGCTTTCATCTACCTTGGTCTTACCCACGTCCAACTGGAGTATTTCGAATTCCCCCTTCAAGTCCATTATCGTGTCCAATACCCTGGGCAGTATTAGTGAATCTATGATATGCCCCTTTAATTCGATTTCTTCGATGATGTCCATTTTAATCTATCTAATTCAAAGTAACTATATATCCGTAGACAAACATAAAAGTCGAGGGTCGAGGATGAGGATAAAGCTGCCTTATGGGGGTAAAAAGCTCCCTCTGGATGTTCCAGACGAGAATCTCTTGGGTGTATTGAAGCCGAAAGGCGTCAGAGTGGATAAGTCTCCGCGGAAGATCATAGAGGATGCGTTGGATAACCCTGTGGGCACAGAAAAACTTGCAGAAATAATCGCGAAAAAAGAAAAAAAACACAAGGTGGCTATCGTCGTAGACGACCACACTCGTCCGTGTCCCACGGCAGAAATGCTCCCACCACTCCTTGACGAACTCTACGACTTGGGCATAGGGGACGACAACATATTGATAATATTTGCTACTGGTTCACACAGAACAACAAAGAAAGAGGAGGCGGAAATCCTGTTAGGAAAAGGAATCGCTTCAAGGATAGAGTACATCAGCAACGACTGTAATGGGTCGGATTTCGTCTACGTTGGTACTACCTCCAGAGGCACGAGGGTGGAGGTGAAGAAGCCATTCCTTGAAGCAGATGTCAGAATCCTCACAGGGGACGTCGAAATACATTACTTCGCGGGCTACGGCGGCGGGAGGAAGAGCATCCTACCCGGTATAAGCAGCTACTCAACCATCCAAGACAACTATAAACGGAATTTCTTCCACCACAATTCGAGACCAGGGAGACTCGATGGAAACCCCATGTATGAGAACATGACTGAAGCCGCAAGGCTTGCAGGCATTGATTTCACCATAAACGTGGTCCAAGACGAAAAAGGCATAGTCGGCGCATTTGCAGGAGACTTCGATTCAGTCCTCAGAAGAGGCGCTGCATTGGTGGAGAAAATCTATAAGGCAGAAACTCCCAAAAAAGCAGATATCGTCGTTACCGCAGCAAACGGCGCACCACATGACATAGACCTATATCAGGCATACAAGGCTTTGCATCTCTCTCTCGGCGTCGTCAGGGATAAGGGCGTCGTGATACTGGTCGCGGAATGCCCTGAGGGCGCAGGCAACGGCGTAGGTCATCGGAACTATGCTGCGTGGATGCGCAAATACGGGAGCGGGGATGAGATGAAGACGGAACTGGAAAAGGAATTCAACATCGGCGGACACAAAGCATACTATAATCATCTTGCAAGAGAGAAAGCCACCCTCTTCCTGGTGTCGGAGATGCCCAAGGCAGAAGTTGAGGGCGTCTTCTTGTTCAAATACGCTGAGACACCTCAAGAGGCGTTGGAGAAAGCCATCAACCTGATTGGAAAAGACGCCAAAGTCCTCGTGATCCCGGAGGGCAGCACGACCCTGACGGGGGTCAAAGAGAAGTAGCTACCTTTCTTGTTCGTATGCTTCCTGCAGCCAACTTTTCACTTTTTCGTCTAAGTCGGATTTTTTCTCTAAGACGATTTGGTGGGTCCAGCGTCTTGGTCGCGGCTCGACGGCTTCCGCGATCCGTTCATCTTTGATCTGCCTGGGGAGGCTGAAGGTTAGTGTCACGCTTTCCGGGGGTCTTTTTTTAGTCCATGTCTGCGGCAGCCACACCCATGCAAATCTATTTTTTCTTTTGAATGACACTTGAGTCTTCGCAGCCTCTATCTCTACCGACCCAAGGGACTCAATATAAGTTCGCACGGCCAAAACAGTTCGTATGCCTGCGGCCTGTTTCGAAACAAGCCTTCAACTGTATGGTCTTCTATCTGTTCCATCATAAAATACAAGAACATCAACCCTTAAGGCCTATGTGTCAACATCCAACCATCTTAACATCTTGATATAACAACATCTGAGTATGTCGAGGTAGAAAGGACAAAGAAAAAAGTTAGGCACTACAGGTCAGAATCGTCTACGCCTTGCTTCTTCAGCGCGTTTCATCTTGCGGTAGGCGTTTTCGGCTGCGAGGACGATGACGTTATGGCTTGGAGCCAGAGGAGGCGTGTAGCTGTAACCCAGTCCAATCAGATCCTCTACTGTCGCATGCTTGCTTATCCCCAACGCTATGAGGTCGATTTTTTTGGCGACCGCACCCCCACCAATGATCTGTCCGCCGATCAACTCCTTCGATGCAGCATCGAAGATCAGCTTGACGTCGACTTCCTTATGGCCGGGGTAGTATTTCGCCTTAGTCGTCGCCTTAGCTCTTCCAGAAATGACGTCGATTCCAGCCTCCTTCGCCTCCCTCTCGGTAAGCCCTGTCCTGCCAACCTTCAGGTCAAATATCTTGAGGGCCATCGAACCCAGGGCGCCCTCGAAGGCGACAGATTCACCCACGGCGTTCATTCCGGCGACGGTCCCATGCCTTATCGCAGTAGTCCCAAGCTGACTCAACATCAGTTCCCCAGTGATCATAGACCTGGAATAGGCGCAGTCTCCGGCAGCATAGACATCTTTAATGTTAGTCTGCATCAGCCAGTCAGTCAATATACCATACTTCATGGTCTTGATGCCAGCCTTCTCCGCTATTTCGCTGTTCGGTCTGACGCCAGTGGCCATGATAATAAGATCAGAGGGTATCTCTTTACCTGCAACCTTTACTGCGTCGACTTTTTCCTTTCCCATGACCTCTTCGACAAAGTGGCTCAGGATGATTTCGATCCCCTTTGCCTTCAGTTCATCTTCGATGATCGCAAGGTACTCGTCATCGAAGAACCTGAAAAGGACGTGGGGGAAGCCCTCCACCAAGGTGACCTTAAGCCCCAACCCGACCAAGGCGGCTGCTGCTTCTATGCCAATAGCCCCCCCACCGATGACAACCGCCTTTTTTGACTTATTCGCTTGAGCCATGATCTTTTCTGCGTCATCTACCGTGTAAAGGGTCAATATGTTCCTTAAATCAGCGCCCTTGATGGGGGGTACCATAGTTCGCCCGCCGGTCGCGATTATTAAGGAATCATACGATATCAGCCCACTCCTTTCTGTGGAGACGACCTTCTTTTTTGTGTCAATGGAGGTCGCAGAATCCAGAACTAGTTTTATGCCGCTCTTCTGGCATATCGCCTCCATGCTGCTTGTGATGTCGTCCATGGAAGGAATCTCGCCGCTTATCACGAAAGGCAGCGCACAGGAAGAATAAGAGAGAGACTCTTTAGTTATTATGGTAACATCAACCCTGGGGTTTATCTTCCTTGCGGTCAAAGCTGCAGTCATGCCTGCGCCACCACCGCCTATGATTACGAGGTCACTCATCTTCCTTTTTATTATTGAACATCTGAGGATTAAATCTGACGCGGTTCTGCTCCAAACCCATCTCCTTCAGGTCGAAACCCATCGCAAGCCCCAGAAGCTGAGGGTAATGCAGTACTGGGATGCCAAAACTCTCCTCTAATTCAGCCTCAACAGCCTTCTGATTCGCGTCATACATCACGTGACAGAAGGGACATGCAGTCACTATGATATCAGCCCCAGCTTTTTTCACGTTCCTGAGCTTTGTTCCAGTCATCATGTAAGCCGCTTTCTGGTCTGCTGCGAGCACATAGCCGCCGCAGCAAAGTGATTTCTCGAAGTAGTCTATGGACTCCGCACCTGTGACCTCGATCAACCTGTCGAGGCTTATGGGCTCTCTCGGATCATCGAAATCCATCTCGTCTGAGGGTCTCAGGAAGTGGCAGCCGTAGTGTGCAGCAGCCTTGATGTTTATTGGATTGCTGACATGCTTTTTTATCTCCTTGATGCCGACGTCCTCCCACAGAACCCTTATGACGTGTTTCACCTCCACAGTGCCCTTGAACTCGCGGTCCACTTCAGATAAGACCTCGTTAACCCTATCCTTGAGTTCTGGATTCTCCTTCAGTTTCTTGTTCACCCTGTAGAGGGAGCCATTACATCCGCTGCAGAGGACTAGGAGGTCACGCTTGAGTTCCTCAGCCATCGATATAACCCTAGCAGCCAAGGCCAGGTGAGTCATCTCATTCACCAGCTCATAGTAGAGGCCGCAGCAGCCTGCGTCGGGCATATCTAACAACCCTATGTCCAGTTTCTCCATGACCTTCCTGGTCGAGAGATCATAGTTCGACTCCCTGAAGGGAATCGTGCATCCGATGAAGTAGGCATACTCTCTCATAATCCGCCCCCAGTCTTCTCTATAATCCTCCGGACTTCTTGATTTTGTTTGACTGATGGGAGCCCCATCCTCTCACGCCTCTTGTTCTCGAGGTCACCTATCCTAGCAGTGAAACCGCATGCCCCGAGGTTCTCAATCAACGGTTTAATGAATCCAGGTATGCCCTTTTCTTTGACATAGATCCTACGCATCAGGCTGATAAGGTCAGCGACCTTGGTCTTCGTAGGGCAGCGCTCCTGGCAGGTGTAGCAGTTGGTGCACAACCAGATGTCCTCTTCAAGCCTGCCTTCCAGGGCCGCTCTATGAAGTATCTTCCTTGGGTTGTATATGCTGTCCGTCACCCTTGCTGAAGGGCAGCCTCCAGTGCACATCCCACAGCTGAAGCAGTAATTCAGTGTCCTGCCATCTATATTCGAGAGGATCTCCTCTTGCAGGTTCATCTTTCTCCCTCCTCATCACGCGTAATCTTCTTGTGGAGGGTCTTGTCCGGATTGAAGATCCTTACCTCGAGGGGCATCTTCCCTGGCAATGAATGGGTTGCGCAGGCAAAGCATGGGTCATACGCTCGGAAAGCCATCTCTATCCTGTTGAGTATGCCCTGATCGACCTTGAAGTTGTGGATCAACTTCTCAGCAGCCCTCTTCACTGACATACATATTGCAGCATTGTTGTTTCCCGTGGCAACGATGATGTTCAGCTTTGTTGTCATACCCTCATCATCCGACCAGTAGTGGTGTATCAATGTGCCTCTTGGAGCCTCTACATGTCCGATACCTTCGCCGACGACATCTGTTGGAATATTCCTGACATCTGAGCTGGTGATCTCAGGGTTCTGTATGAGCTCCCTCACCCGCTCAGCAGCGTGCATTATTTCAACAACGCGGGCCCAGTTCATAGCCAGGGTTGCGTGGGAAGGCCTCTCACCAAGCGTTTCAAACATCCCCCCGAAGGCTTCCTGGGCTAATGGGGTAGATATTCCCTCCACAACATTTAACCTGGCCAATGAAGCCACCCGGTAGACGCCTGAACCTGGACCGTCGATGAGACCCTTCCAGCCGAATTTCTTCAGGTAGGGGAACTTGAGGTAAGACCATGGTTCAACGTGCTCAGCGATATGCTTTAAGTAGTCCTTGGCGGGGAACTTCAACACCTCCCTGCCCTTTTGGTCGACTACCCTGATGCTGCCCTCATAAAAACTTAGGTTGTTCCTGTCGTCGACGGTACCCATATAGTAGGTCTCATGCCTGTAAACATCCCCTGTAATCAGGTCAACGTAGTCCCTGTTCTTCAAGACGAAGTCGTCAAATACCTTTAGAGTGAATCCGCCGAAGTCCACAAGGTTTTCTGCCATCTCTTCAATCTCATCCCGCTGCTCGGGTGTTATGCCCTTGGCTATGCCGCCTGGGAGGGAGTTCACAGGGTGTGTTCCCCGTCCGCCGATGATCTCTTGAATCCTCTGTGCCTGGGCCCTGGCCTTGATGACCTTGCCACCCACCTCAAGGCCAACCTTCCGTATCACCCCAACAATGTTCCTATCCTCTGGTTTTGCGTCAGGGCCCATGATGAAGTCAGGACCAGCTAAAGCATAAAAGTGAGCTATGTGGCTGTGCAGTATGTGGGCGTTCAAGCTAAGCTCCCGCAGCTTCTTTGCGGTCTCAGGCGGTTCGACCCCGAAGACGCTGTCAGCTGCCTTAGCCGAAGCCAGATGATGAGGTGTGGGGCATACGCCGCATATCCTCTGCACTATCCTCGGGAGCTCCTCGATCGGCCTGCCCTGGCAGAACCTCTCGAAGCCTCTCAGCTCTGTGACCTGGAAGTAGGCATCCTCCACATTGCCTTTGTCGTTGAGGAATATGTCTATCTTAGCATGCCCCTCAAGCCGTGTAACAGGCGCAATCACTATCTCTTTCTTGCTCATCTTGAATCTCCCTTCCTTACCCTGCGGAGCATCGACTTCGGTAGGGTGAATCTGTAAAAAGTACCTAGTGGATCCTTTATCTGCTTAAAGATTTTCTCCACATCCGCCTCAGTCAGGTCTTCCTCGCATATGCCGAAGATGGTTGAAATCAGACCCAGCATGTTGCCCCCCTGGTCGAAGGCCTCCTTTGTGGGGCCATTACATCCCCTGCATGGGACATTAGCTGTCAGACAGATGCCGCCGCATCCTGCCCTGGTCGCCGGACCCATGCATATGAGCCCTTGGTCGAGGAAGCAGGTATCTGGGTCGAGTTCTACCTCATGGGGTCGATGGATTTTATCGATTTTCCGCCTCTCTGACTTCTTTCTTGGGCATTCACTGCAGAGTGTCTTCTCTAAGGCGATAACTGCCCCCTTGGGCGGAAGGTCGCCTGAGATTATGGCGTTCAATGCCGTCATGATCTGGTCCGCAACAGGCGGACACAGTGGTACGTAATAGTCTACGTCGACCTTATCGTCTAACGCATAAACGTCGTCATAGAACCTTGGGAGGGTGAGCTCATGACCTTTTTTGTCTCTGTAGACCTCCTCTGGTGTTACAAAATCCGGGTTCTCCGTCGAAGCAGTCTTTTTGTAGACTTCTCTAAAGATTTCCTCTCTATCTGAGACGTTGGCTAACCCGAAGATCCCCCCGAAGCAAGCGCATGCGCCGAATGCTATAAGGAGCCGACATTTTTTCCTCATGAGTTCCGCCATGTGCTCGTTCTCCGATAACCTGACGGAGCCGTGGTATAATCCAACATCGATGCTGTTGTCTTCCATGGCTTCAAGGTCCTCGTATTTTGCATCCATTATCGTTGGAGCAAATACTATGTCGGCCTTTTCAAGAACGCTGAGTAGCCTTTCATGGATGTCGAGGACTGCGATGTCACAACCAGAGCATGTCGCCCCCCGGCATATTGCGAGCCTCAGTTTCTTTTCGGGCATCTCACCTACCTCCTCCGTTAAGCCGGTTGACGATTTCCACGAACTTCTTTGACTCATCCTTTCCTATCCACTCAATAGCCAACGCTTCCGGGTTGATGCCGAATTGTTCAATCAATTTCTTCAAGGCGATAACCCTCTTCCTCGCCTTAAGGTTTCCCGTAAAATAGTGGCATCCATCAGGGGGACAGCCGGCGATCAATACGCCTTTCGCGCCAGAGCTGAACGCTTTCAGGATCATCTGGGCATCCACTCTGCCAGTGCATGGGATCCTTATAATCTTCACGTTTTCTGGATATCTCAAAAGCTCGTAGCCTGCCTTGTCTGCAGCAGAATATGAACTCCACTTGCAGAGGAACGCTACCACGTCGCCCTCCTTGGTTGTTGCGGCTATCTGAGCCAGCATGCCGTTGTTCGTGCAACCATCCAATTGGTTCGCTCCGGCGGCACAGGTTGCGGTGCATATGCCGCAGCCCATGCAGAGCTCCTCATTGACTGTAACTTCCTCGTCTTTAAGGTATACTGCTCCATAGGGGCACGCCGTGAGGCAGATCCTGCAGTCTATCTCCCCACAGATGCTGCTGTTTATCCTTGCTGTTGGTGTCTTCTTTTCTACAGCGTATCTGTCCAGGACGTCTATCACGCCCTGAGCCGCATCCCCTGCATCAATCATCGACTCAGCCACCCCTTTCGGGAACGCAGCAGCTCCGGCGATGAAGATCCCTCTAGGATTTGCATCGACTGAATGCTGGGAGTTCACATACTCGGTAGGAAAGCATCCATCCGCCGGTAACCCGAGCTTATGGAATAGTTCATCATCTGGAACAAAGCCCGTCATCAGGACAACGTATTCCACCCGGTTATCCATCTGCTTCCCCAGCAGGATGTCTTCCGCCCTCACGACCAGTTCTTCGCCGTCCTGCAGGATCTCAGAAGGCCTACCTTGGATGAATTTTACTCCATAGATTTCTCTGATGGTGTTATAGAATTCCTCAAAGGGTCCGTAGCTTCTCATGTCGATGTAGTTTATATAGACTTCAGTATCGGGGCTTGTATCCTTTACCAGCTTCGCCTCCTTTAAGCCGAGTATGCAGCATACGCGAGAGCAGTAGGGCAGGTGGTTTTTATCCCTTGAGCCGGCGCAGTGTATTATGGAGACGCTCTTCGGCTTAATCAATCCATTAGAAAACCTCCTCTCGAACTCCCACTGAGTCAATACGTTAGGATATCTGCCGTAACCGTATTCTATGATCTTTGAGGCGTCGTATTCCTTCAAACCAGTTGCCACAACAATTGCGCCAACCTCTATCTCTTTTTCCTCTTCTTCCAGGCTTATGTCCTCGCAGACTTTAACGCATTCTCCGCAACGTGTGCAGGAATCGAAGTCTATCCCATGACTGTATGGGTAGGTCGGCATGTAATAGATTGCCTTCCTCTTGATGCCGTGGTCGTTAACCGTTACCGGGCAGACCTCCTCGCATTTTTTGAGCATCAAGCCCTTAGGGATTCTACCGTGCGTCTTTATTTTTACTCGATAGTCTCCAAGGGATCCATCAACTTCCTCCACTTCGGTGTTCGTTAGAATGTCTACGCCCTTGTTCCTAACAACCTCGTTTATCAATGGGTAGAGGACATGGGAATTCGGCGTCCCCTCTGGGTAGAGCCTGTCCAAGCCGGCGACCACTCCGCCAAGGAATGGCTTCTTCTCTATGAGGTACACCTTGAATCCGGCGTTCGCTATATGTCTTGCAGCTTCAAGGCCGGCGACGCCCCCGCCAATGACTAAGGCATCTTTATTCTTTATCTCGAAGACCTTCTTCTCCACCGGCGCAGTGTTCCTGAGCCCCTCAACAGCTCCATGTATGAGGTCTCTTATCTTTTCGGGTCCGTGGCCTACCATAGAGGCCTGCTCCCAGATGTTCACGAAGGCTATGTTCGGGTCGCTGAAGAAGCCTTCCATGATCCTTGGACTGGGGCCTGCGATGACTATCTTCTCTTTTCCGACGAAGGATTCTATCTCCTCCTGGGCTTTATCAAAGAATATATCCTCAATAACCCTAACTTTAACGTCTTCCCCGAAATCCAGATCCTTGGGCAGGGTTATTCCCCCTCTACAGGTGCATATGAAGACCTTCAACACGCTCACCGATATTTATAATGAATAATCATTATAATATACCCTCGATGATATAAATAACAAGCTCAGTCTTTTCTAATCACGGCATAAACCGCCTGCCCGAAGGAGATTCCCCCATCCCCACAGGGGACGCTCTCGTTTTGTACGAACCTGAAGCCCTTTTCCCTCACGTATTCTGCGATGGTCCTCACAATAAGATTATTGTATGCGACGCCTCCAGACACACCAATGGTGTCTATAGTGTTCTTTTCAGCAACGTCCACAGCAATCAATGCAAGACCTTCAGCCAGCGCCCTCTGAGCCGAGAAAGCAATATCCTTGAGAGGGTGTGAGTCTCTGAGCTCGAGAACCCTCTCCACTATCAAGGTAGTGTTAAGCACGTTATCCTCCACCTTCACCGGGAAATCGATTTCTTTCCCACCGATCGCGGCAGCCTCCAACTTCATGGCTGGTTCACCCTCGTAGCTCCTATACTGGCAGACTCCAAGCAATGCTGATACTGCATCCAGAACCCTGCCAGCGGAAGTCGTCCACTGAACATTCACATCATTCTCCAACTGCTTAACGACAACTTGGACCTCCTGACTACCATGTTTGAAGTAGAGCGGCTCCAGGGTCTTCACAAGCTCCCCCACACTAAGCCTCCCATAGAGTATCCCAGCGACCATCCTAGCCGGATAATAGGCTGCAGTATCCCCTCCAGGCATCCTCTGCTCCCTCAGGTGACCCTGCCTCTTGAAGACGCCGTTCTTGGAGGAGATGACTTCTCCACCCCATGGGCGACCGTCTTCCCCATAGCCTACGCCGTCACAGCATATCCCAACTACTCCCTCCAGGTGGTGTTCGGCCAACAGGGAGGCTAAATGAGCATGATGATGCTGTACCCTGACTACTGGGATCCCCATCTCCCTGCCGAGCTCCTTGGCGAGGCGGCTTGTGTTGAATGTTGGATGCAGGTCGCAGGCTATTAAATCTATCCTCGTGGGCATCATTTCGAGGAATCTTCCGATTGTATTCTCCATAAATTCAAGGGTCGCAGCACGTTGAGTGTTCCCTATATGCTGACTCAGAACAGCGTTTCCATCCCTTAGAAGACAGAAGGTATTGTTTATCTCAGCCCCCAACGCAAGAACGTTCTTATCCAAGCCCACCTTGATCGGTACAGGAACAAAGCCCCTGCTTCTCCTGATGAACGCACTTTTCCCATTAACCAATTTTATCACTGAGTCATCGCATCTGTTGATGATTTCCAGATTATGTAGGAGATAATAGTCTGCTGTCTTATACTTGAATATGTCCTCATCCCCTGTTATCATGGGTTCTCCGTGGACATTAGCGGAGGTCATCACCAAGGGTTCATCTATTCCTCCAAACAGTAGGTGATGCAGGGCGGTATAGGGTAGCATCACCCCTATATTGTGCAGTCCGGGTGAGATAAGATCTGAAAGCCTGTAGTCTATGCTCTTTCTTAGTACTACGATGGGTCTCTCCTTTGAGGACAGGAGTCCTATCTCCTCCCTGGATACCCCAGTGAAGCCTTCTACCATCTCTTGGGTTGCCATGATTGAGAATGGCTGCTGTGGTCTTCTAAGCCTGTTCCTCAGTTCCTCAAGGATGTCATCCCTTGAAGTCAGGCATGCCAGATGCATCCCACCGATGCCTTTTATTGCCAGAATCCCCCCCTCTTTGAGTTTTTTTACTGCGGAATCCACTGGATTAGGGATCTCTTTTCCCTCCTTATCCACTAAAGAGTACCTGGGTCCGCAGACTGGGCAGGCGATGGTCTGCGCATGGAATCTTCTATCCTCCGGATTCTTGTATTCCCTTCGGCATTCTCTGCATGGGGGGAAATCCTTGAATGAAGTGTTGTCTCGATCCAGTGGGATGTGATCAAGTGTCGTGAACCTTGGACCGCAGTCAGTGCACGTAATCAATGGATAAAGGTGTCTCCTATTCTTCCTAGAGCGGAGCTCTTTTAGGCATCTATTGCAGACGGCAGTGTCTGCCGGGATGCTTCCACCATATCCTGTGCCGCCGCTTTTGGTGATCTGGAAGTCGGTGAATTTTTTTTCGGACTTAATAAGTTCAATAGACAGATTGTCTATGTGGGCGTTAGCTGGTTTCTTCTCCCCTACATCCCTTACGAAGGCTTCTATGTCTCCCTCTGCAAGGATCTCGATTCCGGCGTCTCCAAGGTTTTTCACATAGCCTTTTATCTTGTGCTTTTTCGCAATCCTGTAGATGAAGGGCCTGAAGCCGACACCCTGCACTATCCCTGAGATCCGGATGATGGCGTTCTTGTGCATCTCTATCCCTATATTGGTAGTTCTTAATGAAAACCTCGAATATTACTATTTTTATATTAGTATTACTAAAATTATACCATTACAAAAAAAATATTACTGGTGAAAAAATGCACATACCTGACGGATTTCTAAGCACTGAGGTTTGGCTCATAATGTGGGCATTGGCCGTAGCTGTTTTAGGTTACGCAATATGGAAGACCAACGAACGATTAGGGGAAAAACACGTCCCAATGCTGGGTGTTCTCGCAGCATTCATCTTTGCAGCGCAGATGCTGAACACCCCAGTTGCGGGAGGAACATCCGGGCACATGCTGGGTGGTGTCTTGGCTGCAGTTATCCTCGGACCATTCTCTGCGTCTATAATAATGGCGACAGTCTTCATAGTTCAAGGCGTATTCTTCCAAGATGGGGGAATAACAACTCTTGGGGCGAACATATTCAACATGGGTTTGATCGGGACAGTAGGCGGCTACTACATATACTATACAATAAAGAATATTGTCAAAGGCGACTCAGGAAGGTTTCCAGCAATTGCTGTTGCAGCTTGGCTTGCAGTAGTCCTAGCCTCGGCAGCGACTTCTATAGAGATTGCAGCATCTGGCATAATACCTATAGGAGTGGTTCTGCCTGCGATGGTTTCAATACACATGATAATAGGTTTGATAGAGGCTGCTGTGAGTGTTGTAGTCGTCGCCTTCATACTTAAGACGAGACCCGACCTCTTGGAGCTTCAGAAAATATGAGGTGGAAAAAAGATGAGAGATAACTACTGGATTTTCGGACTAGTTGTGGCATTAATAATGGCTGCCGTGATCTCGCTGTATGCGTCACCAGACCCGGATGGTCTCGAAAGGGTTGCAGAAGACAAGGGCTTCCTCGAACATGGGGAAGGGCATGAGGTAATGGAATCTCCAATGCCCGACTACATCATACCTGGAATAGAGAATGAGGTTTTATCTGCTTCACTTGCAGGCGTAACAGGAACCCTAATGCTTTTCGGGGCGGGCATACTCTTGGGGAAGGCATTCAGGGGCGGGACAAATAATGCAACATGACCTATCCAACAAATACGGCGATGTTAAGAGCATAATACATGGGATAGATCCTCGGATTAAGACGCTATCCCTCATCTTTTTTATCTTCCTAGTAGTCTCAACTCCGGCAGATGAAGGCAGCAGGTTCTCCACCTATTTCTTGCTCATATCCTCAGTCGTAATACTGTCGAGGGTGCCTCTTTCCTTCGTATTCAGGCGCTCCCTCACAGTGATTCCATTCGTCCTACTGGTATTTTTATCCCTCCCATTCATCCAAGGAGGTGAGGTTATGGCATCATACGACCTCAGATTCTTGCAGCTTAACGTGACACACAGGGGCTTGGAGACCCTGATTGGTGTGTTCGCCAAGTCCTACTTGTCTGTTCTGTCGATGATAGTCCTGACGTCGACGACGCCCTTTCCAAGGCTAATCCGAGGATTTGAAAGCCTCAAAATGCCTAAGATCATGGTTTTAACTATCTCATTCATGTGTCGTTACATGACTGTTTTAGTCGACGAGACGATGAGAATGAAACGCGCAAGGGATCTGCGGAGCTCCGGCGGAAACAGAAGGTGGCATATAGAGACTGTTGGGGATATAATAGGAAACCTCTTCATCAGAAGCTATGGGCGGGGGGAACGCATCTACAATGCGATGTTGTCGCGCGGATTCACCGGAAGCATAAAGACGCTCGACGACTTCAAAATAAGGGCGCTGGATGGGATATTCGCAGCCTTCTTTATAGCAGCCGCAGTTGTGGTGAGGTTCATCTAAAGATGGAGGAGATAATATCAATAAAGAATCTAAGCTACGGATACCCTGGAGGAACCGTCGCCCTCAATGATGTATCCCTGGATATACTCAGAGGAGAATCAATTGCACTTCTCGGACCAAACGGCGCCGGAAAATCCACCCTGCTGCTGCACCTGAACGGCGTATTATCCGGTAAAGGCTCGATAGAAGTCTTCGGCAGAAACATAAGAGAGAAGAAGAGGTCTGAGCTCATAAAAGAAATCGGCGTGGTCTTCCAGCACCCTGATGACCAGTTGTTCATGCCTACAATCTTCGATGACGTAGCATTCGGTCCCATAAATATGGGTCTGGATCGTGGGGAAGTTGAAAGGCGAGTGAGTTCGGCGCTGGAAAAAGTCGGCCTGAGCGGATACGAAAACAGGTACCCGCATCAGCTGAGTCTGGGGGAGAAAAAGAAGGCGGCTCTTGCAACGATATTATCCATGGATCCAGAGATCATCGTTTTGGATGAGCCTACCGCGAACCTCGACCCCAAGAGCAGGAGAGACCTTGTGGGGGTGATGAGAGACCTCAAAGAGAGGGGTAAGACAGTAATCATCTCAACCCATGACGTATCCCTTGTCCCAGGATTAGCGGACAGGGTCTACGTATTAGATAGAAAGATTATTGCTGAAGGCACTCCTAAGGAAATATTCCTGAACACAGAGTTGTTGAAGAAGGCAAACCTTGAAATTCCTCCAATCACCTACTTGTTCGAGGTCCTGTCCTGTTTCGGCTACAACTGCTCTAGTCTTCCCCTCTCCATGGACGAAGCCGTTAAGTATCTTACTGATTCCATTGAAACTGAAGGCGGGCACATTCACCTCCACCTGCACGAGCACACACATGAGGATTTGCGTAGACTGAAGGAGAAATACGGCCACCATTAGCGAACTTTTAATTGGCTAATCAAAGGATTATTTACTCATGAAAAAAGCAGGTATTTTAGTGTCTTTGGTACTCTTTCAGGCGGTATTCAGTGGATGCATTGGAGACCAAGTGGGTGATACGACGTCTTCCACTGTGACTTCGACGTCCACGACAACGACCACCACTACGACAACATCTACTACTACGACAACTACAACGACTACGACAACGAGCACGACACTGCCCGTTGACTGGAACATCTCGGTAACATTGTTCACGGACAAGAGAGTCTATCGCCCATATGAGCTCATGAACATCACTGTGGAGGTCAACAGTTCTAGTATCCTTGAAGGTGCACAGATCAAGGTTTATGGGATTGAGGGGCTTTACTACCCCTATCACATAGAGAGAAGCAGGGAGATAAGTCTTGAGGAAGGCATCACGGTGGTGGAATTCAGTTACAGATTGCCTGACTGTTATGGGTGTAATGCAATCTCTCCGGGCGTCTACCCGATCACCGTGGAGGTTATATACGAAGAGGAGATCCTTGCCACCGCAGTCACTGAAATAGAGTTAAGCTGACAGCTTAAGCGAACACGAGTTTTTAAACAGAAAATCATTAAGATATAGTATGATAAAATGGGCTTATGTGTTCGTTGTTATTCTGTTATTCAGTGCATGCATTCGGCAAAAAGTGGATGAAGCCACTACAACTCAGGTTTCCTCTCAGATGACGACCACGACGAAGGCAACCACAACCTCGACTACTGCACAATCAACTACCACCACACGCCCTCTTGTGCAGAATCCTGAAATCAACATATCTCTTTCAACCGACAAGGATGTTTACCACTCCAATGAGCTCATGAGCATTAACGTTGTCGTGGACAGCTCCCATGACCTTGATGTTCTGCTTAGGATATACGGCATCAGCGCTGGTTACTACCGGATTGATAAGACTGAGTCTATGGCGCTTTTAAGGGGATTGAACCAGAAGAGTTTCTCCTATCAGACGCCTCGCTGTTATGGTTGTGCGGGCATACAACCGGGCTCATATAATGTAAACGTTGATGTAATATATAATAGTGAGGTTATTGCGTCTTCGACGACTGAGATTGAGATGCAGCAGTAAAATGGACACTAAAAAGAGGGTTGAGAAGGCTCTTGACAAGGTGAGGCTTGCCTTGCAGATTGACGGCGGCGACATTAAGCTGGTTGACGTGAAAGACAACGTAGTTAAGGTGAAGTTGCAGGGTTCCTGTGCCGGCTGCCCTATGGCTCAGATGACCCTTAAGGCTTTAGTCGAAACAGCCGTTAAAAAAGAAGCCCCAGAGATAGTGAAAGTCGAAGCCGTCTAGATGATCCGCCAGGGATTACTGTATACAGTGAATCTAGGATGTCGGGCGAATCCGATCAATGTTACATTGTATTCTTCTGCGAACTCTATTGCCTTGGACAGCGGCGCCGTGTTGGAGACGATTAACGGAACACCAACTCTTGCGAGCTTTTCCACCACATCACCTGAAACCCTGCCCGTGAAAAGAACAAATCTATTGCTCAGCGATTGATTGTTCAACAAAGCCCAGCCGATGATCTTGTATAGAGAGTTACGCCTACTAATATCCTCAAAACAACGCAATAATTCCCCCTCCGATGAGACCAATGCAGCAGAGTGAGTTCCGCCGGTGAGCTTCCACTCAACAGAACACTCCCTGAAGAAGCGGAGGGAGTCCAAGATAACCTCTCTACGGAATTTCTGCCCATGAGACACCCTAGAGGCTTTGATATTCTCGCAGACTCCAGTCTCAACCAATATCCTATTGTCGTCCACTTCAACGTCGGTTATCCCCTCATGGAGTGAGAATCCCTCGGACACGACAAAGCCCACAGCAAGCTCTCTCAAGTCTCTGGGAGAAGCAGAGAGTGTGATCTCTTTGTTGTTGATGAAAACGGTGAAGACTTCTTCGTCGGATACGGTGACGTTTTCTTCTTCTACTCCATTGGGTCCGTACCTGAAAGCCTTAGACTTCATCCTCTTAGTTAATAATCTCTGGTCTACAATAATTAAAAAAGGAGGTTGAAAAAGATGAAGGTAATCAGCTTATGCGGCTCCTGCAAGTGCTGCCCCGCAGTGGAAGTAGATAAAGAAGAAGTAAGGATCGGGGAAAAAGGGAATCTATGCACCCTGAAGAAGAGTGAATGGAAGACCTTGGTGGAAAAGATAAGGTCGGGGGAACTGGACTGATCTACAGATGATTCTGGTATATATAACCTGCAGGGGCAAAGCCGAGGCAGAGAAGATAGCAAAGCATCTCCTGGATAAGAGACTGATAGCTTGCGCTAACTTCTTCCCAATAGAGAGCATGTACTGGTGGGAAGGCAAGATCACAGAAGACAAAGAATACGTGGTAATTGCGAAGACCTTGAAGAAGAGATTCAGCGAAGTCGCAGGGGCTGTGAGAGAAATCCACAGCCACAGGGTTCCGTGCATCCTCAGGATGGGGGTTGAAGCAAACAGGGAGTTCATTGATTGGGTTCGGGGCAACGTGAGGTAATTCGTCATCTGTCGTTTTTTTCCTATCAATAATTTATAAAGGCTTAATGTTAATGATTAATCATTATAAATTACTGTGAAGGTGACACCATGGGATCTTCTAAAAGCAACAGGTGGCTTATCGTCGTAGGTGGAATACTGATCAACTTAATGCTCGGGGTGACCTACACATGGAGCATCTTCGGCGCCGCACTACAGAAGGACTTCAAATGGGCGGTGACGGATGAAAGACTGGCGTTCTCCATCATGCTCCTCTTTTTCGCGGTGACCATGCCCCTAGCGGGCAGAATACAAGACAAAAAAGGCCCAAGGTTAATAGCACTAATAGGCGGTCTGCTCCTCGGATTAGGATTCATAGCCTCAAGCTTATCTGTACAAGACAACATACTGATGTATATAACATACGGGGTTCTAGCAGGTTCTGGTGTAGGGTTTGCTTACAATGCACCAATAGCCGCAGGAAGTAAATGGTTCCCAGACAAGAGAGGGCTGGTGATGGGGTTAATGGTATTCGGCTTCGGCTTCGGTTCGGTGCTTCTAGCACCGATGGCTGAGATATTGATAAGCGGCGTGCCCGCCCAACCAACCGGATTAATACAGCCAATAGTCGCTTCAATATTCAATCTCCCCGGGTTAAATGGTTTAGCGGGAATAGGGCTGCAGAGCACATTCCTGACATTGGGGGTTTTATTTATCATAGTAGTCTGTATTGGGGCAATGCTACTAAAAAACCCCCCCGAAGGCTGGAAACCAGAGGGCTGGGATCCAACGAAGGTAAAGAAGGCGGTTACGCACGCATACAAGGAATTTAGTATCTCAGAGATCATTAAGATGAGGCAGTTCTGGTTGCTCTGGGTAATGTTCACGTTTTCAGCATCAGCAGGCCTTATGGTCATAGGGTTTCTAAAGAACTTCGCCTCGTTGACCTTCGAAACGGTGCACGACTTCCCGGCGGCTGCGGCTGGCTTGGAAGGGGCTTTGGCTGTAAGCGTGCTGGCCATATTCAACGGGGTTGGGAGGATCTTCGCTGGATGGCTTTCTGATCAAATAGGAAGGACAAAGACGATGTTCGTACTGTTTGCAGTGCAGGCAGTTCTTGTATCCACCCTGGTATATACTGCGACGTTGTCCACTCTTGCAGTGTATGCCGTCATGGCCTTGATAGGGGTATGTTTCGGCGCCAACTTCGCTCTGTTCCCGTCGGCGACGGCGGACTTTTTCGGTACTAAAAACGTTGGTGTCAACTATGGCGCAGTATTCACTGCATACGGTGTGGGAGGAATCCTCGGACCAATGCTGTCAGCAAACATGGTTCCAGCAACAGCATCGGTTGGAGGCTATACGATGCCCGGAATTATCATCGGCTTGTTGGTTGGAATAGCTGCATTAATGGCTTTATTCGTGAAACCGCCGGAACCTGAAAAAAAAGGATAAATGAGGTGAAAAACATGGCAGATGGAGAGAAAGTCTATGAAGAATTTGAGCATTATATGATACCCCCCTCATGGAAGGACAGGGAGTGGAAGGTAGAAGACTACAAAAAGTTTTATAAAGGGATAGTAGAAAACAAGAAGTCGGTAGAGAAATGGTGGAATGACTGGGCGGAAAAGCTTTCATGGTTCAAAAAATGGAATACCGTCTTAGACGACAGCAATCCTCCATTCTACAGGTGGTTTGTTGGCGGGGAAACAAACATAGCCTATCTGTGTTTGGACTGGCAGATACAGCAGGGAAGAAAAAACAAGGTAGCACTGATATGGGAAGGAGAGCTATTCGACGAAATACTAAAAGCTCCAAGAGAAGTCAGAAAGTTCACGTTCTATGATTTATATAGGGAATCAAACAGGATTGCATATGCACTGAAAGAAGAAATGAGGGTTAAAAGAGGGGATATACTGACCTTCTACCTGCCAATGATCCCGGAAATGCCGCTATATATGTTGGCAGTTCAGAGGATTGGGGCTAAACACAGCATAGTCTACAGTGGATTCAGTGCACTAGCACTCGCTGAAAGAGCCATAGCAGCAGGCTCGAAGATAATCGTTACATCAGACGGCTTATACAGGAGAGGGAAGATAGTGGAACTCAAAGAGATTGTTGATGAAGCCGTAGCAATATGTGAAGAAAGAGGGCATAAGATAGAAAAGGTAATCGTCGTCAGGAGAACAGACAGGGCAGCAGTGCCGTGGAACAAGAAAAAAGATGTCTGGCATCACGATTTCATAAAACACATATCAGAGAACGTGAAGGTCGAAGTGGAAGAGATGGGAGCGGAGGATTTTTCCTACATATTATATACATCTGGAACAACAGGTGCCCCGAAGGGGGTTCAACACAGCATAGGAGGATATGCAGTCGGACTCTATGCGACAATGAAGCTTATCTTTGACATAAGAGACGATGACGTCTACTGGTGTGCCGCAGACGTTGGTTGGGTTACAGGACACAGCTACATAGTCTACGGACCCCTGATGACAGGAGCAACGTCGATAATGTATGAAGGCGCTCCAGACTATCCTGCACCAGACAGGTGGTGGAGCATCATAGAAAGGTATGGGACAACAGTCTTCTACACAAGCCCGACTGCGGTAAGGATGCTGATGAAGTTTCCATTAGATCTCATAAAGAAACATGACATATCAACTTTGAGGATATTCCATTCCGTTGGGGAGCCGATAAACCCAGAGGCGTTCAGGTGGTATTACTCAAACGTTGGCAGAGGAGATGTTGTCGCATCAAGCACCTGGTGGATGACAGAGACTGGTCAGATGTTGACCGGACACTTCCCTGGATTAGGGAGGATATTCCCGCTAAAGCCTGGAACAAACGGTTACCCGTTCCCTGGTGTGAAAATGGAAGTGCTCGACGAAGAAGGAAACCCATGCAAGCTTGGAGACAGGGGATATTTCGCAGTAACCCTACCTTGGCCTGGCATGTTCATGACACTATACAAGGACCCTGAAAGATACGTGGAAATCTATTGGTCGAAGTTCAGCAAAAAAGAGGAAAAAAAGTGGTACTTCTATACGGGAGACTTCGCAGTCAAGGACAAAGACGGATACGTGTGGGTTCTTGGAAGGGCTGACGACATCCTGAAGATAGCAGGCCACCGTGTTGGAACAGCTGAGGTGGAGTCAGCCATGATCCTACATCCAGCAGTCGCAGAGGCAGCCTGCATAGGAAGACCCAACGAAGTGAAGGGCGAGGTGCCGTTGATATTCACAGTTCTAAAACAGGGGTTCATGGCAAGCCAGGATCTTGAAACCGATCTCAAATTGCACTTGAGGAAGACCATCGGTCCGATGGTAGCATCCGATGCAAGCATACTCTTCGTCGACATGGTGCCGAAGACAAGATCCGGAAAAATCATGAGAAGACTGCTGAAGTCGGTTGCTGTCGGGGCAAAGATGGGGGACGTAACCACCTTAGAGGATAAAACGGCCATCGAGGAAGCAGAGAAAGCCTACAAATACCTGAAACAGGTCATGGAAAAAACTGGCAAATAGGATTGGTGTGCGTCGAATAGATCCGACGCACCCTTTTTTTTACCAGTACCTAAGCAAAAAATTCACTTAAACAGGTCGATAGAACAGAAACAGATGGCTTTAAATACTGGCTCATATAATTAACTGCATTCGTTGTGATGCAATACCTCCTGTGTGTTTTACCTAAGGGGGTTCCTTATAAAGCCGTAGTAGGGTGCAAAATATGGAGAAAAAAGACCTAGACGTTTTATTGAAAGAAAAAAGGGTTTTCAAACCCTCCAAGGGGATAGTTGAGGATAGCAACATCAAAAAGTGGATGGATGAGCATAATATAAAGTCATACAATGAACTGCTGGAGAAGGCAGAAGATCATAGATGGTTTTGGGAGGAGATGGCCAAGGAGCTGGAATGGTACAAGCCATGGGATGATGTTCTAGAGTGGAATCCTCCAGATGCTAAATGGTTTATCGGCGCAAAGTGCAACATAGTGCACAACGCACTTGACCGCCACATGAAAACCGGTGTGAGGGAGAAGATAGCATACATCTGGGAGAGCGAGGACGGCAGGCTCAGGAGACTGACCTATGAAGACCTGTATAAAGAGGTTAATCGGTTCGCTAATGCACTTAAAAGACTGGGAGTGAAGAAGGGAGACAGGGTAAGCATCTATCTGCCTATGATACCAGAGCTGCCAATAGCCATGCTCGCATGTGCTAGGATCGGAGCCATACACTCAGTGGTATTCTCCGGGTTCAGTGCTAAGGCATTCGCGCAGAGGGTCAATGACGCGGGAGCTAAGATAGCAATTACAGTAGACGGCTTCTATCGGAGGGGAGGTGTTGTTCCACTAAAAGAGAGCGCTGACGAAGCCATACAGAATGCGCCGGCCGTTGAACGACTTATTGTTGTGAAGCACGCAGGCAACGAAGTAGCGATGAAAGACAGGGACATGTGGTGGCATGAACTGGTAAAAAATGAAAGCACAGAGTGTGAGACGGAAGTAATGGACTCTGAGGACCCGCTATTCATACTCTACACCTCCGGAACCACAGGAAAGCCTAAAGGAGTAGTACACGTTCACGGAGGCTACTCCGTCGGTGTATATACAACACTCAAGTACGTGTTCGACCTCAGGGGGGGGGATGTGTGGTGGTGTACAGCAGACGTTGGTTGGGTTACTGGACACTCATATATAGTGTATGCACCGCTGATGGCAGGTGCGACCTCAGTTATGTACGAGGGTGCCCCGGATTATCCGGCACAGGATAGGATGTGGGAGATAGTGGAGAGATACAAGGTAACCATATTCTATACAGCTCCTACACTTATCCGGATGTTCATGAAGTTCGGCGACGAATGGCTAAAGAAACACGACATCAGCTCCTTGAGGCTGCTTGGAAGCGTCGGTGAACCGATCAATCCCGAGGCATGGGTATGGTACCACCAGATGATTGGCGGGGGAAGATGCCCCATCATGGACACCTGGTGGCAGACCGAAACAGGAAACTTTATGATATCCCCCTATCCAGTTACTCCCCTGAAACCGGGCTCAGCGACAAAGCCGCTTCCAGGGATTGAAGCAGACATATACAACGAAGACGGTAAGTCGATAACCAACAAGGGAGGATACCTTGTGATAAAGAAGCCATGGCCCTCCATGATAAGGACAGTCTACGGGGATCCTGATAGATACCATAAACAGTATTGGTCTATGTTTCCAGGGGTTTATCTGACAGGCGACATGGCAAGGAGAGATGAGGAGGGATATTTCTGGATTCAGGGGAGGTCTGATGACGTCCTGAAGGTTGCAGGCCACAGGATTGGGAGCGCAGAAGTCGAATCCGCTCTCGTAAGCCATCCGGCTGTTGCAGAGGCGGCTGTGGTGGGGAAGCCAGACCCTATAAAGGGAGAAGCTATAGAAGCCTTAGTCATACTGAAACGAGGAGTTAATTCCTCACCAGAGCTTAAGGAAGAACTGAGGATCCATGTTGGGAAAGAATTGGGAGCGATAGCGAAGCCTTCCACTGTGAAGTTCGTCAATGACCTCCCTAAGACAAGAAGCGGAAAGATAATGAGGAGAGTCATCAAGGCCAAGGTTCTTGGAGAAGACGTGGGAGACATATCAACGCTTGCGAACCCAGAAGCGGTGGAAGAACTGGACAGGGCAGTATAAACCCTGCCCCCTTTTTTTTAGATAGAAAAAGTCTTATTCTATTACCTCTATTGCTGCTGCCGGACATGCGGCCTCGCATGCTCTGCAGATCAGACAGTCGTCTACGTCGCCGACGAAAGCGGCTTTGTCACCGTCCATGGCATACAAGTTGACAGGGCAAGTCTCAACGCAGGTGCCGCAGCCAACACACTTCTCTTTGTCAATCTTTATCTGAGTCATCTTATCCCCCTTAGAAGTAATCTATCACTATAATTGAGTTTCGTCCTTTAAAAATTATCTCGGCATCAAGTATTTAAACGGGGAGGGAAAATAATAGCTTGATGACTCATGATCGGCGACAAAACATTTAGGGAGTATCTCTAGATAATAAAGATTCCAGTGTTGATATACCTCCTGTGGTCTCTCCTTTATACCTTTGTCGATTTCGTTCTCAGATTGTTGGCTTTACTCTGGATGCTGGGCATGGATTCTCGAATATTTACGATCATTGCATGGTTCCCAACCCTCTTTGGTATGGGAGTTGGCCTCATGATCTACCTCTACATCGGATGGTCTGCCGCCAAAAAACACAGCGGAACCATAGCAGCCGGAGGGATTGCTGGATTACTCGCTGGATTCTCTACGGGGATTATCGCAGCCCTCTTTGAGGCGGTTAAGGCATTAACGCTCAGGGTTATAGAGCAGTTCTTGATTGGATACCCACTAATAGAGTACTTCCTCGGCGCTTTACTGGGCGTCTTTGCAAAGGTTGTGATATTTGCTCTCTTAGGACCTGTTTTAGGCTTCATAGTTGGAGCTATTGGCGCAGTAATCGGCGGCGCAAGAAAGTAATCACTCTAGGAGTTCCCTGAGCCTTAAAGCATTCTTTACTGCATAAGCATTAGCGTCATTATCGAAGTAGATGAATACATCTTTACCCCCGATGTTCCAGGCCCTGATCTTGTCAGCCCACTCCCTGAGTTGTTGGTCGCTGTAGTCTGAGGCATAAAGCTGCTCGTGGCCGTGCAGTCTGACGTAGACAAAACCAGAGGTAACCTCCTCAGAATAGGGATAACAGGGTGTGTCTGAGATACAAAGGGCGATCCCATACCTCCTGAGGAGGTCATAGACTCCATCATTGAACCAGGACTGATGTCTGCATTCGAAGGTGAATCGGTAGTCTCCGTACTTGACGGTTAATTCTTCCAGGAATGTGTTGACTCTTCCGGTTTCGAACCCGAGGCTGGGCGGCAGCTGGATCAAGACTGTAGAGCATTTCTCTCCTAAGCCGCCGACTGCGTCAAAAAAGACCTTGAGGGAATCTTCTGGGTCGAGAAGCCTCTTCACGTGGGTCACGTACCTGCTCATCTTAACGGAGAAAGTAAAACAGTCAGGGGTTCTCTCCCACCAGTTCTCGAAGGTCTTTTTCTTCGGCAGCCTATAGAAGGAGGCATTCAGTTCCACTGAATCAAGGTTTTCTGTGTAAAATTCAAGCCACCGGTTCTTGTTCAAGTCTTTGGGGTAGAACTGGTTCGCCCAGTGATCATAGCTCCAGCCCGAGGTGCCTATGAAATTTCCTGCCACAGTCAATAATATTGTATGAGACAAAAAAAGAAGTCGTTGTCGGTCATACTTAAATGAAAAATCTTAATATTCTAAAATGTTGTATCCTGATAAGGGGATTAAAAGCAGGTTAAGGGATGGCATGGTATTGTTCCTTACGCTGGCCCTGGTGTCTATATGTATCGCATCCATCCTTGCAGACGCTCAGATAAGCGACAGTGATGCGGAGATATACTTCTTCTTCGACAAATCTTGTCCACACTGCGCTGAAGAAAAAGAATACCTGCATAAACTCGGGGAAAAGTACCCTCAATTGAAGATAAACTACTATGATTCAGCAGAAAACCGGGAGCTGTTCGAGGAATTCTGTGAGAGATATGATACAATCGCGGTTGGAGTGCCTCGCACATTCATAGGGAATACGGTATTTGTGGGCTTTAATACAGAGGACTGCGACCTCGTCTGGTATCAGGGATATAATGCCTACGTGGGATGCCCTAACCAAATAGAGAACGCAGTAAGGCAGCTGATGAATTTCTCGACGGTTATCTCAAAGGCAGACGCACTGGAGACTGCGAGAAAAAACTGCCTCGTATGCAACCTGACTTCCTCACACAAAGACGTTATAGCGAATGTCGTCTTGACCGATGACGTCTACCTTGTTGCCTGGTGGACTCCAGAAAGAATCAAATCAGACATCAACTACCCTAACATCCTTGTAAAGCTTGATGCTAAGACAGGGGATGTTATAAGCGCCGAAGAACCGACGAGCAAGATAGAAGGATTGGTGAAGCCCCCCCTCCACGAGCCGAATTATCTGGTGATTGCAGTAGCAGTCCTGCTTGTGCTCGTGCCAGTAGCATACATGGTCTTCGGGGCATGCGTTCAGAGGAGATACTGGATCTCGTTGTATCTGCTTGTTATAATAGCCCTTGTCTTCACCTACTTTGAATCCCTTCCCTCAATGAACATAGTCGCCTACGCAAAACAGTTCTCGTTCCCAGTATTCACCTTCATCATAGCGTTGGTTGACGGCTTCAACCCATGCGCCTTCGCAGTGCTCGCATTCCTGCTGTCCATACTAACGCATACGCGCTCAAGGAAAAAGATGCTCTTCATCGGTTCCATATTCATCCTAACATCTGGCTTCATGTACTTCCTCTTCATCATCGTTTTGTTGTTCCTGAGAACCGAGCTCCTGGGAGAATACAAGGAGATAATCAGGTATTTGGTTGCAGTGATAGCCATGGTGGCTGGGATAATAAACATCAAAGACTTCTTCTTCTTCAAGAAAGGAGTGTCGCTTACGATGTCAGCCGAAAAACAGGGCAAGATATTCAAGAGAATAGGCGCACTCGTCAGAGAAGTGAATAACGCAAGGTCCAAGCGAGACCTGCTGTTCGCGGCGGTGGCAACAATGGCGTTAGCTGCCATGGTAAACCTTGTGGAGCTTGGGTGCACGTTCATCCTGCCCATGGAGTACATAGAAACCATGCTGGTCAATTACCCCAACAATCCCCTGTCCTACATCATCCTCACAGCCTTCTATGCAGCAGTCTACGTCATACCCCTCTTCGCAATCCTTGGAAGCTTCGTATACTCCTTCAAGTCTGAGAGGCTGAACGAAACACAGGGGAGGATCCTTAAGTTGGTGGGGGGCATTATAATGCTGTCTCTTGGATTGATCCTGATCTTCAAACCCGAGCTGCTGATGTTCGGTGGTTAGTTTTTTAAAGAATACCTACCAGTATATAAGGGGTTAAATTCAGCCTTAGAGTTTATGCCGAAAATGTTAGAGAAGGTTAGGGGTAGACTGGGTGAAGAAGGTTATAGAAAACTCTCTGAGATAAGGAACAAGAGACTTCATAGATTGATTGAGGAATACATAGAACTCTGCAATCCCTCCAAGGTGTTCGTCTGCGACGACAGTCCGAGGTGTGAGGAATACATAAGAGAGCAGGCCATCCGGAAGGGAGAGGAGAGAAAACTTTCCATCAAGGGACATACAGTACACTTTGACGGCTACAACGATCAGGCGAGAGACAAGAGAGGGACGATGTTTCTCATACCCAAAGATATTGAATCCGACTCCAGCCTAAACGCCATCGACAGAGACGAAGGCCTTAGAGAGATCAGAGGAATAATAGAGAACATCATGGAGGGTAAGGAGCTGATCATAAAATTCTTCTGCCTAGGACCTGTAGATTCAGAGTTCTCGATTCCAGCAGCCCAGTTGACGGACTCAGCCTATGTCGCACACAGCGAGGGACTACTCTACCGTCCAGGATATGAGCAGTTCAGGAAAATAGGGGAAAGCGAGAGATTCTTTTTCCTAGTTCACAGCGCAGGCGAGCTTGAGAAGGGAGTGAGCAAGAACATAGACGGGAGGAGGGTCTACATAGACATGAAAGAAAACATCGTATACTCTGCGAACACACAATATGGAGGGAACACTATTGGATTGAAGAAGCTATCGATGAGACTTGCGATACATCTGGCATCGCATGAGGGCTGGCTCACAGAACACATGCTGGTTATGGGCGCACATGGTCCAAATGACAGGGTGACCTATCTATTGGGGGCTTTTCCTTCAATGTGCGGGAAAACCTCGACCTCGATGATGCCCGGAGAAACCATCGTAGGAGACGACATAGCATACCTCCGGAAGATGGACGGTGAGCTGCGGGCGGTGAACGTGGAAAGGGGCGTCTTTGGCGTAATCGGCGGAATAAACTCGCGAGATGATCCCATAATCTATCAGGTGCTCACGCATCCGGGGGAAATAATATTTTCCAATATATTGGTAAATGAGACGGGGGAAGCCTACTGGGTCGGTAAAAATGGGAGAATACCCACAAAAGGCTTCAACCACTCAGGTGAATGGTTTCTCGGAAAACTGGATTCAGAAGGCGTGGAGATTCCTCCATCGCACCCAAACGCCAGGTTCACATTTGACATGAAGCTTCTACCTAATATCGATTCAAGGATCGACGATCCACAAGGTGTTGAAGTCGGTGGAATAATCTATGGCGGGCGGGACTCTCACACCTCTGTTCCCGTTATGGAGGCATTCAATTGGGAGCATGGTATTCTTATAATGGGAGCATCCTTGGAGTCGGAGACGACTGCTGCAACACTCGGCAAATCAGGTGTCAGGAAACTGGATCCCATGTCGAACCATGATTTCCTGTCCATACCCTTGAGCAGATACATCTGGAATTACTTGGACTTCGGCAAGGGGCTGAGGTATGTGCCAAAGATTTTTGCAGTGAACTACTTCCTGAGAGACTTTGAAGGAAATCCTCTAACGGATAAGGTGGCGAAGCGGGTCTGGCTTAAGTGGATGGAGCTTCGAGTACATGAAGACGTCGAAGCCATAAAAACACCAGTTGGATTAATACCAAGATATGAGGACCTGAAACCGTTATTCAAGAAGGTGGTCAACCAAGGCTTCAAGGAGGAGGCCTATGCTGAGATATTCACTATCAGGGTTCCAGAGAATCTGTCGAGGATCGAGAGGGTGAAGGAGTTCTACAGAGAGAAGGTGTTGAACACACCAGAAGCCCTCTTGAAGGCACTGGAGGAGCAGGAAAAGAGGCTGGAAAAAGCAAGAGAAGAATATGGGTACTACATAACCCCTGAGAAATTCATATAGTTAGATGATTCCGAACTCGTAGATAAATAGATACAATAATAGTATTAATATAACCAAAAGTATTGTGACGCTTATGCTTATCTGTTCGCGTCTTTTCATGTGCTTTATCCTCTGTTCGTCAAGCCTTACCCTGACCTCTATTGCATGCTCAGCCCTCACCAATTCTAGATAGAAGAGGTGGAGTCTGTGGGGGAGGTAGTCTATAGCCCTCCTAGGATTCATACAAAACCAGAGGAAAGAATTGGCTGCTTTTACAGCCATCCTGTCTAAGGCTGACGCTAATTCAATCATAGGATCCCTACAGAACCACAGAAACAATCCAGCAAGTTTCCCGTAGATGTAATCGAAGTCGAAGGTGACTCTGTCATGTGGGCTGAATACTCGCAGACCAACCAAAAAGAATATGCCAGTCACCATCAGCAGCTGCGAAGCCCCCAAGACATGCGTCGGAGAAAAGGGATGATACTCGGTTGAGTAGGGAAGAATGCTGAGGAGTAGATCAGGATAGAGGCCAATAATGATGCACAAGAAGGCAATTATCAACATAGCGACGAGCATGATCTGAGGGGCTTCCTTTGCATCGATTTCATTTTTTCTGAAGAATCCATAATACCCTACCTTCAGGAAGGAGAGGAGCGTTCCAACAGAAGCCAACTCCAACAACAACCAAACAATTGACAGGGAATGAGACGCTTCTAATACCATACCCTTACTTACGAATCCGTTGAATCCGACGACACCTGAAATGGAGAGAGCAGCTATTACAAACAGGGTAGCAGTTATGGGCATCTTCCTCGCCAGGCCGCCGAGCTCTGTTAGATTGCTCTTTCCTGTCCTATAGATCATGGCGCCTGCACACATGAAGAGCAGGGTCTTATAGAGGATGTTGTTGAAGAGGTGAGCCAATCCCCCATTGATGCCTAGGGCGGTTCCCAAGCCGATGCCTGCGACCATGTAGCCAACCTGGCTGATGATGTGATAGGAGAGCAGTTTCCTCACGTCGTTCTGCAATAGAGCGAAGGTGACGCCGTAGAGCGCCATCAATCCACCCATGTAAGCCACTGCTTCAACCCCGGGAAACATTCTGGCGAGAACATATACCCCTGTTTTTGTAGTGTACACCGACATGAAGACCGCTCCGGTAATGGTTGCCTTTGGATAGGCATCTGGAAGCCATGTGTGGAGGGGTATGAACACGGCATTGAGGCCGACGCCGATCAGGATAAGTATGTAAGAGATGCCAGGATCTATGGATGATACTGCAATAGACTTCGTGGTTGAGTAGTGTATTACTGTTCCCGCCAGCAGACAGCTCCCCCCAAAGATGTGCATCAGGATGTATCGGAATCCGGCGTCAATCGATTCCCTACCCTTCTGGTACCAGATCAAGAATACGGAAGAAACCGCCATAATCTCCCAGAAAAACAAGAGAGAAAAGAGGTCTCCTGCAAAAACCACGCCCAGGGAGCTGCCAATATACCAGAGAGAGGAGAAGTGCTGACCGTCCTCCCTCACGTTGAGGGAATAGAGAATACACAGAAATCCTATTATAACAAAGATAGAGCCTACAAAAAGGCTTAGTCCGTCTGCTTGGAGGAGAATCAAATCCATGTTCAGGAAGGAGATGACATAACTGGTCTGGGGTTTAATAAAAACAAGATCGATAAGGGCAAGAAGCGGAATAGACAATAGATAAGCCTTCTTTAATCTCCCTTTTAGGAGGGGTACCAGAAAAGCCCCCAGTAGGAATATGGATGCGGGCGGAACAACTTCCATCAGGACACCCCCCCCTGGATGATCCCAAAGATCTTAATCGCAGTAATGAAATAAATGCATCCGATGATCGCCAGCACAATGTTGTACCCCAGAAACAGGTATCCCTCACCTACTTGGATCAGCTCCAAGCATAGCATCAATAGTGAACCGAAACCCAAGACTATGGCCATTTTTGATCTACACGCATCCATACTACACCACACTATTCCATATTAATTCAGCCATCTGAAAAAAGGGGTTGAATTCTTCCGGCGCTATACACAGTATTATCGAGACTATTGCCGTGATTATCAACGGGATCAAGATGAAGGATGGGGCTTCTCTCCTACCCCCTAACCCGTAGGGCTCCTTAAAGAAGGCGTTGAAGATGATGGGGAGGAAATATGCTGCATTCAGCAGGGAACTTAGAAGCAAAACGAAGACAAAAAATACCTTGTCTGCTTCCATGGATCCTAGGCTAAGGTACCACTTACTCAGAAAGCCAGCAACTGGGGGGATGCCTATCAGACCTATAGCGCATATAGAAAAAGCCGCCATAGTCAAGGGCATTTCTTTTCCGATGCCGTTCATCTCGCTTACTTTCTCCTTATGGGTCACAACATAGATAGCACCAGCACAGAAGAAGAGGGTTATCTTCATGAAGGCATGATGTGCAATATGCAGAACCCCTCCAAGTAATCCGCTGGGAGTCAGGAGGGCTGCGCCAAGTATGATATACGACAGTTGGCTGATTGTGGAATACGCCAGCCTCATCTTCAGGTTGTCCTGTGTCAGTGCAAACATGGAAGCAACAATTATTGTGAAAGAGACAAAGTAGGCCAGAGGAGTCCCCAACCCTAATTCGGACATAAGGTCTAGGCCGAATACAAAGTAAATCACTCTCACAATACCGAAGATTCCTGCCTTGACCACTGCCACTGCATGCAGTAGAGCAGATACTGGAGTCGGGGCGACCATTGCAGTGGGCAGCCAAGAGTGGAAGGGCATTATGGCGGATTTCACGCCGAAGCCGACAACGAATAAAACAAACAGTATCTGAAGCATCTCTTTCGGTGCTTGTTCTAAGGCTAAAAAGCCGCGGTCTGAGAAGTCCAGTGTTCCGGCGAGGGAATATGCCAAGATTATCGCCAACAGAAGAACGACTCCGCCACTTAGAATGTATACCAGATACTTTACGCCCGCCCTCCTCGCTCTTAGAGTCTCCTTGTGGATGACCAATGGGTAGACGCTGAAGGTTAACATCTCATAGAATATGAAGAGGGTGATGAGGTTGGCTGAGAAGGCGATTCCTATGGTTGAGGATAATGAAACCGCAAAGGAGGCGAAGTATCTGGTCTGCGAATGCTCTTGAAGCGATCTAATATAACCGATGGAGTAGATTGATGTTAGAATCCACAGAAAGGATGCAAGGACTCCGAAGAATAGACCAAAGGCGTCCACTCTAAATTTGAGGGGGATTCCAGGCAGGATTGAGATCACTTCAAAGGATATTGTGTCACCTTCGAGGACTGTGGGAACCATAGAGACTATGATAAGAAATTGCACAACAGATGCGAGGATGGTCCATGATTCCCTGATATCTCGGCGTTTCCGGGATAATACTACCAAAAAGGCGCATATCAATGAAACCAACACAGCCAGCAGCGGTTCTATCGAGGTTATTTCCATCTTAGAATAGTGTATCGACAATGGAGACGATAAAGGGGTGTGATACAAATATCAATACGCCAAGTAAAATACAACCAGCTGCTAAAGTCAGGGTTGGGAGCAGCATACTGATCGGGGCCTCATCCCTCTGAGAGTAAGGTGATTCGCCAAACCACGTCCTCTCCAAGATCCTGAAAAAGTATCCAGCGTTCAGTAAACTGCTCGACAAGATCACCAAGGAAAAAAACACCTTCCAACTCTTTGATTCTATAGCTCCCAGGACCAGAAACCATTTACTGAAGAACCCGCAGAGTGGGGGGATCCCCACCATGGAGAGTGCGGCTATGGAGAAAGCCAACATCGTGTATGGCATCTTCCTCCCAATACCCTGGAAGTCGAAGATATCCCTTATGCCTGTCCTGTATATTATTGCGCCAACGGCCAGAAACAAACAACCCTTCATGAAGGCGTGATGCAGTATATGGAGGATCCCTCCAGTCAGCCCTATTGGATTACTTAACCCGATCCCTAAAACGATGTAACCAATCTGGCTAACACTGGAGTAGGCTAACATCCTCTTTATGTCAGTCTGAGATATGGCGAACACAGCACCTACGATGATTGCCAAAGCCCCGACAATGGAGAGGATATCCATGAGTGGGGCGATATCCGTGATCTGTGTAATGAAGCTGAAACCAAAAACGGTGAAGATTATCCGTATCATCACATAAGCCCCAACCTTCGTCATCAAGGCTGCGAGTAATGCGCTGACCGTTGAAGGGGCATGTGTGTAGGCATTTGGAAGCCACAAATGTAAGGGGAATAACGCCACTTTTATGCTTAAACCCACGACGAAGAAGGCTAGTGCGGCGAGTACGACTTTAGGGTACTGGCCATATGCTTCAGGGAGCCGCGTAGACACGTCGGCCATATTCAGCGAGCCAGTAACCATATAGAGGAAGCCGATTCCCAGAAGGATGAAACAGGCGGCTATGGTACCAATTATTAAATAGTTGAAGCTTGCAACCAGTGCGTCTCTTTTTTCACCGACTGCAATTAACGCATAAGCTGTTAGTGATGCGATCTCAAGGAATACATAGAGATTAAAGAGGTCTCCAGTTACTACTATACCTAAAAGCCCTGTTATGAGCAGCATGAATAATGTGTAGAACGCAACCTCGTTGTTGGGTAGCTCCTTCTCCACGCTCCTCCTAGAATACACGACAATGATGAGGCTGATGAATGTTATGAGGATGACCATGAAACTACTCAGAGGGTCTATGACATACTCAATACCCCAAGGAGGCTCCCAGCCTCCGAGATAGTAATGGATTGTGCCTGAAGACACTAAAGAAGTCACAATAGAGGCTGCGATGACGAAGATGGACAACATAGAGAGGACTGATAGGTAGATGCAGTATTTTTTCCTCAATAACCCCATTAAGGGGATTAAAAATGCAGTAACTAATGGAATTATCACAACCAGTACAGGAGAGTGTTGGATCATCAACGCACCTCTAAGACCTCATCCTCCTCGATTGTTTGATATTCCTGATATATCTTCATGATCAAGGAAAGGGCAACAGCTGTAGTACTAACGCCGACAACTATTGCTGTCAGCATTAGAACCTGGGGCAATGGGTTTACATATACAAGAACGTCATCTACGAGGATTGGAGCAGCACCGTCCTTGACATCTGCAATGGATATATAGAAGAGGATTATTGCGGTCTGAAAGATGTTCATCCCTATGATCTTTTTTATGAAGTTCTTCTTCGACATCATCGCATAGAATCCAATCAACATAAGCACTGCGGAAATCCAGTAATTGTATTTGGCCAGAATCAAATCCTCAAGCATCTCTTTCACCCGCAAGACAGAAAAACAACAGGATTATTACTGCCATCACAGTGATTCCAATACCTATCTCCACGCCCAAGATGGACAGGGCACTGATTTCATGAGGCGGCAGAGGAAGGGGAAGACTGCTGTACTCCAGATACCTGCCTCCGGAGAGTAAGTCCAATACGCCTATCCCTGAATAGATCAACAAACCAACGCACATGAAGGCTGTTAGTAGTTCCCTTGGCATTCTCCTATCAGCCTCTTTTAAACCAAATACTATGGACAGCAATATGATGCTTGTCCCAAGAATCACACCCCCCTGAAAGCCCCCGCCAGCTGACGTCTCCCCATGTGCTATGGTGTAGATACCAAACAACTGGATGAATGGAATCATAATCCTTGAAACGGTTCTCACCACAATGGACACTCCTCCCGGGTCTGTCATTTCCTAACCCCCGGCGGTTTTTCTTTCTTCCATCTCTGGAATAGGAACATGGTAGCAACTCCTGCAGTGAATATTACTGTAGTCTCCCCCAGCGTGTCGTAGCCTCTGTAGCTGGCAAGAACAGCAGTCACCATGTTCCGCACACCCGTTTCTTCCAGGGATCTCTCTATGTACCTCCTAGAAACGTTGTTGTTCGTTGGATTATCCGGGTTGCCGAAATCAGGCATCTCCTCTGCGATGTAGAAGAACACCAATCCAACGAGTATGAGCGAGATTATCGAGAAGATCTTTATCACCTTTTTTCCCTCCTCACTGTTTTACTCAAGGCTGCGATGAACAGGAAGGTAGTGACTCCTGCACCTACTGCTGCTTCTGTTAAAGCAACATCCGGTGCGTTCATCTCCACCCACGTTAAAGCCATAATCAGACTATAGCCTGCTAACACTATGATAGAATCCAATAGGTCCCGTAGCTTTACCGCCATCAAGGCGCAAACTACCAGAAACAATAAGAGCAATAGGTCTAGTGGATAGATCACTCTTTACCCCCCCTTACCCAGTGTTTGCCCTCTTTAATATAGGTCTCCCTGCATATGGCGTGCGCAGCCACTGGAGAAGTCGCGAACACGAAGACACATATAGACAGGATCTTTACAGTTTCTGATGTCATACCGGCGTTTATGGCGTGTATAGCAAGGCCTATCAGAATCAGACCCGCACCCAATGTGTCGCCTTTCCCGGTTGCGTGAAGCCTTGTGAACAGGTCTGGGAATCTGAGCAAACCGATTGTTGCAGTGATGAAGAAAAAGGTCCCTGTTAACATGAATCCAATGCTGATTAAGTCCAAGATTATTGATTCTAACACCTATATCCCTCCAGTTTCTAAGTATTTTGCGACCGCAAGGGTCATGATGAAATTAACCAATGCATAGACTAAGGCGACATCGACAAAGTATGGACTGCCGTATATGAATCCGACCAATACCAGCAATACAACAGTCTTTGTCCCGATCACGTTTATGGCAATTATCCTGTTACCTGCGCGGGGTCCGATCACGACCCTGTAGAGGCATAGGAAGGCCGTGAAGACCAAAAAAAGGGGGATTATCTGGAATAGCAGGGTGATCACTTCAGGTAGTGCTTGGAATAGCAGGGTGATTACTTCAGATAGGTCCATCTTTCATTCACTCGAATATCCTCATCAGTTTGCCCTCCATCTTACCCCTCAAGAGTTCTTCGGCGGACTTCTCTGAGAGGGCATGTACATAGAACACATCACCTCTGACGTCCACGGAGATCGTTCCAGGGGTTAATGTGATGGAATTAGCTAGTATGGTCCTTCCAACATCCGACCTCAATTTCGTCTTGAATTCTACTATCTGCGGATCTATGGGCATCCTTGGATGAAGGACCCTGTATGCGACGTCGAGGTTAGCCAATACTATGTTGTATGCCAGATAGATTGAATAAAGGATGAATGAAAACACCTTCCTCGGAGAGAAACCGATCTCCTCCTCACTTATTAGAAGGTCGCTGGATAAATACGCTATCAGAAGAGAGCTGATCAGTCCCAGCGTTAGATGTAGTGGATCGAAGTGCCACGACAACAGCAGCCAGAATCCGAACAGGATAATAGAGACTGCAAGGAACCTAGGCATCTTTTTTTCCGCACACATTTTGGACTTACTACTATTGTGTTTCCTACACTAAAAACCGTCTACAGTCATGCACCGATTTGGGTTGTCTCAAATTGATGTATGCTTAATTCCACGATTACGAACAGCACGTACAGGAGGATCAAGCCAACCCCTTCCTGCCACAGGATGTGCCTCTCAGCCTCTATGAATGTCATGAACATGAACGCTACAGTTAACATAAATAATGCGCTCGTCAGAAAGACGAGGAAATCCGCGGTCTGGATGGGGAATATAATCGCTGTGAGGCCCAGTATAAGGGTTGAGTTCACGATTATGCTACCTATAACGTTTCCAAGCGCCATATACGGGTGCTCGGAGAGGACTGCCTTTGTCCCGAACGTTAGCTCTGGGAGCGTCGTGCCCAACGATATCATAAACAATCCGATGAGTATGTTCGGCACCCCAAGTTTCGCAGCTAACTCGGTCGCGTTTTCGACGACGCAGATCGCGCTGAGGAACAGGAGGATGATACTTATCATAAAGATGGTAACGTTTTTGTGGAATTCTCTCCTGGAGACCAGCATCTTGCTCTTCTCCCTGAACCTGCTCCTCTGTTTGAGCAGCCTGAGAATGTAAATGAAAAACACGAAGATAAGAAATATGCCGTCGGCCTGAGTTATCTTCGAATCCATCATCAGGATGAGGGGCAAAGAAGCTATCAAGAACATGTATATGGTGTCTGTTCTGACAGCCTTCGTCTCGACCTTTATGTCTCTCCTCAGTATGGCGCCTATTCCAATAACAAGGGTCAGATCTATGATGTTCGCGCCCACTATGTTGCCGAGGGCCAGTGACGTTAAAGGTCTCTCCAACGTGGACTCTAAGGCAGAGGAAACCCCGATAGACAGCTCTGGTACGGATGTGGCGAACGCCATCAATATGAATCCGATCACGAACTCGGTAACCCTGAAATAAGCAGCAATCTTGGATAATGTGTCTACGAGCGCTTCCGAGCTCTTCACCAACACGAGACATCCCACCACAAAAAGCGCAAGATTTGTGAGAACCATACAGTAATAATTTATCCCCGTATAAGAAATAAATAAACAGGATAATGGCAATTATGATTAGGAAGGCTTCTGGCGAATTGGAGGAATATAACCCGGAGAAGGTCCGCCGCGCTGTTCTGCGTTCCGGGGCCTCTGAGGAGCTGGCTTCTGAAATCCTCGATCAACTGAATGATAAACTCTATGAAGGCATAACCACGAAGGAGATCTTCCGAATAGTCCATCAGCTGCTGCACATGGAGAGGCCGTCTCTCGCTTCAAGATACGACCTAAAGGGAGCCATCATGCGTCTGGGGCCTGAAGGCTTCGCATTCGAAACCTATGTTGGGGAGATCCTGAGGGAATATGGCTACAGTACCAAGGTGAGGCAGCACGTCATGGGAGTGTGCGTCATCCACGAGATTGATGTCATCGTGGAATCCTCTGACGGCAGGCTTTCGGCTGTTGAATGCAAGTACCATAACACGAAGGGGCTTAACACTGGGTTGAAGGAGGCTATGTACACTTACGCGCGATTACTTGACTTGAATGAGGGCTGCGATTTGGGTCACTGTCCTCACTTCGACGAAATATGGCTTGTGACTAACACGAGGTTTTCCCCTGAAGCCATACAGTATGCTCAGTGCAAGAATCTTAAGTTGCTTGGTTGGAGGTTTCCCCCAGAGAACACCCTAGAATTCATGATCGAGTCAAAGGGTTTATATCCTGTAACCATATTGAAGACAGTCGACAAGAGATCTAAGCTGAGGCTTTTCAGCGCCAACATGATTCTTGCAAAGGATCTGGTGAACAACGACTTCAGTCTCCTGTCGACGAAGACCGGAATATCCAGAAACAAGCTCAAGGAAATCGTCGCCGAAGCCAAACACTTCTACGGCCTAGACTCCTGAACCTTTTCTCCTATAAACCCTGTATAGTGCGAACCCAGTCAATACCAGGATTGCCAGTATGCTTAGTAGTATTCCCCCCTCCAAAGTGATTCCGCCGGCAACCTTTCCTGTGACATCTATCCGCTCGAGTGTTGTCGTCGTAGTGGTTGTACTGGTGGTTGTCGTCGTTGTTTTCTCTGACCGTGTTGTAGTCGTCGAGGTTGAGGTCGTCGTCGGACACGGCCTACAGGGCCCTCCGCAGTCCACTCCATGTTCTCCCTGATTCAGCACCCCATCCTCACAGCTCATGCAGGGCTCACATGGCCCCCCACAGTCCACTCCCGTCTCACAGCCGCCGTCGTGGCAGTTCAATATCCCATCAAAGCATGTAAACTTTGGTTTTGCAAAATTGACTCTAATGCTTTCTGTGGGGGAGTCGGTATCCTTTTTTGTTTTCTTTATGGTTGTTGAAGTAGTTGTTGATGTTGGAGTAGGGCTTGTTGTCGAGGTTGTCGTGGTTTCCATAGTTGTTGTAGTTGTTGATGTAGTAGTTGTGGTGCTTGTT
>JAFGDV010000033.1 GCA_016931955.1 Candidatus Altarchaeota archaeon | reverse complement strand
TAGATCGGTGCGCCGTCGTTTTCCCCGAGCATCGTGTCTAAGTGGAGCCTTATCCCGGTATCGACACATACGTCTCCCTCGTTTATTATCGTTACATTTAACATAACCCCTTTATCTATCAGCCCAAACCTCTCCTCCAATCTGACATCCCCAGGAAGCCTCCATGTGGTCAGGATCGATTCGCCTTCCACCGTAGGCTGCTGCTCAACGTATGGATCCATGAATACCTTATCCTGTGATTCCACAAAATTGGAATAAACCCTGTCATCGACCTTCACGCTCAGGAAGGTGCCCTTCCATGTCTCCGGGTAGTTGTAGGTCAGCTTCTCCCATTTATCCTTGTCATACAGCCCTCCAACTGAGAATGTCCCTATGTTGCCGCAGCTTTCGACTACGATGTGCACGCCCTTTGATGGGTTCTTGAGCTCCACCGTGCACTCCTCAGCTATGACTCCATTCAGGAGCAACAACATAGACACAGTAAACAGAATCCCGTATTCCTTGGAAAACATCTTATATACCTTATATATTACACGTCACCAGAAAAAACCTAACCTTGGACTTTCTCCCCGAAATCCCATTTAAGCCTTACCGGAGTCATGGTTTTGCCTCCCGTCATCTTGTATTCCAGGATAGCTGTGTCCCCAGGCAGCAGTGTCCCTATCTGCCAGATGAGTTTATCGTCCCTGCCAACTACCAGTTTATCACCCTTGCCTATCGTGTGGAAGTCTGACATCGAAACCCCCCCACCTCCTGGGAGGCTGTCTTCGACCACACAATTCCTCAACCTCTTACCGCTTCTGTTCTTGATGATCAGCACAATATTTTCGCCGTCCCTCAGCTTCTCCAATTCAACCGCCTTAAGATCCCTCATCTCCTTTAGGATATCGTTGACTCCCATGCTAACGCCTACCGCCTTTAGAATCTCAACCACCTTCTTCATCGAACCCTTCCTCTGGCTCCTCCTTTCTATTTCACCATAGATGCCACCCCCAGTATCCATCACCTTCCCCCTAGTCACTGGATTGAGAAACAAAAACAGCAATATCAATAACATTAACCCGGCAATCTGCAGGTAAGGCACGCCTTCATCTACTTCATCCTCCTCTTCTACCATGACTTCTGAAGCCTCGGGCAGTTCGACCGATTCAGGAGATCCGCCATCATCTGTTTTAAAGGATAACTCCTTCGTGATCTCATCTACTTTCTTGAGATCCTTGTACAAGGAAATGGCTACAAAAATTGGATTATAATAATCACCCTCTGGGATCCAGGTAAAGTTGACGGTGGTCGTCATAAAGGGTGGAACGATACCAGTCGCCTTCATACTTTCATGGATGACTTCCCCGTTGCTCAGTACCTCAAGCCCTACTTCGCCGCTGTTCGGCGCCTTGGAGCTTACCAGATCTATTTCGATGATGACCTGTTTCTCTCCTGTCTTGTAAAGCCGCACGTCCTTCAACCTGAACCGGAAAGAGAATTCCTTCTTTATCTCATCCACCTTCCTGTAATCCCTGTAGAGGGATACGACAACGATGAAGGAATCCAAGTCGATGCCTTCATGGAACCATTCGAAGTTGTAGGTCCCTACAGTGTCCGCATTCAAGATATCAGTCGACCTTGTTGCTTCATAGATGACCACTCCGTCCTTTATTACTTGAATCCTCAAGACCCCGCTATTTCTCGATCCGAGGTTTATCAAGTCCACCTCTATGTCTGAGACATTACCGGAACCAGTAACCCTGACGTCGTCCAACATGAATGAGCCCTTCTGTGATTCTGAAACAGTGAACCTCTTACTCTGTTGATCGACCCTCTCCCCGTCCTTGAACAGAGACGCCCTTACGTCAAAGAAGTCTCCTTCCATTGAGTCCTCAGGAACCTGGAAGCCAAAACCTGTCGGCGTTACTGTATCCGGCTCCAGGATATCGCTTGTCGAGTTGTATTTGTAGACTATCTTACCTTCTTTGTCGACGACCTCTACAAGCACGCTGGTATTTTCTTCAACGTCCCTGCTCACAACATCAACGCTGAAGGAGATGTTTTCTCCTGGAAGATGCTCATCATCAACGCCTTCTGGTACTATGTCCGCTATTCCAAGGCTGCCTTTCGCAACCCCCAGCACGGGCTCGCCTCTCTTGTATGCTGTGAGGATCGTCCTCGTCTCATTCAGCGAAAGGGTCCTCGGTTCATAGTATATGATCACTGCTGAATCCCCCAGTATAGTGACCCCTGGATCAATTCCATAGTCCCATGACGAGTACATGCTCTTCTTCCAGTCCGTGACCAGCAGCCTGTCGGGGTACGTTAATCCTTCACCATAGAGTATTCCGCTGGAGATTATCGTCGCATTCTCTCCCCTGTTATATGCTTTCCAGTATCTGAAGTCGAGTCCGTCGTCGTAGTACTCTGATTCCTTCGACTTCAATCCGTCGCCTGGTATGTAGATCGGTGCGCCGTCGTTTTCCCCGAGCATCGTGTCTAAGTGGAGCCTCGCCCCAACCTCAACATCCCGCCCCCCTTTGTTTCCCAATCTGATATGTATCTTGGTGCCGTTCTCGACCAATTCGAGTATCTCTTCAACGATGACCTGCTCGGGGAGCCTCCACACCGTGATGATCTTGTTGCCTATCCTCTGCGGAGCCTTCTCCACGTATTGGTCCATGAATGTGCTGCTGTCGAGCCTTACACTGGAGGGATTCATAGTATTAGAATAGACCCTTCCATCCACGTACACACTCATGAAGGTGCCCTCCCACGCCTCCGGGTAGTTATACGTTAATCTCTCCCATTCTCCGTCATAGAAGCCTCCGAGGGAGAACGTTCCGATGTTCCTGCATTTGGATACGACGACGTGGGCTCCGGCTTCAGCATCCATTAGCTCTTCATTGCAGTATCCTGCAGAGGCATGATGTGATAGTATCAGAACAAAGACCACTGCTATCCACATCATGTGTTTAGTGTCCATCTGACCGTTTAAACTATTTATTTATTTGGATACATATACATATTATGGCTGGATTCGAGATTTGGCTTGTCGTAGCGATAATCTTTTTTATAGGTGAGATGTTCACTGAAGGCTTTTTTTTGACCTGGTTTGGCGTCGGCGGCCTTGCTGCTGCCTTAGCAGCCTTCTTCGGCGTCTCAGATGACATAACCCAATGGATTATATTTCTCGTCGTCTCAGTTATATTGCTCCTCTTCACGAGGCGGTTCGCTGACAGGATAACCAAGAAAGCGCCGAGGGATGCAGCCATTGATGCATTGATCGGGCAGAAGGCGCATGTCATCGAAACAATAGACCCTGAGGAGAACACTGGCAGGGTGAGGATCAGAAAGGATGAATGGCGAGCCGACGCCGAGGAAAAGATTCCTGTAGGAGAGAAGGTCGAAGTAACAGGCGTTGAAGGCGCACATGTTATCGTGAAAAAAATGTGAGGTGAGATAAATGGATGGTTTCTACCCAATATTGTTTGCTTTGTTTTTGGTTTTTATTTTTGCCACGAAGGCTGTGAAGATTATTCGCCCATTTGAGAAGGGCTTGATTGAGCGTTTCGGTAAATATCAGAAGACCCTTGGTCCTGGGCTGCAGTTTATCATCCCCTTTGTCGAGACCATAATAAAGGTGGACGTCCGGGAGCAGGTTATTGATGTCCCGCCTCAGGAGGTCATCACAGAAGATAACGCAGTGGTTACCGTTGACGCTGTTATCTATTTTGAGGTCACCGATCCATTTAAGGTCGTCTACAATGTTGCTATGTTCGAGTTGGCTGCCTTGAAGCTGGCTCAGACCAATCTGAGGAACGTCGTAGGTGACTTGGAGCTGGATGAGACCTTAACCTCTAGAGAGAAGATCAACGCAGAGCTTAGGAGGATCCTAGACGACGCCACCGATAGATGGGGTGTCAGGGTCACTCGGGTTGAATTGCAGAAGATCGACCCTCCTAGGGACATAACTGATGCTATGAGCAAGCAGATGAAGGCTGAGAGGACCAAGAGGGCAGCAATCCTGGAGGCTGAGGGTATCAAGCAGTCTGAGATCCTGAAGGCTGAGGGTTCGAAGCAGGGCGCCATCCTTGAGGCGGAGGGTCGGGCTCAGGCTATACAGAAGGTCGCCGACGCTACCCGGTATAAGGAGATCGCAGTGGCTGAGGGTGAGGCCGAAGCCATCATAAGCGTTTATTCGGCGATACACAGGGGTATGCCTTCTGAGGACTTGATCGCGATAAAGTATCTTGAAACCTTGCAGAAGGTCGCCGACGGTAATGCTACGAAGATCTTCCTGCCCATGGAGACTTCAGGTATCCTTGGAAGTATCGCCGCCGTCGCTGAAATCTTCAAGGAGAATCCCGACGTCAGGAGGAAGAAACTGGAGGATCTAGCTAAGTCCTTCGAGTCCACTACATCAGAGGGAAAAGGCTCAGAGGAGCCTGAATCCAGATCCAGCACATACTAGACCCGCAACCTTTTCATAAAAGGTTGACCAAAAAGGAATCTGCCGAAGGCAGATTCTTGGGGTTGATAAGGGCACAGGGTGCCCTTATGTGCAGAATAGAAGATCCTGGTGCAAAAAAAACTACACCTTGGATCTCAGCAATGCTGCTTTTCCATCTGCAACCTTTAATAAAGGTTGATCAAAGGTGCAACATGCGCTTCGCTTAGTTGCACAAAAAAAAACTATACCTTGAATCTCAGCAATGCTGCCTTTCCCTTGAATGTGTTCCAGAGCTGGAATCCTTCCTCGAAGTTGTCTGAGAGTATTTCGACGTTGGCGCTTGTCGCCTTCGCCTTCTCGTACAGGTCGTCTATGGCTTCGTCGTTCAGATTTTGGGAGAGCAACAACACCTCCACGGCTCCTGCGTTGAGTGCTTTTTCTATGTCGTCTCCGTAGGCTATGTTTCCGTCGTGTATCAGTTCTTTCAGGAACCGCTGCACGTGGATCTTCTGTCTCACCATTTCTACGTTGCTTAGAACATCCTTGGACTTGTCTATCAGCTCTCTTATCCCTGATTCGTCGGTGTATGTTATGTCCTGTACTGCGATGATCTTCTTCTTGAGTTCGTGGTGTAGGTAGTCTCCTTCCAGGAAGTCGTCTTTTGTGCCTGCTGGGCCTCCTACGACGACTCCCTTCAGGTCTTTCAGGTTGTCTAGGAATGCTGTTGTGGCTGCTTCTCCCACCCTTACCTTGAACTCATGTGACTGCTCTAAGACTATTCGTTCGAATCTCCTCTGTGATTGTCCTCCGGCTCTGTGTTTTCCCCTGTATCCTGAGGTCAGCTTCTTTATTATGTTGTATCTATCTCCCTTCAAAGTGGCTATCGTCGCCTCCTTGTTGTCGATCGCTATCAACCCATATACCTCCTTTGTAGTCACCAGGTCTTCGAGGGGCTCTGTGACGAAGGTTTGATCGCACCTGTATATTCTCACATATATCGGCTCGTGCGGCTCCACGGACCACAGTTGCAGGTCCTGTATTCCCTCTCTTTCTGAGATGTTTCCGCAGAATACCGCTAATCCGTTCTCCGGGGTCTGCTTGAATAATCTCAAATGTTGTATTATCTTCTCTAAGGCGTCTACCACGTTCTTCCTAGTAGTCTTCGACTTTATATTCGAGGCAGTCCCCTGTTCTTCTGCGAGTTGTCCTATGACGTTGTTTATGTCGAAGCCCTTGGGCACGTACACTGAGACCAGTTCTGTGTGTCTTCCTCTCTTGTTCTTCAATTCGTTCACTATCTTCCTTAGTCTGTACTCTTTTTTGGCGTCCATTCTAGAATCAGTTGCTATATTCTCTCAAAGATAGAGCTCAGATCCAATTCAAAGGCTGTTACTGGCACTTCGAGGCCGAAGTTTTCCAATACCTTGGGGTGTATTTCTCCGAAGAATCCTTCCTCTGTGGAGGCGCATCTTCCCGGGATGAAGCTTCCGTGTTTGTATTCCGTTGTCTTGCACTCTATACCGATATTATCCATTATGCCTGTGTAGATGGCCTTCGTCTCTGAGAAGTTCGCCTTAGAGTGCGCTATTACTGCTGCCATCTTTACCTTGTCTCTTCCTTCTCCTGTGATGCAGTATCCTATTTCAAAGATCCTTTGCGGGTATTCCCTATTCTTGTTTTTCTCCAGTACTGTTAGGAGTGATGGTAGGAGCCATGTTCTCGCTATTGAGTGCTCTACTGAGACTGGATTCTTTGTCTCCACTGTTTTTTCTTCTGGAGTCTCCATTTTCTCGAACAGATTTTTTTTGTTCGTCATTATTAGCGTCATTGTTTCCTGGAAGCCGAAGCCTAGCATCAGTTCTCTTATGGAGTTATAGAATAGCTCCGCCGGGTCTCTTTCTCCTATGGTACTGGTCTTCGGCAGCTCCGGCTTAAAGTTCCCGTATCCATGAGCTATTGCTATGTCTTCCACCAAGTCCATCGGGTGCAGTACGTCTGTTCTATATGCTGGGATCAACACCTTGATTTTCTCTCCACTGACCTCTACGCCGTAGCGCATCTTCTCCAGCAGTTTCTTAACTTCCTCTCCGCTGTAATCCATTCCAAGCAATTTGTTAACATATTCTATGCTGAGACTCATCTTCCTGGGTTTTAGGTCGGGAGTTTTCATTTCTCTGAGTGATTATTTTACGACGAATACGTATATATGGTACAAACCTAATAAATAAATCCAAGATGATTAATTCGGATTCTTTAATGCCATTATCCCATCATTTTATGATTTTAGTATTCCTGCTTTTTTTCTTTAATATTTTATTTGGATTGAAGCGGGTATCGAGGTATTGGTTTATTATTTACATCATAGTGAGCATAACTGTTGGCTATATATTTGCCTATGAGGTTTTTTGTTGGTATACTGACGAGCCTGAGTATACTGCAAGTTTCTATGCTACCCTCCTGATGGGTCAAAATCCCTATTCAACACCTGTCACTCTCTCTTATGTTAGACGGGATAATTACTGGGCATATCTTCCACTGCTGGGTTTTATCCAAATCCCATACATAGGACCCCTCCCGCTCCAGCCAACGAATTTCTATTTTCTCACCATAGCGGTGTTTGTTTTTCTAACGGTCATTCTACTCAGGGGGGATACAACCAAGATGTGTCTTTTCTTCAACCCCATTACCATTGCCATTATATTTCACGGTTACAATGACATAGTCCCTGTTTATTTTCTCATGCTGGGGATTTTATCTGACAATAAAATCGCCTCGTACATAGGATGTGCCATAAAGCAATTTAATTTTCCAATCATGACGCTTATATGGATGCATAGAAAGGAGTATAAATCCATCTTTATGGCTCTCCTGCTCATCGCTTTGGTATCTTTGCCTTTCATGCTGTGGGACCATGATAGCTTTTTACAGCAGGCATTTCTTAATCACATTCACAAAACAGAGAGTATCAAGGGAGGTTCGGCAATTTTCCCCAATTACTGGCTTTATCCTATCGCACTGATAACGGTTTACTACAAAAGGTTAGGAAGTATACTGGCTCAATAGTATTTATAGTTTTATCCTTTTTACACACATATTGTCCATTTATATATGAAGAATATAATATATTATACAACAATGAAAGTCGATAAACTTGATCTGAGCATAATCAAGCACCTCCAGGAGGACGCCAGGTTAAGCTTCCGTGAGCTGGGTCAGAAGCTAGGCGTCCCTCATACGACGGTGTTTACGCGGGCTGAGCGTTTACTGGATCGGGGCGTTATAAAGAATTTCTCCGCCATTTTGCATCCTCATGACCTTGGCTTGCAGATTGGCTACATTATTGTGGATGTTCCGCCTTCTCAGTCCAAGGATACTGCCAACCACATCGCTCACTTTGAAGAAGCCAGGAAGGTTTTCCGCACCTTTGATGGGAAGATCATCGTCGAAGTCCTTGTCTCCGGAGAGCATAAGGGCTTGGAGGAGTTCCTGGCCAGATTGAATGTCTCCCCCGTAAGGGTCTACCCCGTCCACGACGTCGTCAAATTCGACCACAAAATACACGAAGGAGCCCTAAACAAGCTGATATGAACCTTTCTTGGGAGGATATTTATCACAACCTGCTTAATAGTTAACATAAGTGTGGTCTGAATGCCTGAAAATATTGAACTTTCGATAGTTGTTCCAGTATTTAATGAAAGCGAATCCTTGGCTGAACTCTATTCCAAATTAAAGCAGGTTATAGAAAGACTAAATAAAGAATACGAAATCGTTTTCATCGACGACGGCTCCACAGACAATAGTTTCGAGGTTCTTGAAGGAATCCACGCCCAAGACTCACGAGTGAAAGCCATCAAGTTCAGAAAGAATTTCGGTCAGACTGCTGCAATATCCGCGGGATTTGATTATACTAAAGGCAAAATAATTGTTACCATGGATTCTGATCTGCAGAATGACCCAGAGGATATACCAAAGCTATTGCAGAAATTAGACGAAGGCTTTGATGTTGTTAGCGGATGGCGTACAGACAGGAAGGACCCCATCACAAAGAAGATACCTTCACTAATCTCAAATTTCCTTGCGAGACACCTCACGGGGGTTAACATTCATGACTTCGGTTGCACTCTTAAGGTATACAAACGAGATGTTCTAACGGACATGGAACTCTATGGAGATGTCCACAGGTATATACCTGCCTTGATAGCTTGGAAGGGCTTCAAGATTGGTGAGATACAAGTAAAGCACCATCCACGAAAAAAAGGAAAAACAAAATATGGTTGTAAAAGATTTATCAAGGGAATTTTGGATCTAATCCTAGTAACTTTCTGGCAGAAATATTCCGCAAGGCCGATACATATTTTTGGTAGCGTAGGTTTGCTTTTGTTTTTATTGGGCTTCGTCTTAGGTGGTTATCTGGGAGTTATGCGACTGTTCTTTGGATATCCTCTGTCAGACAAACCATTATTTCTTCTTTCGATTCTAATATTGATCATAGGCATTCAATTTATAGCGACAGGAGTTTTAGCTGACATCATGCTCAAATTATACCACACTCAAGGAAAACGGAGAAATTATTTTATAGAAAGGATAATATAACTAGCATGAAAATGATAGATGGCGTTGAGGTCAAACAACTAAAAGTGATGGAAGATGAACGCGGTTGGTTGATGGAGATCCTGAGGAGCGATGATAAGATATTTGAAAGATTCGGGCAGGTTTACATTACAACAGCTTACCCTGATGTTGTGAAAGCGTGGCACTATCATAAAAATCAGACAGATTACTTTACATGCATAAAAGGAACGGCAAGACTGGTGCTCTGTGATGGAAGAGAGGATTCTCCAACACATATGGAGGTAAATGAATTTGTGATGGGGATGGAAAATCCCATATTGGTAAAGATACCCTCACTTGTATATCACGGTTTCTCCGCTATAGGTGATGAGACAGCATTTATTGTCAACGTACCTACTAGAGCATATAATCGCGAAAAACCTGATGAATACAGGCTTCCCCCAGATACCAAAAAGCTCCCATATAGATGGAAACTGAAACCGGGTTTAAAGCATGGATGATGATATGAAAATCTTGGTTACTGGTGGTGCAGGTTTCATCGGAAGTAACTTTATACGTTACATGGTAAAAAAACACGCGGATTGTGAGATTATTAATCTTGATAAACTCACTTATGCTGGGAATCTAGACAATCTCGGAGATATTGAAGATAATCCTAGATACGGCTTCTATAAGGGGGATATCTGCGAAAAATCAATAGTCGACGATCTCTCAAATGATGTGGATGCAATAATCAATTTCGCTGCAGAGACTCATGTGGATAGATCAATAATTGATGCAGGGAATTTTGTGAAAACGGACATTTATGGAACTTATGTCCTTCTAGAAGCCGCTCGCAGATATGATATAAAAAGATTCATACAGATATCCACCGATGAAGTTTACGGTAGTATCGAAGAAGGCTCTTTTAATGAGAAAGACTGCTTGAATCCATCAAGTCCATATTCAGCAAGCAAAGCAGGTGGGGACTTGCTAGTCAGATCGTATAGTAGGACATATGGCCTCCCAACAATAATCATAAGAAGTTCGAACAATTTTGGACCTTATCAATATCCTGAGAAGCTTATTCCATTATTCATAATAAATGCTATTCAGAATAAACCCCTCCCATTATATGGCGACGGCACAAATGTGAGGGATTGGCTCTATGTCATGGATAACTGCAGAGCTATAGACCTCCTACTTCACAAGGGGAAGGTTAATGAGATCTACAATGTTGCTAGTGGAAATGAAAGAAAAAATATGCAGATAACTGATCTCATATTAAAAAAATTGGATAAAGCAGAATCATTGATAAATTTCGTGGAAGACAGAAAGGGTCATGATAGGAGATACTCTCTAAACTGTGAAAAAATACGAGAACTGGGTTGGACGCCAAAATACGAATTTGAAGAAGCCCTTATCTCAACAGTCGATTGGTACTTGGAAAATGAATGGTGGTGGAAAAAACTGGTGAGGTAACAAGATGAAAGGTATAATATTAGCAGGTGGTGCGGGTTCAAGGCTTGCTCCATTGACTGATGTTACCAATAAACACCTTCTCCCAGTATATGACAAACCGATGATATTTTATCCTATACAGACTCTGTTGAACGCGGGGATAAAAGAGATCATGATAGTGACCGGAGGGGAGAACGTTGGTGATTTCTTGAAGTTGCTGGGTAGTGGAAAAAGATTTAATGCAAGATTTACTTATGGTTATCAGGACGGTTCGGGAGGCATTCCAGTAGCTCTCCATATAACTAAGGACTTCATCGGTAGTGATGAAAAATTTGTAGTAATACTCGGGGATAATGTGATGGAAGATAGCATCGGCGCTTATGTTGAAAAATTTGGAAAAAGCGATAAAGGCGCTCATCTCTTACTTCAAAGGGTACAGGATCCTGAGAGGTTTGGTTTAGCAGAGGTCGAGGGAAAAAAAGTAGTGAAGGCAATAGAGAAGCCAGAAAACCCAACTACTAATTTAGCCATTCTGGGCGTATATTTCTTTGACCGAAAGGTATTTGACATCATACCAAAACTCAAAGCATCCGCTAGAGATGAACTAGAGATCGTGGATGTGATAAACGATTACGTAAAAAATGGTGACATAGGCTATGACATTGTGGGGGGATTTTGGGTGGACGCGGGAACATTTGAAAGTTTGTTTAAAGCTAATCAATTTATAGCAAAGGTTAGAAATGCAAATTCCCGTTTTTAGGCCGTCTATGGGAGAGGAAGAGATAGATGCCATCGCAGAGGTACTAAGATCTGGTTGGTTAGGATTAGGTCCAAAAACCAAGGAATTCGAAGAAAAATTTGCTGAATTTAGCAAAGTTAACTTTGCCGTTGGTTTGAATTCAGCTACGGCTGCATTGCACTTAGCCGTAAAGGCTTTAGGGATCAACTCAGGCGAGGTAATTGTTCCTGCCATCACCTTTATATCAACTGCATTAGCAGCAACATACAATAATGCAAAACCTGTGTTTGCCGATGTTTATGAGGACACACTGAATATAGACGTAGATGATGTAAAGAAAAAAATTACAAAGAAGACAAAGGCTATAATACCCGTTCATTACGGCGGCCATCCTGTTGAGATAGAAGCTCTTCTGGATATTGCAAATGAACATGATTTGAGGATAATTGAGGACTGCGCCCACGCTTGTGGTTCAGAGTATAAGGGCAAACCTGTAGGCTCTTTTGGTGATGTGGGCTGCTTTAGTTTCCATGCAGTTAAAAACCTCGCTACGGGGGATGGGGGTATGCTAACTACAAACGATGGGGGGATAGCCAAAAAAGTCGAACAACTGAGATGGTTGGGGATAGATAGGAGCACATTCCTGAGATCTGGACGAAATAATTACTCCTGGTATTACGATGTTATGGATATAGGCTATAAATACCATATGAATGACATCACAGCAGCCATCGGTTTAGTTCAATTGAGAAAACTTGGAAAAATGAATGAAAGACGTGCAGAGATAGTAGATATCTATAACAAAAACTTCGGGGATATGGGATGGATAAGAATACCTGTAAAAAAAGATTACGTTAAAAGCGCCCATCACAACTATGTTATCAAGGTCGAGGATAGGGATGAACTAATTGCCTTTTTAGCAGAACAGGGTATTTCAACCGGGGTGCACTACATGCCCTTATATCTTCACCCTATCTACAGTAACGTCAAGACAAGTGCTCCGGTGGCAGAAAAGATATGGAAGAAGATTATTACACTCCCATTATACCCTGATATGACTCCCAACGATGTAAACAAAGTGATTACTAGCGTTAAGGCCTTCAAAGATTAAGATGGAGACGTATAATATTCTGATGATCGCCCCAACCCCTTTTTTCGCCGATAGAGGCTGCCATGTTCAGATCTATGAGGAGATAAAATCTTTGCAAAAGCTTGGTTGTAATGTAACAATCTGCACCTATCACAACGGAAGAAATCTTCCTAATTTGAAGATAGAGAGAATAATGAATATTCTATGGTATAACAAATTAGAAGCTGGTCCCTCTCTTCATAAGATCTACCTTGACTTTCTTCTTTTCATAAAATCTCTCAGGATAGCTTTAAAGATTAAGCCAGATATAATTCACGGGCATTTGCATGAGGGCGCTCTTATAGGCTTTTTTGTAGGCAAGTTTACAAAAACACCATTGCTTTTTGATTCACAGGGTAGTTTAACGGGGGAGGTAAAAAGTCACAATTTTTTGAACGGAAATAAATTATTTCATAGATTCATGTATCTTCTAGAAAAAAGGATTAACAACTTAGCAGATATAATCGTAACGCAATCAACTGATATGGTAAACGAACTAAAGGAGAAATTCGGCATCCCAGAGAGTAGGGTATTTCTGACATTGGATGGTGTAGATACTGATGAATTTAGACCTGGTTTAGAAACGATGGATTTAAGAGAAGAGTTGAGTATACCTTCAGATAAAAAGATTGTTGTATATCTTGGGCTCTTAAATGGATATCAGGGGGTTGATTGTTTACTAAAAGCCATACCTATTGTACTGGAGAAAAAAAGTGATGTGCATTTCCTGATCATGGGATACCCCAACGTGGATAGATACAAGAAGATGGCTGATGATTTAGGTATCTTGGATAGCATAACTTTCACAGGAAGAGTGGATTATAAAGATGCTGCCAGATACATCTTGCTGGGAGATATCGCAGTTTCGCCTAAGTTATCAAAGACGGAAGCAAACGGTAAGGTATATAATTATATGGCATGCGGGCTTCCAGTAGTAGTCTTCGATACCCCTGTTAACAGGGAAATCCTCGGTGATCTTGGTATCTATGCTAAGGTGCTTGGCGACCCTGAATCGCTAGCTTCTGCTATACTACAGATAGCTAATGATGACGAACTTGCGGAAAACTTGGGCACGGCGTCTAGAAAAAGAGTGGTGGAAAATTTCTCCTGGGATAATGTCGCCATGAGGCTTATAAGCTGCTACAAAATGATGATAAAATGTCGAAAGATTGACAACTAGAGATTTTCGAAGAGACTATAAAAAAAAGGGGTATTAGATGCCTATAAATCAGATAAACATAAACTTCCCCGCCCTGAAGGGCGGGGTATTATGTAATTAAAAATGTGTCAACGTAGTTTGGTTGGGGAAGTGCCAGCCGTGGTGG
>JAFGDV010000032.1 GCA_016931955.1 Candidatus Altarchaeota archaeon | reverse complement strand
GGCGGAAAAGAAAGAAGAATTCCCGCAGGGAATTCCTTTGGGATGATAGCCCTTTTTGAAAGGGCTATGAGCGGACCCGGCGGGATTTGAACCCGCGACCACCGGATTTCTTCTCTTTGTTTGTTGGGATTAGAAGTCCGGTGCCCTATCCAGGCTAGGCTACGGGCCCAACCTCTAGAAGGTTGGTTAAACTATTAGATTTGGCGTAATTATATTCAGTAGGTGGTATAGTATTGTTAATCCTAAGGGGATGAATAGGTTGTCGTCTATGAGCGTGAATAGTTCTAGTATTGCTCCGACTAGGCCGAAGATTAGCGCTATTTGGTAGTCTTGTACGTATAATAACACGGCGAGGCTGCTGAATATGAAGAATGTTAGGGTTCCTTCAAGGCTTTTGTGTCCTATCCTTATTCTGCCGAAGAATTTTCCAATCCAGGTGGAGGTGGAGTCTCCTACGCTGAGTACTGCGATTACTGCGCATGCGTAGTTTAGCGGCAGGAATAGGATTGGGGGTATTATGCCGAAGCCGTAGAAGATTGAGCCCTTGAATGGGCAGTTTATTGCGTCGTTGTCTCTTTCGAAGTGGCATACTAGGTGGTTGGCTATCCGTAGATTGGGGCATCGTTTTTGCATCTGCAGTAGCACTATTAACGCCACCATGAGGGGGACTAGGATGTAGTATCCTACGATTGGCATTAGGTGATATACTGCTACGCTGATGGTGAGTCCTAAAAACAGATGCACTGCCTGTCTTTTTGTCTCCAAGACGAAGATCCGGTCTTTGAGCATTTTAATCCAGCCTTGGTATTTAGTAATAGTATGTATTTCGTGGATATATCCTAAAGAATGTACCTCATAGATTATTTGTTCCTTGGTTTTGCATTCATTTCTCTTTACTTGATAGTGTTTTTTATGATCCTCTTCGTGGAGAACTGGGGTAGGATGTCTGCTGGGGCTTCGCCTGAGGTGTTTCCTTCCTTGAGTTTGATTGTTCCAGCATACAATGAGGAGATACATATAGGGGAAACGATTAAGGCGGTTAAGAATCTCTCTTATCCTGTGGGTGTTGAGGTTATAGTAGTTGATGATGGCTCAACTGATAAGACGGCGGAGAGGGCTGAGGAGTTGGGTGTTAGGGTTATCAGGCAGGATAACGCGGGGAAGGCGGCCGCACTTAATCGCGGTATTTCTGAGGCGATGGGCGAGGTCGTTGGCTGCGTTGACGCTGACTCTTATCCTGCCGAGGATGCTCTGCTGAAGATGATTACCTTTTTTAGTGATACTAAGGTGGCTGCGGTGACTTCTTCGATCCTTGTTAGGGATGCGAGGAACTTCCTGCAGAAGCTGCAGGAGATGGAGTATCTGCTTATCGCATGGAATAGGAAGCTTTTAGACTACTTGAATAGTGTCTACGTTACTCCTGGACCTTTGAGTTTATACCGGAAGAGCGTCTTGGAGAAATTAGGTGGCTTTGATGAGAATGTTCTGACCGAGGACATCGAGATTGCCTGGAGGCTGCAGAAAGCACATTATAGGATTCGGATGGCTCTTCCGGCGAAGGTTTACACCACGGCGCCGTCCTCTTTCAGGAGCTGGTGGCGTCAGCGGCTGAGGTGGGATATCGGCGGCATACAGACAGCCAGCGCATACAAGAACGCCTTCTTAAGTAAGCGATATGGTGTCTTTGGTTTGTTTATTGTGCCGTATTTTTCTGTTTCAATAATCTTAAGCCTAGTCGGCTTGGCCTTGTTTCTCTACCTTCTCATACTGAGGTTTTCCTCTTTTATGGAGTTCTGGTATTATGCCAAGATCGCTGGCGTGAATCCAATGAACTATTTTTCTTTGAATCTGTTGCCTAACGTGTTCACAGTCTTTGGGTTGACCATATTCTTCACTTCTTTGATTTATCTTTTCGTGGGCTTGAAGGCGATGGATAAGCCTATACGCAGTCTAAGCAACTTCTTTGAGATGCTCATCTATTTATCAATCTATCTCTTCTTATTCCCTATATTATTAATCCATTCGTTTTGGAGGCTTTTGGTATATAGGAAACAAAAATGGTAGCTCAGGATGTTTTCTGGAAGGCTTTTGTCTTGACGTTGATCATATTCGTGATTGGTGTTTTTATCGGTATGTGGATTGATAACTCTCGTGTGGAAGAGGTCAGGGAGGAATATAAGGGGATGGAGATAAGCTCCAACGATGCGAGGATGCAGAGCCTCTACTATCAGATATTCAGGAATTCTTCTAACTTCTGTGAGCCGGCCATTCAAGAAAATCTGAGGTTCTCGGAGAAGGTGTACGCTGAAGGCTTGCGCATCGACGAATATGAGAAGGTAAACAAGCTCGCGCCCTCCCTTATCATTGACAAGAGGCGCTATGTTCTGTTGAAGCTGCAGTTTTGGTTTAACTGCATCGAATTGAAGAGGAACTGTAATGCCAGCTACTCCAACGTTGTGTACTTTTATTCTCACTATAATACGTCGATGGAGGAAAACGTGCATAGTGCGGTTCTCATGGATTTGAAGGAAAAGTGCGGGCGCGGTATGATGCTTATTCCACTTCCTATTGACCTGGATATTGCGACAATCGACATAATCAAGAAACAGTATAACATAACCGTTACCCCAACGATACTCATCGATGAGAGAGTGAAACTGGAGGGCCTGCAGAGCAAGACAGACTTGGGGGAATATGTTCGATGCTAACCGTCTATGGTCTTCTCCCATATGTTTACGTTTTCTCTCTTGGAGCAGAGCTCCTGTAGTGCGGGGAAGACGTACAGTGAAAGGATGAACAGTGAGTATGGGAAGAAGAAGAATACCACGAACAGGTATCTTAGCCTGAATTCTGCCATCTTCATAATGGCGGCTATGATGTAGATCATGTTTAAGCAGAAGGATCCTACGATCAGGAAGAACAGTATGCTCATTATGTATTCCCCAGTTATTGTTCTATAGGTGTATTCTACCATCCCATACGCGGAGAACCATCCGAAGAAGTATCTTGCTACATCCATGGATATGAAGTTGTCGTATGCTATGAAATACCTTAGGTAGCCTTCGAATATCTGGTACAGGGTTATTGGGATGCATATCAGTCCGTGGATGAACCAGTAGATCTGCGTAGGTATTCCATATACGCCGACTGCGCCGTATTTTACATTGAACGGTATGTCGAAGTGCTTCTTCATGACCTGTACTGTCCCACACCCCCATCTAATCCTCTGCCTTCCTAGCGCCTTTATGGTCTGCGGGACTTTCGTGTACATCACAGCCTTCGACATCAACAGACTGTAACCTGCCTTCTTCAGCCTTAAACCGATTTCGAAGTCCTCTGATAACGTGTCTCTACTGAAGCCCCCGATCTTCAATAGGGCGTCTCTCCTGAATGCCGCAAAGCCCGGGAGTATGTATGTTCCTCCGACCTTGTTGCATATGTATCTCCAAGCGGAAGACAGCGCGTATTCGAAGTCCTGGAACCACGTCAATGGATTGTTGTTTTCGGCGGCCCTTATTATTCCAGAGACGGCGCCAACGCCTTTGTCAGAAAACAGCCTGCTTATCTCTGTCAGAGCACCCTCTCCCAGCCGTGAGTCAGCGTCTAAGACAACCACCAATTCGTTCTTCGACTTCTTCACTCCCTGATTTATTGCGTTCGCTTTTCCGCCGTGCTCTACTGTATAGAGCCTTACCCTCTCATCTATCTCAGAGGTTTTTCTCACAATATTATCTGTGTTGTCGGTTGAGCCGTCATTTACTACAATGATTTCCCTCTCATTCGGGTATTCTGCTTCCAGAACGGAGCGTATTGTGCTTTCTATGTTTCCTCCTTCGTTGTGCGCTGGGATGATCACGGACATGCTTGGTGTATATGTGGTCTCAGTCTCTTTTCTAGGGAGGAGGAGCAGCACTATCCAAGATGCATACAATACCGACATTACCATGAAAAACACGAACAGGATTGTTTCTATCATTTTATGTGCATATTGACAGATTACTGTACATGCATAGTATTTCCTCCATATCCCCTTTGTCGTGTAGGCCGCAGTGTGTGTGCTCGTCCACGACAACGCAGGGGTACTCGGTTATGTTGTATAGACTGATGAGGGAGTTAACCGACTGGACATTGCGGTCTGCATCAAAGCTCAGTATTGCTATCTCCGGGTCCGCCCTCTGGTTTATGTAACTTAAGACGAAGCCTTGTTCATCGCATTCCCTGTTTTTCTCGCATTCCCCGTAGAAGTAGAGTATCAGCATCTGCTCGTAGTCGCACATCTTCTTCACTTTTTCGAGCATCGCCATGTATATTATCTCCCTCCTATTCAACCTCTTTTTTTCTCTTATATAGAATTCGTCGCTTGCGAAGTCCTTTGTTATCTCCCTGTATTCTGTTATCCTGCCGTCTAATTTCCATAGCTTTGATTCCAGGTATTCCAGCTCCTGCGTCAGGATATTGCATGTGTTGTTTTTTTCGCTCAGTAATTCTATCAGGCGAACCGTTGTCTCTATTTCCTCAAAGTCTTCGATGATCTCGTTCATCTTCTCAGTCACTACTTGTTCTCTTCTCTCCCCTATGAATGTGCTTAGGCCGTAGACTCCCAGGAACAGGATTACGGTGAATAGCGCTGCCAGCAGCATTGTTTTCACATCGACTCTCTCCATTTTACCTCCTTCTTGAAGATGACGAAGTAGAAGCACATAAGCCAGAATATGTGGTAGGGTAGGAAGAAGAACAGGAAGCAAACGAACCCGAACAGGTTTTCCCTTACCCTTTTCCCGAGAACCTTAAAACCCGCGTAGTTCATGAGGGAGTTCATTATGAATGGAGTCGAGCATAAGATATAGAAGATGTTTATCGATAGTGGATCGATACGAAGGTTCTCGATGGATCCTTGAACTACGCCATAGATGTCGTAGTCTACCAAGGATAGGCAGGTGATGTTTTGCAGTATCAGTGAGGCCATTAGATGGATCGTTGACAGGAACAACAGCAAGCCTATGATTATGCCGGCGTAGTTTACTGGCACATAAAATAACCCGAAATTACCCAGGTCGCGGTCGAAGAACACGTCCCTGTGTTGTATGATCGTCATTATGGAGCCAGAATACCACCTCTTCCTCTGATGGTAGAGGGATCTTACATTGTCTGGGACCTTTGTGTGGGCTTCCGCGGACAGGCAGCATTTGATCTTGTAGTGGGCTTTCTGTATCCTGTAGGCTATTTCCATGTCTTCTACGATGCTTTTCTCGTCGAATCCCCCGATCTCTAGCAGCATGTTTCTCCTGTACACGCTGCATTGTCCAGGCGTCAGATAGAGGCAGTTTAGGAACGAGTATATCTTCAGATAGAAGCCTAAACCCATGTTGTATTCTACGGCTATTATCTTCTCAAGCCAGTTTTTCGGCTCCTTGACGCTCACTCGAATGATCACTGCCCCGATTCGGTCGCCGTTAAAGTGCTTTATTGCCTTCCTTATCGTGTCGGGCTTTATTGTTGTGTCAGCATCCAGGCAAGCAACCAGTTCGCCTTTGGCTTTTCCTATGCCCATGTTCAGCGCCCTTGCCTTTCCACTATTTTCTTTGTTGTTTATGAAGACTATGTTGTGTTTTTTTTCGTATTCGCTTACTATTTCAGCCGTCCTGTCGGTTGAGCCGTCGTTCACGACGATGATCTCATACAGGTCCTTTGGGTAGTCTACTGCTGTCAGGGATTCGATCGCCTCCCTGATCGTTCCCTCTTCATTGTATGCTGGGACGACCACGCTCACAGTAGGCTGTTCATTTGAGGGCTTGGGCTCCTCGTATATGCTTTTCCTGTTCTTTAACAGTGTGAGGAAGATCACCATGAAAAAGAACGTTATGATGATCCATAGCAGGTAAACGAGTGTTATGTGTATGGGATTCATTTTCCTGAATTATTTATTAGTATGTCTACAATATATCTGTGTACCCTTCTCTCAGAAAATGGTCTTCGATAAGCTTAAAGATGGCTTACAGGCTGCGATAACAACCCTTAGAAAGGCGGTCGTAGTCGACAAAAAAACCGTCAGGGAATACATTAAGGAGATACAGAAGACCCTTCTATCAGCCGACGTTAACGTGGAGCTGGTTTTCAAGTTGTCGAAGAATATCGAGGAGAGGGGTTTCTTGGAGAAGCCTCCAGGGGTTCTGGATAAGAGCGAAAACCTCATAAAGATAACGTATGAGGAGTTGGTGGGACTTCTGGGCAGGGGAGAGAAGCTGCCTATTCAGGAAGGCGAGCGGATCCTCTTGGTGGGAACCCAGGGTTCTGGTAAGACCACGACTGCTGCTAAGCTTGCGAACTACTTGAAGAAGAAGGGTTTCAACTCAAGACTAATATGCGCCGACACCTTCCGACCCGCAGCCTACGAGCAGCTGAAGCAGCTTTCCGATGAAATACACATACCCTTCTATGGTAGCCCTGGCGAGAAGGACGCTTTGAAGATTATAGGAGAAGGCTTCGAGAAGTTCAGGGGGAAGGGTCTTACGATAATAGACTCTGAGGGGAGACACAGCTTGGATGATGAGCTGATGAGGGACATAAACCGGATCTATACTGAAGTAAAGCCGGAGAAAACCCTCCTTGTCCTGGATTCGACGATTGGTCAACGCGCTGGGGAGCAAGCAGCCGCTTTCAAGAAGGCATGCAACGTCGACGGAGTCATCCTCACTAAATTGGATGGTTCCGCCAAGGGCGGAGGTGCGTTATCCGCCTGTGCCACGACCGGTGCACCGGTCTACTTTATGGGTGTGGGGGAGCACGCGGACGATTTTGAGGAGTTCGATCCGGAACGCTTTGTTTCCCGGCTTATCGGTTTCGGAGACCTTCAGGGTTTGTTGGAGAAGGCTAAGGAGGTTGAATTCGACGAGGAATCAGCGGAGAGGCTTGTTTCCGGAAAGTTCACACTGGAAGACCTATACCAGCAGATTGAGCAGATGAAGAAGATGGGTTCTCTATCGAAGCTGATGGAGATGCTCCCGTTCGGCTCCAAGATTCCCAGGGACATGATGGATTTGCAGGAGGAGAAGCTGCAGACCTTCAGGATTATAATGGATTCCATGACCGAGGAGGAGATGCAGAATCCTGAATTAATTAAGAGGTCGAGGGTGGAGAGGATAGCTCATGGTTCAGGTAAGAAAACGGAGGAGGTCCGAGAGCTTCTGAATCACTACAAGAAGATGAAGAAGATGATGAAGTCCTTTGGAGACGAAAGAAAGCTGAAGAAGTTAATGAAGCGCTTCGGGGGAGTCGGTATATAGACTTATTTCATCACCGACCTCTGTTTCTCCCATCACGCCTGCTCCCAATTCGATTACGTATTTTGCCGGCTTCTTTGGCTTATAGGTTCTCCAGGTTTTCGGCTTCAATGGATTGAAGGGTTTCACATTCCTCTGTAAGTCAACCACCTTTTTCTCGGAGTCCAACCAGATTACATCTATCGGATAGAGCATGAAGAGCATGTGTATGGTCGATGATGCAATATCCTCTCTTGGGGATACTAGAACCAAGTCTCTGGGCTTGGAGAGCATCAATCCTCTAGTCCGAGATAAGAAAGAACAAGCAGTCTCAGCGTTTTCGCCGATAACTTCTTTTTTTGCCTTATTCAGTAAACGCATACCTATTTCCTGAAGAATGACTTGATCTTGTCGACGAGGCTCTGCTGGTGTCTGTATTCCTTACCCATCAGGTAATGCGATATGCTCTTGATTTCATGGCTTATCTTGTGTTTAGGGTATTCCAAGGTTATCGGATTCTTCGCTTCTATTGACTTCCTTATAAAGTGGTCTTCTGGGATCACCCCTATCACTGGCAGATCGAAGAAGGCTGAAATGTTCTCCTTCTTAAGTTCGTCGCTTCTGTTCACCCGGTTCAGGACTATTCCGAGAATGTTTTTGTCGTATTTTTTCGCTATAGTCTTCGTCCTCAGTGCGTCGGATATTGTAGGAAGCTCTGGGTGCGTTACGAGGATTACGTCGTCTACCATTTCCATGGCCTTCATTGTTTCCCTGTCCAATCCAGTAGCGCAGTCTATGAGCACATAGTCTTTGTCGCTCATGTGTTCCAGGATCTGTTGTCTTATGTTCGTCGGCTCTACGTCGAGGTCTTCAATGGACAAAGAAGCGGGCACTATGTCAACCCCGGAAGGATGCTTGTACATAGCATCTGTTAACGCCGTGTTCCCTCTCATGACATCATGCACTGATGTTGGGTAGGATATCAGTCCAAAGTGTAGCCCGAGGTTGGCTCCAGAGAGGTTCGCATCTATTATCCCCACCTTCCTTCCAGCTTGCGCCAGTGTAACACCAAGATTAGAAACCAGTGTAGTCTTTCCCACGCCGCCTTTCCCGGATAGTATGCCAATTATTCTTGTCATATGTAATAAATCACTATTTATAAATATAAATGCTATGGTTTTTCATGAGATGATCTGTGTCTCTTTGATTGAATCCTCAGTAGATTCCATGGTCGAAAAAGCCAACCTAGCACCGTCAGAGATTATCGAGTTGAGGCTTGACTATTTGAGTGATTTCTCCGACCTCGAAGCATTGAGTAAAATAGGGAAGAGAAAGATTATATCCTGTATGCCCTCCTGGGAGGGCGGTGAGTTCACAGGACCTGAAGATGAGAGGGTCAGCATCCTCTCTAAATCACTTGATTTCGCGGATTTTGTCACAGTGGAATTGAATACAGATCCTAAGCTGAGGGATTCTCTTGTAGAGGCGGCCAAGAAAAGGGATGTGGGAGTAATTGTGGCATATCACGACTTCAAAGCCACGCCGCCGAGGAAGGAAATAATCAAAACATTGAACAAAGAGGTTGCGGCTGAAGCGGATATAGCAAAGGTGGCATTCACAGCAAAAAACTACAGAGAAGTGCTGACGTTGATGGAGGTACTCACAGATGTGAAAGAAGATCCCTCATTTCTAATTCCTGTGATAGTTGTCTCTATGGGTCATTTTGGTAGAATATCTCGCATCCTTGCCCCATTACTCGGCTCATACCTCACATACGCTTCAGTTGATAAAGGAAAAGCTTCTGCTCCAGGTCAGCTTACCTTTGATGAACTAAATTGGATTTTAGGAGTTTTGGAAAATGAACGTAAAGCATGATAGATCCCGCATGGAACGCTGCGGTGTTCCGGAAGTTGTCTTCGGGGAAGGTAAATCCGCCGAGGAATTAACCTCCATAGTGGATGAATTCCTGACGGACTTGGGGAGGGCTGTTTTGACTCGCGTGTCGCCAGAGAAGGCTGAGAAGGTGATCTCTTCAATAGATGAGAAAAAATTCGATATAATCCACAACAAAACAGGCAACGTCTTGGTGGTGAAGAAGAAAAACTTCGCGGTAGAGCCTGTTGGCAGAGTAGGATTGTTAACTGCCGGGACCTCCGATATTCCAGTAGCTGAGGAGGCGGCTGCTATAGCAGAGGAACTGGGCTGTGTAGTCGTCCGAGAATACGATGTCGGAATATCAGGGATATATCGTGTCTTCTCTGCCTTAGAGAATCTGAAGAATGTTTCAGTATTCATCGTGGTGGCGGGCATGGAGGGGGCTCTTCCCTCAGTTGTCGCTGGCTTGGTCCATGCCCCAGTTATAGCCGTTCCATCATCCATCGGCTACGGCGTCGGTGAAGGCGGCAAGGCCGCGCTCTATACGATGTTGAATTCCTGTTCTCCCTTGGCTGTGGTGAACATAGACAACGGCTATGGAGCCGCAGTCTTAGCCTATAAAATTTTATCTTCAAAAAATGAAGTCTAAGAAGATCTATCTGTTGGAGACCAACGTGGATGATTGTTCGCCGGAAGTATTGTCTTATCTGATGGAGCATGTCATGGACGAGGGTGCATTAGACATTCACGTCCTTCAGGTTCTGATGAAGAAGGGTCGTCTGGGCTATCTGATCCGTGTCTTAACCAATGAGCCTGAAAAATTTTCTAGAATACTGATGGAGGAGACCGGCACCCTCGGAGTCCGTTTTCTGGAAGTGGAGCGCTTCGAGGCTGACCGCAAAACAGAGGAAGTCGAAGTGGAGATTCAGGGCAGAAAGGAAAAAATCCATGTAAAAAAATCCGAATTTGGCTCTAAGGCGGAATACAGCGACCTCCAACGGATCGCTAAGAAATACAGGATACCTCTAAGAGACTTACTCAGGATGGTGGAAGAGCAGCTCTGAGCTAGGGCATTGTATGGTTTGTGTTAGATGAATTCTTTGACGTGTTTTACGAATCCTAGGTCTACTTTGGATAGTGTTTTCTGGTCTGATGTGTAGAGTTCGCATTCTTTTTCCTGCGCTAAGGCGATATAGCTTGAATCATATATTGTTAGTCCGTAGGAGAAGGCAATATCCGCAGCCGATTCAAGGAATCCGTAGTCTTTACCGACTATTAGCTGCATCTCTAGCAGCTCATGTGCGGCTTTTTTCACATCCCTCTGACCGAATTCTGGATTGTATCTGAGGGCGTTTATGATTTCGTAGAAGAATAAATCCGGAACAATGATCTCTATCTCCCTTCTTGCGTAAGAGTCTCTGATCTTCAGAGCGTATTCAGAGTGTTGTTCTTTCTGGTTATACCATTTTACCCCTACTGAGGCGTCGATGCAGATTAGTCTCATATCTTGCATTAAAGCAGGTTCCTCCACTTTCTTATCTCTTCTGTGCCGGACCATCTGCCGGAGGTTTTATCGCTTAACTCGTCTTGGGCTTTAACAGCCTTTTTGATTCTCTTAACGTCTAGGGTTCTCTTTCTTTGCCTGGTTTTTTCGTGCTCTATTCTCTCCTTTATAGACTGCCTGACCACCTCAGACCAATTGATGTCTTGGAATTTTTCTATTTCCTCCTTTAGTTTTTTGTCTACTCTAACGGTAATGTAGCTCATGTTAACATGTTAGCTTTTTATGTATATAAATGTAAACATCAATCATCCGAGTTTTTCCATCACCGCTTTCCTCATCTCTTCTGTTGGCGGTTTTGTGTTGAGCCATATCCTCAATGACTCAGCTCCTTGGTGGACTAGCATCCCCACTCCGTTGATTGTCTTGCAGCCTTTCTTCTTAGCGTTCCTCAGTAGCTGTGTTTCCAGTGGATTATATATTATATCCATTACGGTGACCTCCTTCCTTAAGGCCTCCATGGATATTGGGCTACTATGTATCTTGGGGTGCATTCCCACCGTTGTTGTATTTACTAGAACATCCACGCAGGGCATTATGTCTTTCAGCGATTTTTCCGAGTAGTTCACGACCAAGACCCTTCTACCTAGTTTTTCTTTTATCTCCTTTGAGAGGTCCATCGCTTTCATCATGGTCCTGTTCGAGATCATAAGTTCTGCGCCCTCCAAGACGCACTGGAATGAAATAGCGCGGGCAGCACCTCCAGCACCCAATAAGAGCACGCGTTTTCCCTTGATTTTTTCCCCAGCTTCCCCTAAGGCCTTTACGCAACCTAAGCCGTCTGTGTTATATCCCACTAAAAGCCTGCCTTCGAGCTTTACCGTGTTCACTGCGTTAATCAGCTTAGAGTTTTCGTCCACTGAATCCAGGTATTCCATGATCTTTTCCTTATAGGGAACGGTCACGTTAAAGCCGGAGAAGTTGTTTTCTCTGCATCTTTCAACAAAGGCTTCGAGGTCTTCCGGAGCCACGTCAAAGGCGGAGTAGCTGCACCTTAATCCGAGCTTCTTGAATGCTGCGTTGTGCATTATCGGCGACAGGGAATGCTTTATCGGGTGACCAATAACTCCAAAGAGTCTGGTTTTCTCTTCCATCTTAGATCAAGGTTGCAAGATAAGGTAATGCGATGAATGTGCCGATTGAGCTTCCCAGGTTTGCGAATATTATCACTAAGAGGATTCTCGTCACCCCATTACTCCAGTAGTCTCTTATGCTGTCCAGCTTGAATAGGTTGTCGAAGTCTTTGACCTTCGGTTTTCTCAACCAGGCTTCCGTTAAGCCGGCAAACCAGCCGGCTGCAACCGTCGGATTAAGTGAGGTGAATGGTGCGGCAAGGAAAGCCGTGAGCACAGACAGGGGATGGCCTAGGGCTAACGCGGCCCCCAAAGCAGACAGTACTCCATTTATCAGGAACCACTTCTCCAGCATCTCCAATGTAAGATCTGCTCCATTGGTATGGAACCCCCACACAACCAATGAGAAGAAGATTAAAGGTATCAGGTAGCCTGCATACCTCCACAAGCTTTTCTTCTCTGGTATGCTCTTCAGTTCGCTTACATCCTCTTTCTTCCCTGATTCTATGATCTCTTTTATCCCTCCAACGTGTCCTGCTCCCACCACGGCGACGATCTTTCTTCCCTCTAATTCGCGTATCTTCTGCGCTATGTATTTGTCTCTCTCATCCAGTAGGACCTCCTTTATTGAGGGTATTTCTTTTGCGAGTTCTTGCATCATCTCAGTCATCACATCCTTGTCCTTCAATCTATCCAGTAAATCTTCGGTGATCTCTTCTCGTTCAAATACTCCCGAGAAGAGGCTGTAGAATATTGAGAATTTTTCTTTGAGGCCCATCCTGTTGAATGCCCTCTTCAATGTAATCCTAATATCCCTGTCCACTAACGCTATCCTGATGTTTTTTTCTCTGGCGGTCTCAGCTGCCTTAAGCATCTCTGACCCTGGTTTTATTCCGAGCTCGTCCCCTATCTTTCGTTGGAAGTTTGTCAGCAGCAGTTGTAGAAGAAAGAGGTGTGTCTTTTTCTCTTTTATGACTTTATGAATCTCTGTCTCATCCCACTTTTTTTTGTTCATCAGTGACTCGTATCTCTGCTCGTCGAGTTCGACCGCAACAACGTCAGGATCTTCTTCTTCGATGACCTTTTTCACCAAGTCGACGCTCTCTTTTGAGACGTGCGCTGTCCCAATTAGGAAGATCTCTCTTCCATCAACCCCGAGCTTTATTACCTCATTCAGCATACGTTAGTATTATAGGATGACACAGAAAATAAGGGCGAATATCTTGTTGGCGGGTCCTCCCAGGGTTGGGAAGACCTCCTTGATCATGAGGGTCTTGGAGGAACTCAAGATCGTGAATGTAGGCGGCTTCTATACTGAAGAGATCCGTGAAAGAGGGCTTAGGGTTGGATTCCGGATCGTGTCCTTGGACGGAAAACAGGGCGTTTTATCCCACGTAGACCTTGTCAGCGGATTCAGGGTCGGCAGATACGGAGTCAATATTAGCGACTTAGAGAATATTGGAGTCAAGAGCGTCCTTGATTCCCTGGGTAAGGACTTGATCGTAGTAGACGAGATCGGCAAGATGGAGTTGTTTTCTGAAAGATTCAAAGATGCCGTTCTGAAGGCATTAGACACCGGCAGGGTCTTCGGAACAATTAAGCTTTCCCGTGACGGCTTCACTGAGGGGATAAGGAAGAGACAGGACACGGAAATAATAGAAGTAAGCTTCCAGAACAGAAACCAATTGGTTCAGGAACTGGTCGGAAAGATCGAGGGTTAGGCACTACATTTCATCAAAGTCGTCTTCTCCGGTTTCTCCGCAGACCTCCTCCAGCAAGAGTTGTTCTGTTTCTTCTTCTTTTTTGATTTCTCTTCTGGCTTCGTGGGTCTTCAACAGGATGAATGAGGCGAATAGGATTATTCCCGCTGAGAAAAGAAGCACTCCTTGGTCTCTCATGGGCTGCATCCCCTCATCGAGCATCGTTATGAGAGAATCAGCCGGAAGGAAGGCAGGTAAATCCATCCCCTTTATTCGGTTGAATAAGAGGATGGATGCTATCATGGGAGCACAATAGGCCAGCAATCCAGAAGCTAACAACGCAGATGAGAGTGTGAGGCTTATCTTCCTCAGATCCTTGGAAATCACCACGATCAGTGAGACAATAACAAAAGCAGCCAGTATTAGGATACTGTAGAAGAGCCTGAGGTATCCTATGAAAGCCTTAAGCTGCGTAAGCAGGCCTGATGAGTTGATTCCCTCTGATAAGTCGATGCTGTCCGGGATCTGCTCATCTAATTCGATCTTGACAGGGCCCAAATTTATTGAGGAAGCAGGTAATTCAGCCAACAGTTTCTCTTTGACCTCGATCAGTGAAATTGTCGCATTCAGTGAAGCGGTTTCAGAGTTCAAGTAGTTGAATGTGTTACATAAAACCCGCTTAAAGTTTTCTCGGATCCAGGATTCGGGTATGGACTTCCTGATAACGTCAGCGAACTCAGGGCTGCCGGCGGACTCTGCAAAGTGGTCCTGTATCATGGAATAGAAACCTAATCTGTCAAGCTCCCTCACTATGAAGTCGGGATTCAGTAGTGTGGAGTTTATCATATTGATTGCTGCAATCAGCAGGATGTCGAATACTAGCGTGAAAGCGAGAAATACGATGAAGGCATTCTTCATGAACCCCATTTTATCTCTTCTTGACTATTGTTAAGATATCCTCGTCATCTAATATATGCTCTAAGCCGACAATCTGGTCCTTGAATCTTGCGGATCTTCCGTTGACTATCGCATATTTGAATTTCTTTCTCATGTCTTTGTGGAGTAAATCGCATACTTCGCCGACTGAGGAATTCTTTCTCATGATCAAGGGTTCCTTGTAGTCTGGTTCGCCGCCTTGGGGCTTCATGTACAACCTCATGATCCCCAGTTTACTGAATATCTCTTCTCGCAGGATGTCGAGGTTTTTCCCCGATTCAGCCGAGATGGGTATGGCTTTTTTCCCAATTCTTTCCGTCAGTTCCATAATCAGGTGTTCATCTACTGTGTCCATCTTGTTTAGTGCTATGATGCAGGGCAGATAGACGCGGTTCTTCATGACGGCATCGATGAATCGTTCCTCGTCTAGGTCCTCATGAAGGGTAACCTCTGCTGAATGTATGCCGTTAACGTTCAGTATCTCTCTGATCGTTTCCACGTTAATCCTCTTGAGGGGGATGCTTGACACCACCTTCAGGCCGCCCTTGAAGATCCTCTTTATGCCCACCTTCGGCGGGTTCTGACTCAATCTTATTCCGACGTCGTATAATTCCTTCTCTATGACCTTGAGGTGTTCTGGGTGCAGCACATCTACAAGTATTAGGATGAGTTCGACGTTCCTTATTATCGAGAGGATTTCCCTGCCCCGCCCCCTACCAGAGGACGCGCCGGTGATAACCCCCGGTATGTCCAGTACCTGGATCTTCGCCCCCTGGTGGAACATGACGCCGGGTATGACGTCTACTGTCGTGAAATCGTAGTCTCCTACCCTTGATCTAGCATCCGTCAGCTTGTTGAGGAGGGTGGACTTGCCTACTGAAGGGAATCCAACCAATGCTATGGTAGCGTCTCCGCTCTTCTTGACTGCGAACCCAGCCCCTTTCCCTTTGCCGCCCCTCTTCTCCGCGCTCTCCCGGAGCCTGGCTATTTTAGCCTTCAGTTTGCCTATGTGGTGCTGTGTCGCCTTATTGTATGGAGTCTTCTGTATTTCTTCTTCGATCTCTCTGATTTTTTCCTCCAGTGAAGCCATTTCATTAATACTTTTTGCGTTATATGAGAATAGATAAATACCATGGAATACAGGGCTCTTATAGTATCAGTGTTTGTCTTATTATCTATTGTAGCCTGGCACTTTTTAGATGGCTTCGTTCTTAGGAACTATGTCGCCTTGATTCCCTTATTATTTGCTATCCAGATACTGTTGAACGACTTCATCGAGGTCTACCTCTACGCTAAACTTAAGGCGGTCTGGTTCAGGCTGTTAATCGCTCCAGGAACGATACTGCATGAGGTCTCCCATGCCGTGGCTGCGAAGCTTACCGGCTGCCAGATCACCTCCCTGTCATTATTCCGCTTCAGGTCCCATGACGGAAACCTTGGCTCTGTTGAGTATGAGCAGCCCAGAGACAGCCTTTCAGTGATAAGGTGCTTCGTCGTCGGATTCGCCCCATTCTTCGGCTGCGGCATCGTCCTCGTAGCCTTGATGAACTTTACCCTGGAATACCATTCTGGGGGATTTATCACACCCGCGCTTGTTGAAGCCAACAACCTTTCCCCCATCCTAGACTCCATGTATTCCATAGTCAAGGCATTCTATCAGCAGTTTTCCTACGTCGCCTCTAAACCTATTGTGTTTCTACTCCTGTATCTGCAGGTCTGCTTTGGCTTAGGGTCGGCTCCGAGCAGCGTGGACTTTAAGGGCGTGTTTTCCTCACTGCTAAGGCGCCCTCTTGGAACTATAGTTCTGCTTCTTTTTCTGGCGGCAGTGTTCTATCTGTCAGAGTATCCTCTAACAGCCCATTACGTGGTTCTCGCGTTCAGGTGGATTCTGTTCATCTTATTGGTTTCGATTTCCCTGCTGCTGTCTTCTATTCCTTTGATCTATGTTGGGGCGAATTTCGCGCTCTTGTCCATAAGAAGCAAACTTGCCGTCTTGATCGTCTCAGCACTAATCTACTTTGTGACCAGGAATCCGTTTTTAGTTCTCGCAGCCTTTCTACTAGTCTTGTTCAGTATAAGGTATTCTTGGTTGTTCATCAAACAAGGATAAAGTATATATACCCGAATCTTTATATTATTTATCACATGGAACAGCAGCATCCCTATCTTAGACCAGTTGATCTTGAAGCGTCCTTCAAACTGAAGAACGACCACGACGATGTCATAGTTGAGATACTGACACTGACTGCTCTGAAGACGGCGATAGAGGGAGTACCAGACACTTCTCTGATATTCCACATGGATGGGAGAAACGACTTTGCAGCCTGGATTAATGACGTAGTCGGCTGTAAGGCCTTGAGCATGGAGTTCGCGAAGGTTAGGCTTAACGAGAAACACCCAGAGGAGACCAGAAAGCAGCTAGTTAAGATATTGGACTACACGCTTACCCTTCTCGAAGAGGTCTGAGAGGATTTTTTATAGGGGTAATGAACTTCTTTGATGCCCATAGTATTGGCTACCCTCTTTTTGTGCACTCTCCTACATCGATTTCTTCAGCTTCTTGTTTTCGGCTTCCAGCCTCTGAACCCTCTTCTTCAGCTTCTTGTTTTCTTCTAACATGGCGAGTATCCTCTTCAATGCTTTCCTCTCCCTGGGTTCGATGTCCTTGATGAAGTTCCTTAGCCTGAACACTAGGTTTCTCCTGTTTAATTCGATGGTCTTTATCTGTTCTTCATCTGCCATTTTTTTCTCCATTAAATCCCCTTTTACTTTTTCGCATGCCGTTCTGAGGGAGATGAAGCTGTCCCCCAATCCTACTGGAACCTCCGCCAATGGTGTGAGGACCTCCAGGGCCTTTTTTGCGTTGATTTCAAGATCCGATATACTCTGGTAGTCTCTCCTCCAATCACCTGATAGATTAAGCGGTTTATCCAATACATCAAGTAATACGTTGACTTCCCCCTCTATCTTCGGGAGATCCTTGACCTCTTTCACGAAAAAGTCCACCACTTCATCAATCTTTTTCTTCATTCTTTAACCCTCCCCTTTCCTGCCGGAATCCATTTCTGGATTTCCTCAAGGCCGGTTGCTTTGATCTTTTCCCTTTCTTCTTTCCCCGCTTTCTCGAGCAGCTTCTTCCTTATATCCTCTGCTAGCTGTTTTGATTTCTTCTCTCCGGGGCCTATCTTAACAGAGTATTTTGCCCCCTTCTCTATCATGGAGACCGGGCCGCCGATGATTTCCTCTCCCTTGGATCCTATGCCTATTTTAAGCTCTGTCCGCTTGAACCAGTTTTTTTTCCCGTAGATCATGAACGCACCCTTTGTGAGGTATTCTCCAGCCTTCGTCGTCTTGGATACCTGTTCTGGATTCACGTAGTAGACGTCGCAGCTTCCCCAACCTGCCTGCCAGGCCTTTGAATAGGATGCTGCCATCTCCGCCGCCTCATCTAACGTAGAGGTGGGTATCTCTTTGTTCTCTGGATTCTTCACCACAAAGAATGGCGCACCCTGCACGTCGGCATGGAATACAAGATCCCCTTTCTCCAGGTGTTTCTTGATTAGGATTTCATTGGTTGCAGCATCTTTTCCTCCGATTACGAGGAATCCGTCGCTTGAAGTGAACCACCTGAATGAGTCATACCATTTCCTCTCCTTTTTTTCTTTTTTTTCTGGGATATTGGTTTCCTTGATGTTTTTTCTCTCCCCCTCAAGTCTCTCTTTTTTCTTTAGCGTATCCTGTAGTGCTTTTCTGGCGCCTTCCACCTTCTTCTGCGCCTTCTTCGCCTCCTGGTAGTAGTGTTCTGCGTTCTCTGGTATGCTCTTCCTCGTGTCTATCTTGAATTCCATCGTCTCCATTTATTTTATCGCAGACGATGAATAAGTAATAAAGTGGCTGAAAAAAGAAACCCCGTTCATGCAGCAATCCTGTCTTTCCTGATCGCTGGAACTGGTCAGCTATACGTGGGTAAGTATCTTAGGGCTGCTGTATTCCTTTCCTTGGAGGTCTTAACAGGTGCGCTGTATATCCACTACAACAGGGATTTAGGCTTTGTGTTGAGTCTTGTTGCGAGTTTGATTGCCGCTTTCGATGCCTACAGGCTTGCGGTTAGGTTGAACAAGGAGATTCCAGAGGAAGAAGTTGATGTACCGGTAGTCTTCATCAGGTGATCATATCAGGGCGGGGGTTATATAGATCTCTATTATCCCTGCGAGCAGTAGGATCGCAGCCGACAGCAGTATTAAGTCGATCGAATCTATTACTATGCTCCTGAATTCCTGTGACCCAAGCTTATGGTTTACCACCGCGACGGAGATGATGCCGCCCCCTAAAGAACCCAGGAAGTATGCTGCTATCTCCGGTATTCCGTGTATTGCGAAGCTGAAGCTTATGGAGAACGACCCCAGATAGTTGTATAGGAAGCTGGACCTGCTCAAGTGGGTGTAATTCACCAGTGAGTTTCTTATGATGCTTCCTACTGCGACCCCTAGGACGGATGCGTTCCATGTGAGGATGAATATGGCCCCTGAGCCGTAGAGGAACGAGAAGAGGATGCAGAACATCAACACCTTGAAGTTGTTGTATAGTATGTTCAATAGCGGGTTGTTTGGGTCCACGAAGTCTGCGGTCGGTATGCTTGGGTTTATGATCCTGATTGTCTCTATCTGTGAGCCGAATAGCCGGTCTATCATATTTTCTGGCAGGATGGTGCTCCATAGTGAATAGGCCATCACCATCCCGATGAAGAGGAACATGAACATCGATAGTGCGTAACCGTGCTGTTTTATCAGGAATGTCCTCTTCAGCGGTCTGCCGTATCTCTCGTATATGCAGAATTCTTCGTCTTTTCTCTCCTCCAGCTTTAGGACGTTGTATATTATCACCACCAATGGCATGGAGGTTATGAAGACGCCTGATAGGCTGCTGTAGCTTCCGAAGATCCAGTAAGCCAGGAGCAGACCGATGGTGGCGTATGTGAAGCCCACGTAGAGCATGCTTTTTGGAGTCTTCTCCATGCTTGACGGTATTATGACGGATTCGAGGACCATGTCTGTTAGTTAAATGTTTGTTCGCCTATTTATCTGTTTATCCATCTACTATAAAAATATATTTATATATAAATATGTCTATATAATAATCATTGATGTTCGCCGTTGGGGGCGATTAACGTTGGGGGGTTGGTATGCGTAATAACGGATTAAAGGAACACATTCTTGACCTATTGTCCGAGAAAAACTACGGCCTGACCATAGAAGAGATTTCCTCTGCCATGAATGTCAACCACCCAACCGCTTCCAAATACTGGATGCGATTCTTGGGGGCATTGGTTAAATGAATATTGGGTGTAAGTCCATGGTTGGTGGTAGGTGGTTTGTCTTAGCTTTGCTGTTCTCTTTTGTTTTGCTCATCTCTTTGGTGTTTGGTT
>JAFGDV010000031.1 GCA_016931955.1 Candidatus Altarchaeota archaeon | reverse complement strand
CTGCGACTTTGAAGTCGCAGATGAATGCCTCATACTTGCCGACTTTGTAAGTTCATACCACACCCTTTAGGGTGTGGTTGTTGATTTATCTGTCGACGCTAAGCGGCGATCTTTCTTTTCCGTGAGCGAGACCTTCGGTCTCGAGTCAGACAAGACAGCAACGCTGTCTTGCTGATGCACGCTTTTCTTGCTAAGAAAAGGGTGCCCACGGCTCTGCCACCTCGGCATGTTGGGTATTTGGTTTAAGGCGAGGGCTAGCGACGAATGTCGCTTCAACCTCGGCGTGATGTAATGGTGTTATGACTGAAAGAGCTGCTGTAAGTACTATGTGATTCAGCTAAGTTAAATCGCCTGAATCCTTAATCCTTAACATGATTTATCCCGTATTGAGCGAGTCCTTCGACTCCAACTGCTATATCGTTGTTGGGGAGAAAACAGCGGTTATTGATTCAGGCATTAATCCGGGGCCAGTCCTACAGAGGATTGATGAACTGGGTGTTGGAGTCGATTTTCTGATAAACACGCACTGTCACTTCGACCACGTCGGCGGGAATAAGAGGATCTTGGAGAGAACCAAAGCAAGGTTGTGTGTTCACGAACTCGGCGTTGAATTCCTGGAGAAGGGAGACAAGGAAAGGCTTCTCGCTCATTGGTTTTCTGCTGAGGCCCCTAAGATGAAGGTAGATGTGAGGCTTGTTGACGGACAGAGGATGGATCTGGGAAAAACGACGTTGGAGATTATGCATACCCCTGGGCATACAATAGAAGGCATCTGCCTGTATGAGCCAGAATCCAAGTCACTGTTTTCTGGGGATACGGTCTTCGCCGACGGAATAGGGAGGGTCGATCTCTCCGGCGGGAGTATGAGTGAATTGGAGAAGTCGCTTCTAAGGATCTTGGACTTGCATAGGAGGGAGGGGATAGATGTGCTTTATCCTGGTCATGGCTCCATAGGTTCGGGGGACGATATAGAGAAAGCATATAATATGTTCTTTGGATGAGATGAGGATCGCAGTCTTAAACAAGGACCGCTGTAAGCCGAAGGAATGCAACTTCCTCTGTGTGAGGATATGTCCGAGGGTTAAGACCGGCGATGAGACCATAGTAGTGGACGAGGAAACGAATAAGCCTGTAATCGCTGAGGACTTGTGTTCTGGATGCGGCATATGCGTGAAAAAATGCCCATTCGGTGCTATAACCATAATCAATCTCCCAGAAGAAGTCGGTCGACCAGTACACCAGTATGGTGTGAACGGTTTCAGGCTCTATAATCTGCCGACTCCGCGGGAGGGCGTCGTTGGCATCGTCGGAGCCAACGGCATAGGTAAGACCACAGTCATGAAGATCCTCTCAGGCGAACTGAAGCCGAATCTGGGGGCTGAGGCAGGCTGGGAGGAAATAATCGAGCGCTTCCGCGGGAAAGAGGTACAATCCTATGTGGAGAAGCTGAGGAACAAGGAGGTCAGGGCAGTCTACAAGCCACAATATGTTGACTCGATTCCTAAACACGTTGGAGGCGTTGTTCGGGGTGTATTAGAAAAGGGTGATGAATTAGGCAACTTAGAGGAGATCATAGAAACACTGAACCTGAGGAACGCCTTAGGCAAGGAAGTTAACGAGTTAAGCGGCGGCGAACTGCAGAGGTTTGCGATAGCAGCATGCCTTACAAAGGATGCTAGCATCTATCTCCTAGATGAGCCTTCGAGCTACCTAGACGTCAGGGAGAGGTTGAATGTTGCAAAAGCCGTCAGAGGAATAAAGGACAGATACGTTTTCGTGGTAGAACATGACCTGATAGTCTTAGATTACCTGTCAGACTACGTGCACGTAATCTACGGGAAACCCGGCGCATATGGGATAATATCGAACATAAAAAGCGTCCGAGTCGGCATAAACGAGTACCTTGACGGATTTCTTAGATCGGAGAACACCAGATTCAGGGACGAAATCCGGTTTGAGGTAAGGCCGCCGAGTGAGAAAAAGGAACTAAACGAGATACTATCCTACCCCGATTTGGTGAAGGAATACGACGGATTCAGGCTGTCCATTAACTCAGGTGTGTTATATGCTCCTGAAATCCTCGGAATACTGGGGCCTAACGCCACAGGTAAGACGACCTTCGTCAGGATGCTGGCAGGCGACATAGAAGCGGATAACTTGGACGTAGGGTTGAAGGCGAAGATATCCTATAAGCCGCAGTACATTAGACCTCAGCCCGTAACCGTGAACTCGTTGAAACTGAAGCCTGAGCTGGTTCAGAGATTCAATCTGACGCACATGATTGATAGGAAAGTTGATGAGCTAAGCGGCGGCGAACTCCAGAAGGTGGCTATCGTTGACTGTCTTTCAAGGGAAGCAGACCTATACCTCCTGGATGAGCCTTCAGCCTACTTGGACGTCGAAGAGAGGCTGGCCCTCGGTAAATACCTGAAGAAGTTCGCAATAGACAACGAGGTCTCAGTCCTCATAGTGGAACACGACATCCTATTGATTGACTACCTATCAGATGAATTGATGGTCTTCGAAGGCGTTTCCGGCGTTAACGGAAAGGCTTCAGAGCCCCTTAGCCCGAGGGCAGGGATGAACCAATTCCTGAAAAAGATGAACGTCACATTCAGACGCGATCCGGAAACGGGCAGACCAAGAGCCAACAAGGAAGGCTCAGTTAAGGATAGAGAACAAAAGAAGAGCGGAGAATACTACTACATCGGCTAGAGAAGCTGGAAGTCTACGCAGACTTTATCCTCAATCAGCAGACGTCGATTATCAGCCGTTGTCTGTTTTTGACCGTGATTTTTACTTCCCCACCTTTTTGTAGATGCATGAATTCTGTTATCTCTTTGGAGAGGGGGATCGACAGGGAGTTCCCAAGCTGGGTTACCTTCTTCCTGAGGCTGAAGGCTTCAAAATTTGGCAAAATTCCACGTAATTTCTCCCTGACCGAAGACAGCTGATCCGTAGTTAATATCTCTTCCTTACATTCTGGGCAGTAATAAGCGTCCACATCCTTCAACAATATGGTTCCATCGAATAACTCCAAATCAGTCTTTAGTTTCTCTGCTTTCGCCCCGCAAACACACTTTAGTTTTTCCATTTTTTTCATCTCATTTATTCTTGTATCCTCTAACAGCCCTTCTGTACTCCTTTATTTCGTTTTGGCTGCTTTCCCAGCAAGTTACAACCTTCAAACCAAGCTTCATCTTGACATAGATGAGAGTGCAATATCTGCCATCCAGTTTGGTGACTCCCCTGTTTTTGTTTTCGTTGAATTCTGGGAATTTAGCAATCCTATCCAAGCATTTTTCTATCAGAGCCGGATTGAAGTTATCCTCCAGAACCTCTTTGGCAGCGTGTTTTGTCCAGACTATTCTCCTCCCTGAGAGGTTTTTGATCATTATAATATTATTATAACAATGTATATATAAATGTCAGACAACACGGAAGTCGATGCAGACCCTGTAGAGTTCAGGAGAGTATGAGCCGCATTTCACGGCATCCAGTACCCTGATCCTGTAGCCAAGGTTTCCGCAAATCTCCTCTACCCCCCTAGAGGATTCCTGCTCCCCAGAGGAGAAGTCGTAGAAGTGTATCACGCCATTCCTATTTAACGCAGGCAGCGCCGTATCCAGAAAACTGCCTGCGTCCTTAGGTAAAGGCATAACGATCCTGTCGAATTTACCCAGCTTCTGTGTTTCATTTCGAGCGTCCCCTAAAATAGGGGTGACGTCGACGTTATTCAAGGCGATGTTTTCCCTCATATAATCAAAAGCGCTGGGATTCAACTCTACAGCAACCACTTCCCTAGGATTTGATCTCTTAGCTATCAGGATCGGGTAAGGCCCGACTCCTGCGAACATGACAAGGACACGCTCACCGTCCTTTACCTGGGAAGCGACCCTCAGCCTCTCAGAGCCGAGGCGAGGAGAAAAATAGGCGGATTCAATGTTCAACCTATAAAGGCATCCATGTTCCTTATGGATTGTCTCCAACCTGTTTTCGCCGGCTGCGATCTCAAGGCTTCTGGTACGGAACTCGGTTCCAACCCTGGTCTTCTTTACGGCAACCACTTTGATGTTCTTGAACGTTTCAAGCAATGCCTCACAAACAACATCCTTCTTATCCAGTAACTCATCAGGCAGTTCCAGGACTGCTATGTCTCCTATAACGTCGAAGGCCCTGGGCAGCAGACCTAGTCCATCAGGGTTTAGTCTACCCTCCAGGGATTCCCTCAGAGATCTGGTCCTCCTAGCTACCTTCTCACCTACAACATCTACTAACTCAGAATCCTCTAACTCAACAACTCCGGTGACAGGGATCAACAAAAAGCCACCCTCAGACAGAATCCGCCTGTTGTAGTCGAAAAAATCCAACTCAATAAGTTTTCTCCGGATTTCCTCACCTTGTTCCCTCCTAACCCTGAGATGCATTCTCCTGTTCCTTGATCTTGGCTATTATGTGCCTTGAGCTGTGCAAGCCCTCATCCCAGTATTTCTCGATCCTGACAATCTTGGCTTTGAGGCCCCTATCCCGCAGCCCCTTCTCTAGGGCTTCTACATCGAAGTCCTGGTCTTTTCCCAGGGCGATGATGTCCGGTTTGATCTCCTCTATGGGCTTGAAAATGTCTTCCTCGTCTCCAAGAACAGCGGAGTCGACTGTCTTCAGCGCTTTAACGACGGCGAGCCTCTGCTTCTCCGAGACAAACCGCTGGTTTTTCTTCTTCTCAACCATGCTGTCTCTAGCCACTATCACGATAAGTTTATCGCCAAGCTTCCTGGCCTCCTCCAGGTAGAGTACATGCCCTGGATGGAGTATTGTGAAGACCCCGGTTGCGACCACAGTCGTCATCTTTAGTTATTAAGTCTAAATCTATCTATTATAATTGAGTCTGGGGTAAAAACATGATTAAAATCAGCGTAAGGTACGATAGCATAGAGGCGAACAAGTTCAATGAACCCCAAGGCTACATAACCGTCAACAACAACAGCACCATAACGGACGTAGAGCGGGTTGAAGGCAGGCTCTCCATAGGATTCACGTTCAAGAGCAAATACGAGCCAGACATAGGCGAGGTCAAAATCACAGGGAAAACGATCGTCGAGGACTCAGAGGAAAAAATGGAGAAGGCCGTCAAAGAATGGGATAAAAGCGGCCAAAAAAACCTGCCCCTGGATATGGCGGAGGAAATCCACAACTTCATAATATTCAACTGCGTCACTGAGACAGTAATACTGGCGAGGGAGATACAGCTGCCGTCTCCCATACCGATGCCTAAGGTGGCGATGAAGGACAAAAACAAGGAGAAAGAAGACACTGGAAACTACATAAGATAAAATGGAAGAAGTCTACACCATACCCCTAAGGGAGGCGTTCAGGGTCTCGAAGACGAAGAGAGCCAGCAGTGCGACAAAAACCATCAAGGAGTATCTGACAGGGAAGCTGAAGCTGTCCAATGTCAGAGTTGATCCCTCCATCAACGAGGCCCTGTGGGTGAAGGGCGTGAAAAAACCACCCCGCAGGATAAGGATCAAGATAATAAAAGAAGAGGATAAGGTGATCGCATCCTTGGTTGAGTAGCAAATGCATGTGCAGCAGACTTCTGTTCAGGGAGAGGACTTCATAGGCCTCCTTGGGATGTGCTCCGACAGATACGCCATACTATCCAAAAAGTTCCCGAAGATCGAGGCCTTAGACACTCCAGTAATAAAGACGACACTCTACGGCACAAACCTCATAGGCTTATTCTGTGCCGGGAACTCAAATAGTCTCCTCCTACCCTATTTCATCTCCGACGAAGAAGCCACCCTCCTGGAGAAGAAGCTAAAGGAAAATGATGTAGATACTACAATAGGCAGGCTCAAGGACAAGAGCACAGCCCTTGGGAACCTCATAGCGTGCAACGACAAAGCAGCCTTAGTGAGCCCCATGATATCAGACATAAAGGGTGTGAGGGATATCTTAGGGGTCGAGGTCGTCCAGGGAGGAATAGCAGGCCATGAAGAAGTCGGAGCCTGCTGTGTTGCAACAAACAAGGGCTTCCTGGTTCACCCGGACGCCGGAAGCGAACTGATGGAATTGGCGAGCATATTCAGGGTAGAAGGCCTGACCGGCTCAGTTAACTTCGGCTTCCCGTTCGTGAAATCCGGGCTCATAGCGAACTCTAACGGATATGTGACAGGCTCACGCACAACGGGAATAGAACTCGGAAGAATAGACGAAGCACTGGGTTTCATGGACTAAAATGCCAATCAAAGCAGTCCTCTTCGACTTAGACAACACCTTGATCGACTTCATGAAGTTGAAGCGGATGTGCGTGGAGAATGCAGTTGACGCCATGATCGATTCTGGCTTAGAGATGAAAAAAGAGGAAGCCATAAAGACATTATTCAACATATACTCTGATCAGGGAATAGAATACCAGGAGGTCTTCCAGGAATTCAGCAGAAGGGTTCTAGGTAGAGAGGACTACCGCATCATGGCTGCGGGGATAAACTCCTACCGTAAGACCAAGATATCCTACCTGAAACCCTACCCCCACGTGGTCTCGACGCTAACAGAACTCGCCAAGAAGGGGATAAAGCTTGCCATAGTGACAGACGCCGAGAAGATGCAGGCCTGGTTGAGAATCTCCGCCCTAGAAATAGGCCACCTACTTGACGTGGTGATAACATCCAGCGACACTGGAAAGAAGAAACCCAACCTTGAGCCATTCAAGAAGGCACTGGAGGAACTGGATATGAAGGCGGAGGAATGCCTCTTCATAGGAGACCACCTGGAGAGGGACATCGAAGGCGCTAAAAAGATCGGGATGAAGACCTGCTTCGCAAGATACGGTTACAATGGCAGATCAATAAAATCAAACGCAGACCATGAAATAGATGATATAAATGAACTGTTCGACATTGTAAGATGAAGAAGACCGGGACAGCTGATCTGCCACTGCATGGAGGACGCGCTCCCAGATGGCTGTTCAACAGGATGGTGAGGCTTTCCTCCGCGATCACTGAAGTAATCGTCCAAGAATACGGTCAAAAGGAATTTCTTCTGAGGATAGCTGACCCCCATTGGTTCCAGGCCTTCACGTGCGTGATAGGCTTCGACTGGCATTCTTCCGGGACAACGACGACAGCCTGCGGCGCCCTGAAGATGGCAATCACCCCAGAAACAGGGATCATTGTAGCAGGCGGCAAAGGAGCTGCTTCTCGTAAGACCCCGGCAGAGATAGAAAAAGCCGCCGAAGTCTTTCCTTTGTCTACAAAGGAGATAGAAGAGCTGAAGTATGCGAGCAGGATTTCGGCGAAGGTAGACAATACATGCATCCAGGACTCCTACCAACTGTACCACCACAGCTTCTTCCTGACTGAGGAAGGCGAGTGGGCGGTAGTACAGCAGGGGATGAATGAGAATTATGCTAGAAGATACCACTGGCTTTCAGACAACGTGGAATCCTTCGTAGAGGAACCCCACTCCGGGATATGCTCTGATAGACTGGAGAAAAAAACACTGGACATGACCTCAAGGAAGAGCGAGGAAGCCCGGAAGACAAGCGTCGACTTAGTTAATGATAACCCAGGGCATCTGCTCCAGTACCTAAGGGAAGGCAAACAGAAGACCCTCATAATGCCCTCCCATCACCCGGTGCTGGAAGTAGACGTCGGCAGAGGCGGCTTCGAAGTCCTGCGGAAGGCGTACGAGATACAGCCCCAAAACTACGAGGAACTCATAGCGTTGAAGGGCATAGGCCCCAAGAGGGTGAGGGCATTAGCCCTCGTATCCGAGATAGTCTACGGAGCCGAACCAAGCTGGAAGGATCCGGCAAGGTTCAGCTTCGCCCACGGCGGAAAAGACGGCTTCCCCTACCCAGTGGACAGGAAAACATACGACCACACGATAAATACGCTGCAGGAGGCAGTAGACGCCGCCAGAATAGACCAGAAAGAAAAACTATACGCAATAAAAAGACTCAGAGACTTTTTATAAGATGAAACTATTCACCATAGGGCATTCGACCAGGTCATTAGAAGATTTCATCGGCCTGCTTAAAGAATACGGAATAGACGAAGTGATTGATGTACGCAGCATCCCGTGGTCGCGCCACAATCCCCAGTTCAACAGGGAAACATTACCCAGGGCTCTGAAAGAAAAAGGCGTAGACTACCTCCATATGGCCGGTTTGGGTGGGTTGCGGAAGGCGAGGAAGGACTCCGTGAATGTGGGTTTGACGAATGCGTCTTTTCGCGGCTACGCAGACCACATGCAGTCAAAGGAATTCGAAGAAAGCTTGAATACGCTGCCGGAGCTTGCGAAAAAGAAAAAACTTGCTCTGATGTGCGCCGAAGCCATTCCCTGGCGCTGTCACCGCTCCCTGATATCAGATGCATTAACTGCGCGTAAAATAGATGTGGAACACATCTTGGGACCCGGACGCAGCCAACCGCACAAGATGACACCCGAAGCCAGAATGGTTGGCAGAAAAATAGTCTACCTGGGGGCCTAAAAAAAGACTCAGAGAATACTTCTAGTGCATTTCTTCTAGTAGGAATTGTTGTACGATGTCTGATCTGATAGCGAAGCTCAATCCTTCAGCATAGATGTAGCCCATGTTGACTATGCCTACAACTTTGCCGTTGTTGTTGATTAGGGGTCCGCCGGAGTTCCCAGGATTAAGGGCTGCATCAGTTTGAATATAGTAGACGCTCTTCTCCTCCCGGAAGCCGCTGATGATGCCATTGGTTACAGTGAACTTCGTCAAGTCCTGCCCCAATGGGTTACCTATAGCGTAGACCTTATCGCCTGTCTTGATGTTGCTGACGTCTTCGAATTCGAGGAAGGAGAGACCAAGGTCGCTGCCCTGGATTCGGAGAAGCGCTAGATCAATCTTCGTAGAGCTCTCAGCCACAACAGAGGCCCTATACTTTCGGCCATTGTAGAGTTCAACGCGGATAATGTCTTCGCTGCCGATGGCCTCCACAACATGCTTGTTTGTGACGACGAAGCCGTCAGGGTCAACGATCGTGCCGCTTGCGACGACGTCGTTGTTTACCATAACGATGACGACGGAATACTTCAACTGCTCGACGTCGACGCCCTTCGTCAAATCCTCCAACCCAGATATCTTACCCGTCAAGGACTCGTATTTTTCCTCAGATTCCTCACCCAAGGAATCAACCCTCGAAGAAAGACCCTCCACTCGAGAATCCAAGTCGTTCACGAAGAGATTAAATCTACTATCCAAGGCAGAAACCCTGGCGTCTAAGGACTTGGAGGCATTACTTATGCTGGCTTCAAGTGAGTCCATCTCGGCGCTCTGCTGACTCCGGTAGGATTTAAAGGCGTCATCCTGTGAGGATATGTTAGCCTTGATGGAATCCAGCACGCTGTTTGTTGCACTATGCGACTGAAGGAGATAGACGAGGGTGGATACGTTAAGGACTGCCAGCAATGCTATGCACACCCAAAGCCTTCTGTTGTCTTCCATTTCTCGGAGTTCAGACCGTGTAGACTGCGTCGTGAGGCCTAACTCTGTCCCTCACCTTCATTCCTATGGACTGACCGGGGTCCGCCTTATGAACAGAGTTGTGTTCTATCTGCATGGATTCAACGGTCTGCTGAAAATTCGTGGTATTACCCAAAAAAAGTATGTTGTCTCCAACACTAAGAGAGCCGTCGGTCAACGTTATACCTGCGACACCGGCCTTTGCGAAGTAGGTGAAGACCTCACCGACTTTTTGTTTTTCGGCCATGTTATATTATGATATGGATTATAAAATAAGGCTCAGCTCCTTGATCCTCCTGATGCCGTCCACGCTCCTAATCACGTCTATGGTTCCCTGAGGGACGAGTCGCTCCCATTTCTCGTCCATGGCGATCCTCCTCCTGATCTCTGTCCCAGAGTAGAGGTCTCTGCTGAACAACGGAGTGGATTTGACCTCGAAGCCGGCTTCCCCGAACAGGCGGATTTCGCGGTCGCTGTTAGCATAAACTACATCGAATTCCGGAAGAATCCTCTTCACGTGAGAAACCCAGATCCTGTCGTTGTTGACGTCCGGTATCTCATAGATCTCATAGCGTTTGAATACCCTGAGCGATTTCTGGACCATCATCTTCCTCTCTTCGGCAGAGAACGGGTTCTCCCAGGTATGGCTTTCCTGGGAGCTGCCTATGGCTATCAACAAATAGTCGACCTCATTCGCGACATGCTCTATGAGCTTCATATGTCCATTGTGGAAGGGCTGAAACCTACCCACTAAGAGAGCGGTGACCTCTGGCATAATATGATTTATGAAACAAAGCCTTATATCTATAAGATCATGGAGATAGGGCAGGTTATCGGTTCGACAACGCTCAGAGGCTTCAGGTTCGTCATAAAGAACGGCATGGAAAAAAACGTGAAGAGGGATGAGTTCGTCGTCGTCAATGAATCCGTCACAGGCAACAAGATCCTGGGGATCATAAAAGACATCATAATCTCCAATGAACTGCTTCCGGACGAATTCGGCCGAGACCTACGTTTAGGGGACATACTGTTGAATGAGGGCGAGTACCCAGTCCCAACAGTCAAGGTCCTTGGATACGAGGGCAGCAACGGTTTGGAGATGCCCCGGTATGGGATAAAACCCGGCTCCAGCGTGTACCTCGCGGATGACGACATAGTGAAGAGAATCCTCCGCCAGGAAGAGAAGAAGGCCGCTTGTGTAGGAACACTATCCACCAGAGAGAGCGTTCCAGTATACATCTCAGTTAATGACCTGATTTCGAGGCATTGCGCGATTCTTGCGATGACAGGGTCCGGGAAAAGCTATACCGTTGGGGTCGTTATAGAGGAACTATTGAAGAAGAAGGGCGCAGTAGTCGTATTCGACCCCCATGGGGAATACAAGGGCATAAGCATGGGCAACGCGAAGACGAAGGTCTACGGAGTGAAAGGGGACAGCAAGATCAAGATAGAGACCTCCTCCCTCAGGTCGATAGACTTCATAAACCTTGTACCGGACCTGACGGAGGCGCAGAGGGACCTCATAGATGCTGTGATAACGCTTGCAAGAAAATTCTACGACAGATACGATCTCAACATAATAAAGGATGTTATGGGACTGATCTATGACGCGAAAGAGGGCAGAGACATCCTCGCTGAAAACATATCCGAAGGCGACATAAAGGAGCTATCCAAGAGGGTTGGTTTAACCACGATAGGTTCCACGATAAGGAAGATCGAGAGACTTAACAGGTTGGCGATATTCGAGCTCAAGGGGACGCCCATAGAAGACATTGTCGCAGGAAACCAGCTCACGGTGATAGATCTATCAGATGCTGATGAAAGACTGTCGGAGACGATAATAGCAGCGATCACCAGGAGGATCTTTGAAGCAAGGAAGGCTTACGTGAAAGACGGCGAAGGCAGATTCGATGTGCCGGCCTTCCTCATAGTGGAGGAAGCGCACAACTTCGCCCCCCGGACCTCAGAGGACAGAAAGATCCTATCAAGGTCCATCCTGAAGAAGATCGCCAGAGAGGGCAGGAAATTCGGCGTCGGCTTATGTATCGTAAGCCAGCGGCCGAGCAGACTTGACGCAGACGTCTTATCCCAGTGCAACACTCAAATAATACTGAAGATAGTGAATCCTGCAGACCAGGAATACATCCGCCAGTCAGTTGAGAGCGTCACAGAGGATATTGTGAGGGACCTGCCAAGCCTCTCCCGCGGAGAAGCCATTATTGCGGGGGCAGCAACAAAGCTGCCAGTGACGGTCAAGATCAGGGAGAGAGTCACCGCCGTTGGAGGGGAAGACATCGACGTCGTAGAGCAATGGAGCAGAAAATGCCCGGACTAGAAGAACACAGGAGGAGAATAGATGAAATAGACAACGAAATATTGAGGCTTATCGAGGAACGGGTCAACATAGCGAAGAAGATAGGGAAAGAAAAGAAGAAACTGGGTAAAGACATACCTGACCTAGGAAGGGAAAAACAGGTCTTGGACAAGATCACGGAATCGACTGAACTCAACAGAGGATTCATCAGGAGCATATTCGAGCAGGTAATCAGATACTGTAGAAATGAACAAAACTAGGGTTTGTGTCTTAGGTCCGATGGGGACCTTCACCGAGATCGCCGCAAGAAAGGTATTCAAGGAGGCTGAATTCACCTACTGCAGTACCGTGGACGAGGTCTTCGATCTAGTGGATTCTGGAACAGAATACGGCGTTGTGGCGATTGAGAACTCCCTTGAGGGAAGCGTCAACACGACCATGGACTCCCTCATAGAATACGACTTGAAGATAGTGAAGGAACTGATAATGGACATAAGATTGTGTCTGGTAGGCCCAGCGGGCACGAATTTTAAGGATGTTAAGACGATAATATCGCACCCACATGCCCTGGCTCAGTGCAAGCGTTTTCTATCCGAAAATTTCCCGGAGGCTAGACTGCAGAGGCATGAGAGCACCGCAGCCGCCATGGCGGAGGTAAGGAATCTCAGGAACTCTGCGGCAATCGGTCCCAAGGAGGCCGCGGAAATCTACAGCTTAAGGCTCCTGAGAGAGAACATCGAAGACGCAAGGAGCCAGACCCGTTTCATCGTGATCTCAAAGGGGGAGGGTTCAGGGAATAAGACCTCGATAATATTCGCCTTAAGGGACGAGCCCGGAGCCTTATATAAGACACTGAAGGAGTTCGCAGACGACGGAATAAATCTGACGAAGATAGAATCAAGGCCCTCAAAGAAAAAACTCGGAGAATACCTGTTCTTTGTTGACTTCGAAGGCTCGCTCAAAGACGAAAAAGTAGGGAAGGTAATGAACGCAGTGAAAGAAAAAACAACCTACCTCAAGATACTAGGAAGCTACTGAAGACTACATCGTTTTCTTTGCTATCAAACCCCCAAGAGCTGCGCATGTCACAGAGATTGCAGTGTACGCTCCAGCATAGAACGGGAATCCAATAACAGCGATACCCAACATAACCATGCTGACCCTGTATATCAGTTGATCGATCAAGAATACGACTTCAGCAGTTTCCGGACTCAATCCAGTCGTGTCAGATTGCCCAGAAAAAAGAGTGAAACTAATCCCTGCAAATAAGATGATCAGTATAAGGAAAATAGAGCATAGGACCACTCCCAGCAATGCACCAGATAATGCAGCATGGGTGAGGGCACCTCCTCTCTTCCTGACAGTAGACCATCCGATATATGTTGGAAGAAGAATCGGCCCAAACAATAAAACTGCTAGGACTAAAAGCCACGCCAAATCGAGGGGGAGGATATAAGCCACGATGAAGGCTAATATAACTGCTATAATATAGTAGAGCAGGGGCAGCTTTATGTTACTTGCGTAGTAGCCCAGGTTTTTCTCCGCAAGCTTCATCTTCTGCAATTAATCTATTGTTGTCTCCATATATAAATATATAAGATGTATGTAAGCCATCCCCTGATTAAACCGCAGACCGTGAGCCTTAGGAAGTACCAGGAGGCTGTTGTTTCAAGGGCATTGGATGTGAACACCCTCATCGTCTTACCCACGGGCTTAGGGAAGACCATCATCGCGGCCATGATAGCAGCACACCGCCTGAATGAATTCCAGAAATCGAAGATACTGTTTCTGGCGCCGACAAGGCCTCTGGCGGTGCAACACCACCGCAAGTTCAGCGAAATACTAAAAGTGGAAGACACGGTAGTGCTTACCGGCATGGACCCCGTCAAGGATAGAAAAGATCTATGGAATAAAAGTCAGATGATATTCGCGACCCCGCAGACGATAGAAAACGACATCTTCCGCGGATTGGAACTGAAGAACGTCTCCCTCCTGATAGTGGATGAATGCCATCGCTCAGTTGGGAACTACTCATACGTGAACATCGCTGAAGAATACATGAAGACCGCAGAGAACCCCCTAATACTGGGTTTAACGGCTTCGCCGAGCTCGGACAGTGAAACAGTAAAAGAGATATGTAAGAGCCTCTTCATACAGAGGGTTGAAGCAAAAACAGAGGAGGACGCCGACGTCAGACCATACATCCAGAAGGTCAGGACCGAGTGGGTGAAGGTCGAGCTTCCAGAGGAATTCAAGAAGGTGAAGAAGGTCATTGAATCTGTACTAAGGGACGATCTAAGGCAGCTGAAGAAGAATGGCTACTTAAAGAGCGCGAGCATAGAGAAAGTGAATAAGAAAACACTCCTACAGATGCAGTCCGAGATCAGGAAAGAAATAGCTGAAGGCGAGAAATCATTCAACAATGCTTCACTGGTTGCGTCAGCCCTGAAGATAAGCCACGCCCTCGAGCTGCTGGAAACCCAAGGAATAGGGTCATTGGACAACTATCTGCAGCGCCTTAGAAAACAGAAGTCTAAGGCCATAGACCGGCTTTTCTCTGATTCGAGGATGAATTATCTGACACAGAGTGTTCATGAACTGAATCTGAAGGGCGTTGAACACCCAAAACTGGATAAGCTAGCTGAAATAGTGGAAGAACACCGGGGGGAGAAGGTGATAGTGTTCACTCAGTACAGGGATACCGTCGAGGAAATAATCAACAAACTGAATCAAAGCGACATCCTTGCCAGGGAATTCATTGGGCAGGCGTCCAAGGACGGTAGAAAAGGGATGACTCAAAAGGAGCAGATAAGCGTCCTGGAAAACTTCAAGGCCGGAAAATATACCGCCTTGGTCGCCACTTCCGTGGCAGAGGAGGGCATAGACATACCAAAGGTCGACGTCGTTGTATTCTATGAGCCGATTCCGTCAGAGATAAGGTCGATACAGCGGAGAGGCAGAACCGGGAGAAGCACCGCGGGCAAGGTTATTGTGCTCATGGCGAAGGAGACCAGGGATGAGGCATACTATTGGGCCTCCGTGCATAAGGAGAGGAAGATGAAGACCATGGTGAAGAAGATGGGGGACAACTTTGAGGGAGACGTCGGACAGCAGAGCCTCATAAAATACAGCCCCCCAGTCAGCCACGAAGAGAAGGAAATAAAGATATACGTGGATGCTAGGGAGAGAAGTACCAATCTGCTGAAGGCCCTCAGGGAGAAGGCAAAAATAGAGATAAGGCAGCTGCCTGTCGGAGACTTCATATTAAGCAACAGGGTGTGTGTTGAAAGGAAGACAACAGAGGACTTCCTGCAGTCGATCATAGACAAGCGTCTGCTGTCGCAGGCAAACGAGCTGGCCAGAAATTTCGAGATACCCATAATGATAATTGAGGGTGTGGAAAACCTCTATTACCTGAGAGACATACACGCGAACGCCATACGCGGGGCACTGATAACGCTGCCATTAAGCTTCGGAATCCATGTGCTGCGCTCCAGAGACGAATACGACACAGTTCACATATTGTATTTGATCGCGAAGAGGGAGCAGCTGCCCGAGGAAAAGGAGATACCATTGAGGGGCGAAAAGAAACCCATAACCCTGCAGGAGAGGCAGAGATACGTCATAGAGTCTCTGCCGAACGTTTCCGCAGTTCTCGCAAAAAGATTGCTTGAGGAATTCGGCAGCGTAGTCGACGTCATCAACGCACCGAAGAAGGATCTGATGAACGTTGAGGGCATAGGCGAGAAAAAGGCAGCCAATATAAGGGAGACCATTAAAAGCAAATACAAGAAATAATTAATTGCCTAGAAGTAATATATAACCAAAGCAGAAAAATAGATACCTTATACTTATAAAAGATGGCTAGTGGACCAATCCTGACCCAGGAGGAATTGAAGAGAAGGCAGAGCGAATTAGAGCAGTGGGAGAAAGAGTTAAAGGACAAGGAAGAAGACCTTCAGTTTTTCTTTAGCGAGGAAATCGGTTTAAAGGATGTTGAGAGCAAACTGAGGGTGAAAGAAGAGAAACTAGAGAAGATAAAGGAAATACTGAAGGAAATGGAAGCCAAACTGGTGGAAAAAGAAAAGAATTTTCTTGAAAGAAATAAAAGACTAGAAACTAAAGAAGCGGAATTTAAAGACTTCGAGGAGAAACTGAAGGCAGCCGAGGCTGAATTAGTTGAGAGAAAAAGGAGGATAGAGAACTCAGAGAAAAGGGTTCTGGAACTTGATGCTAGAGAAAAAAAGCTCAACGAAAAGGAGAATGAACTGCGGAATTTCAACACAGAACTGCAGTCTATGAGTTCTGATTTGAAGAGAAGGCAGGATGAGTTCATCAAGAAAAAACAGGAATTGGAGAAGACTGAGGAGCGCCTGAAAAATGCGCATCAGAGTTTGGTTGCAAGAGAGGTGAAGATTCAGCAAGCCGAGAAGGATATTGCAGCGCTCAGGGAAGAAAGCGGGAAATTGATGGCTAAAAAGGAGGCGCTTGACAGCAGAGAATCTGAGTTGATGAATATAGAAAAGAGATTGAAGGCAGCCGAGACCGAACTCAAGGAAAGGAGCAAGAAGATAAGGGATTCGGAGCAAAAGATTCTCGAACTCGAAAGCATGGAGAAGAAGATCTGGGGGAGGGAATCTAATCTCCTATCTGAGGAGGAAAAAATCAAATCATTACAGGAAGAACTTTCCGTAAAACAAGAAACAATCTTAAGTGGCGCCAGAGAATTGAAGGAAAAAAATAACAGTTTTAAGGCCATCGAGGATCGTCTGAGGAGCATGGAAGCAACTCTGAGAAAGAAGATGGATGACATCAAGAGCCGTGACATTATCCTGACAGAAAGGGAGAGCGAGATGAATGAGAGAGAAAAGAAAATAGAGAAAAAGTATGATGAGTTTAAGAGTAGGGAAGAAAAAGTCTATGAGATGGAAGAAAGGGTCTTGAAGGAGAAGGAGGAGCTAGAGCAGAGAAGACCAGAATTGGATAGCAGAGAGGAGAGGATAAACAGGATCAAGGAGGAACTACAGAGTAGGGGCGGAAATATACAAAAGGAAGTTGAGGCTGTGATGGAAAAGGAGAGGATATTTAATGAGCGGGAAAAGGAGCTTTCAATGCTCGACCAGCGGATAAAAACAGAGAAGGAAGCGCTTGCTAGCAGAGAAGAACATCTTACTAAGCAGAAGGAGATAGCGGATAAGAAGGCTGCAAGGGTTGAGGAATTACTCTCTAAGTGGGGCAAGGAGGTTGAAGGTGAGGAGAGGTTAAAGGAAATGGCTCTGCAGCTTGCGGAAAGAGAGCAGGAATTAGCCAGAAGAGAACGGGAGTTAGTGGAGAGGGAGCGTAAAGAAGCCGACTTGAGGAAGATAAGGGAGAGACTGGATAGTGAAGAGCTTGAGAAAAGGGAAGATACCCGTTTAACGCCTCCAATGGAAACCCCCAAGTTCCCCAAGATCGAGGAGCCTGTTGTTGAGCCTGTTGAGGAGGAGCCTGTTGTTGAGCCTGTTGAGGAGGAGCCTGTTGTTGAGCCTGTTGAGGAGGAGCCTGTTGTTGAAGAACCTATAACCCAAAAATCTTCTGCAGTGAAGAAACCATCTGCCGAGGATTTGAAGACGTTGATAACTAAGGTTAAAAAAATCAATGCAGCCAAGGCGTCTGAGAAGTTGGGCGTTGACCTAGAAACCCTGAAGCAGTGGTCTAAGAAGCTGGAAAAGGAGGGCATCATCAAGGTAAACTCAAAATTTCTGGGCGGTGTCGAGCTTTCGTTGACGAGTGACGCCTTAAAGAAGATGAAGGATTTTGATGAGATGGAGAAGGCAGAGCTTCTTAGGAGAGAACTTAAGCGCCTTAGAGAAGAAGATAAGCTGGTGAGGGAGTAGGCTTGACCCTTTTTTTTATAAAATGCCGGAAAAGATATTCCTGCTGAAGTTCGGCCGCTGCAAGTGGTCTAAGTGTCTATTCTGTGGCTACGGTGCCTCAGAGGGTAGGAAACCGGAATCCGAAAACATGAAACGCTATTTTGACCTGTTTTTCGATACATTGGAACCTGAAATTGATCATATAAAGGTTTTCGGCTCGGGGAGCTTCTTTGACGAACAACAGATGCCTGCTGAGGGTAGGAGATACTTCATAGAGAGGTGCAGGCAAGCCGGGATAAGGAAGCTGATGGTAGAGTCGCGCCCGGAATTCATCACACCAGGGGTATTGGGGGAGTTCTCTGATATGCAGCTTGAGGTCGCCATTGGCTTGGAGGTTGCCGACGACCGTATTCTGGATAAAATCAATAAAGGGTTTCATCTGAGGGATTTTGAACGAGCTGTTGAAGTGCTGCGGTCGAAGGATGTGAAGCCTAGAACCTATCTCCTGGTGAATCTCCCTTTCGTCGACGACGTACAGGAGAGCCTTGACAGCTCAGTTAAATACACACTAAAGTATTCTGATTCCATTGTTTTGATAAACCTCTTACCTCACTATATGTCCAGGCTTATGAAGATGTGGGTGAGGGGTGAATGGAGTTTCCTCTCCAAGGACGAGTTCTATGACATAGTGGGGAAGTGGATGAATGACCCGAGGATAGGGGTTGATGTGGAAACCTTCAGGTTTGTCCCCAAGTTCCCGTCCGAGTTAAGGGAGAAATTGTCTGGTGTGGGTGAAGAGTATTTGACGCATCCGCATTTTGATGTCTGGCAGGACTATCTTGTCAGATGGTATGAGGTCCCGAAGGGCAAGGAGATAATATTGTTTCTCCCATGCTCTCATAGGAAGCCGTACTCTGAGTCGGAAACGCATAAAAAGATAATAGAGAAACTGAACAGGTTGAAGGTCAGGGATAGAATCCACGAGGTCATGCTCAGCAATGCCGGAGTTGTTCCGAGGGAGTTCGAAGACATGTATCCCTTCAACGCCTATGACTGGGATGAGGGCCTTGAGACGGAGGAGATAAAAAAAAGATACATTGAGGTGACGGCGGAGAGGATCAGGGAATACGTGAAGGCTCACAGCTATGATGGAATCCTGTGTTTCCTGAAATACGACTCAGAATCATATAAGGCATTGAATAAGGCATGCCATGAACTCGATCTGGAGTTCAGAAACCTCCTGAGGATGGAAATATACGAGAAAATCAAAAAACAAAAGAAGCCCCTCCAGGGCGAGGAGGCTTTGTCTAGTCTATCTGAGGCGTTGAAGGATGAAATTGGTGAGATTTGAATCTTATGGGGGGGAGAAACTGGGGATCCTGGATGATGCGGGAGTGAAAGAGATCACAGGAGACATATTCAATCCTGGGAGAGAGACTGGAGGAATCTACAACATGGAAGAGATAATCTTTCATCCACCGGTTTACCCTGAGAAAATAGTCTGCGTCGGCTTCAACTACAGGGCACACATGGGCGAACTGAAGGAGATCGCCACCAAGAAACCCACTATCACATTGAAGGCTCGGAACTCCATACTGGCTCACGAACAGGCCATAATCCTGCCGAAAAATTCAAACCAGGTAGAACACGAAGCCGAACTCGGAATCGTTATCAAGAAAGAAGGCTATAGAATAATAAAGCCAGAGGAACATATCCTCGGATACACCATAGTCAACGACGTAACAGCTCGCGACATAGAAAAAGAGATGATCCAATGGAGTGCGTCGAAGAGCTTCCCAACCTTCTGCCCAGTCGGCCCATGCATTGAAACAGACGTTGACCCATCCGATCTGCAGATAACGTGCAAGGTCAACGGCGAACTCAGGCAGAACGCCAAGACCTCGTTGATGATCTATAAACCAGAAAAACTGGTGAGCTTCGTCAGCCAATTCATGAGGCTTGAAAGAGGAGACCTCATAGCTACTGGAACCGTTCCCGGCGTCGGCCCTCTTGTGGAAGGGGATGTTGTTGAGATAGAAATCGAAGACATCAGCGTTTTAAGGAATTATGTTAAATTAGAGTAACAGCAACCCTTTTCTTTACCGAAAGAAAAGCGTTGACGGAAAAGAAAGAGGAATTCGCCTTAAGGCAAATTCAACAGGGATAAGATGAAGGTCATATCCGCGCAACCTTTTCGTAAAAGGTTGATCAAAAAGACGCTAAGCGTCTTGCTCATCAAAGGAGGGAGGATGAGATGAAGGTCATACCTGCTATAGATATAATGGACGACCACTGTGTTCAGTTGATTGGTGGGGAGCCTGGAACTGAGGAATTCTTCGGCGACCCGGTGGAGATAGCGATGGAGTGGGTGCAGGCTGGAGCCGAGATGCTTCACGTCATCGACCTGGATGCTGCCCTCGGCACAGGCGATAACCTGGATACTGTTTTGAGGATCTGCAGGACGACGAAGCTGCCTGTCCACTTTGGTGGGGGCATCCGAGACTATGAAAGGGCTCAGTATCTCCTGGACTCCGGGATTGATCGGATCATTCTGGGGACGATGGCATTCGACGACTATAGGGCGGATTTCTTCAACATCCGGAGGCTGGGTGAGGAATTCGGTACCCATGGGTTGATTGTGGCGTTGGATTCTAGGGGGGGCAGGATCGTCGTAGACGGCTGGCAGAAGTTGACTGAATTGAAGGCCACTGAGTTTGTGGAAAGGCTTGAGGGTCTTGTGTGGGGTTTCCTCTATACTGATGTGGATGTAGAGGGTAGAATGCAAGGTATCAATCTTGAGCGGATAAGGTGCGTTGTGGAATCGACGGCGATGCCAGTCATCGTATCTGGTGGAATCTCAAGCATCGCAGACCTTGAAAAAATCAAGGAAACAGGTGCATGGGGTGTTGTCTTGGGTAAGGCCCTCTATGTTGGTGGGATTGATTTAAGGGAGGCGTTAGCCTTGGGTTAATCCTTCTTTCTTTAACAACTATTTATAGTGATTTATATATTTCTTTATAGTAATATATAACTGGGTGGGATTTTTAGAACCCCATAGGAATGATAGAAGTCCTTCTACTCACGGGTGGTATAGTATTCATAGCACTTATAGTCTCCTACTCACTCACAGTGCTGCCCATGTTCTGGGATTCCCTGCTCAGATACATAGACAACAAGATAAGAGAGGAGGTAAGGATCCTCTTAGATGATGAGCTGCAGAGGATGAAAGGGGAGATAGATTCGCTGGATGCGGAAATAGAGAAGAGAAGGGAGGGAATTAAACAGCTTCAGGCTTCAGTCGGAAGAAAACTGGAGAAAGACAAACTCAGCCCCATAGGAAAAGAGCGGAATATAAAGCCATTAACACGCAGTGACTTCAGAGGATGACAGAAAACAGGTCCCCGGCAAAGACCGAAAAAAGCAGCGCGATTAGAATCAAGGGACTCATCATTGTTCCAGAGTAGATCTCTATCTCATCTCCTATACCCCCAGCTATTACGAGCCCAACAAGTCTTCCCCTCTCCTCTTCAGTAATTCCCGCGGCGGAGGGTTTCACCACAGCCTCTGTTTCCCCCCTGAAAAGTTCTTTCAGAAGTGATGTTAAAGAAGCCCGCTCCTCTCTTTCCCTCATAATTATTCCCCCTTTTTCTATTACACGCTCTGCAAGGTTGTCTCCTATCTTTAGCTCAGTGATTCTTACCCTCTTCGTGAGCCTCAGCCTGGACGCCTCATGGTAGACGTAGAGGGAGAGGACTATGAATAAGAAAGACGAGTACCTTGATATGCTGGGAACCGGGCATAGGATCACAGCAGACAAGGCAAGCGGCACCGTGATGTTTCTAGCCGCCTTTCCCGGAGACCTCACTATGAGTAAGACGGATGCGTATGCAAGATAGACTACGAGGAGATTCATAACCACCGTCAAGAAGAAGAATCCACTGTATTGGGGTTTTGGGAGAAAAGCCGTTTCCGGGTACTGTGGTATCAAAGCCGCTAACGCGATCAATAGCTTTGAGTCCCCTGCAGCCCACACCCTAAGAGCCCAGAATGCATAGAAGAGGATGAATGCGAGGGTAACGTTTAAAGCCCATGGAACCATATTACCCCCAAGTAATGCGACAGGCAACGAGAAGAAGAACATGAGTCCGAGAAGCATGTTCGGGATCCTCTGGTATCTCAGGTCAAAGCATACTGCTGTAAGTGTTCCCGTAATTGCAGCCGTCACCCCTAGCATTTCAACCCCATTTGATGAACAAATAAAGCCTTACAGTATCGTTGTCTGGTAAAAGCAATTCAGTGCTGGATGAAGTGATCTTCTTCCCAGAGAGTGTCTTCTCCCAAGGGACCCAGAGCAGGCTTGTTCCATTAGCGTAGACAACCCAGTCAAGTTTCCTGTCCTCTGCGTAAAGGTTCATGTGTTGTGTTATCTCCCCGCCGAGGGTCTGGTTCAGGGACGCGTTCTGGAAGAACTCTACCGTAAGATCGGAGAAGGTCTTCTGTGACGAGTTTATTGTGCAACGGAGCATGCTCACAAGCAGGCTGTGAGTGTAATCATCTCTTACCCTCAGCGTTTGTGTTTCTTCTGCTGAGTTGTTGAGGAATCCTGAGATAAAAGCCAGTGCTAAAGAGATTGTTAGAAGCACGAGCACCATGTCGAATGAAGCGGACTGACCCTTCATATACACATATATATTTATACTACTATAAAGCAGATTAGAATAAAATACTGATTCTAGCCGAGGCAAGTTATAAGCACATATTACAATATCTAATGTTTCAGGATGAAGAAGGCGTTTTGGGATCGGATAAAGAGATTTTCAGGGGATCTTTCCAGGGAGGATGATCTCCTCGTAGTCAGCCACCATGACGCAGACGGCATAACTGCGTGCGCGATAATGGTGGACCTATTCCATAAGCTTGGGAAGGAGGTCGACTTCCTCGTTCTGAAACAATTGGATTCCACCACGATAGGAAAAATCGTGGACGCAGACAAGACCATAGTGTTCACTGACATGGGTTCCGGGCAGCTCACCCTCCTGAAGGAGAACGAGATAGAGGATTTCTATGTGATAGACCACCATCCACCAGAGGAAAAACACGAACGACAGATTAATCCCCACTTTTATGGATACGACGGCGGACGGGATGTGAGCGGCGCAGGAATGACGTACTTTGTCGCAAAAGCCTTAGGCCACGAAGAAAACGCACACATCGCCTTAGTTGGGGCCGTAGGCGACATGCAGGACTCTGAAGGGAGACTTCACTCACTGAACAGGATTATACTAGACGACGGAGTAACTCAGGGAACATTGAAGGTGAAACACGATCTCCGGCTGTTCGGGAGACAATCCAGGCCGCTAAACCATATGTTGGCTTACGCCTCAGACCCATTCCTACCGGGGCTGACGGGGAACCCAGAAAACTGCATAGCCTTTTTACAGAACCTTGGCATGGAATTAACGAGGGAAAAAGGAGACCTTAAATCCTATGTGGACCTGACATTCAAGGAGAGGAAGAAGCTTGCAACGGCCCTATACATACTCCTATTGGATGCTAATGTCCCCGAGTTCGTTATACAAGACATGGTAGGTGAAGTCTACACCTTGCTAAAAGAAGAAAAGGGCACCGAGTTGAGGGACGGCAAAGAGTTCGCAACGGTATTGAATGCCTGCGGCAGACAGGAGCAGCCGGAGATAGGCGTAGAAGTCTGCTTGGGTGATAGAGACGAATACTGGAGGACGGCGAGAGGCATACTCCAAGACCACAGGAGGATGCTCAGGGAGGGCATAGAGTACCTGAAGGGGATGGGTACGGAAAGAATGCGGAATTTCGACTACTTCGATTCGAGGGGGGCTATAACGGAGAACATCATAGGGGTGGTGGCTGGTATGGCATACGGTGCAAGGATTCTGGATCCCAGGAAGCCAGTGCTGGCGTTCGCAGAAGACCGGGATGATCCGAGCTTTCTGAAGGTTTCTGCTAGGGCGAACTGGTCCCTTGTGAGGAGAGGAATACACCTAGGAAACGCGATGAGGGAATGCAGCAAGCCCTTCGGCGGAGACGGGGGAGGTCACGACATAGCCGCAGGAGCTCGCGTCCCAAGAGACCGGAGAGACGAATTTCTAAGGTGTGTGGACGAGATCTTTGAAAAGCAGCTGAAGAACTGACTTTTATTTACGAATTCGCATAGATTATACTATACTCGTTCTGGATGGAGCGGACTCAGGTCTCCTCCATGCCAAGATACAACTGTCGTAATATAAAATGGCTCGAATGCATACTCGCAGGAAGGGTAAATCAGGTCCAACCCACCCCCATAGAACGGCGAAGCCTGACTGGGTAACCTACGACACAAAAGAGATAGAGGAGTTGATAATAAAGCTCTTCAAGGACGGGAACTCTCAGAGCAAAGTAGGTTTAATCCTCAGGGACCAATACGGCATACCCAGTGTGAAGGATGTGACTGGAAAGAAGGTGGCCTATTTTCTGCACAAAAATAAGCTAGCATCAGACATACCGGAAGACGTGCAGAACCTTATCAAGAAGGCGGTTAAACTGCAAAAACACCTAGAGCAACACAAAAAAGACAAACACAACAGGAGGGGTCTACAATTAATCGAGTCAAAGATCAAAAGGCTTGTGAAATACTATAAGGTGGAAGGCAGACTGCCTCAAGACTGGCGCTATGAGCCGGGGAAGGCGAGGTTGATGGTGTGATGAAGATAACAGCGGTATTGAAGACCGAATCAAAGGATGCTGGAAATGTTGCAGCAGCACTCGACGCCGACAACGTCAGCCTGCCAGAGCTTAGAATCAGGACAGAAAAAGAGAAAGACAAGGTACTCACAAGAGTAGAATCAAACAGCATTAACACGTTAATCAATACACTCGATGACTTAATATGCTGCCAGATGATGGCAGAGAAGATCGTAAGATAAAAGATGGCGAAAAAAATAAGCGCATGGAAGCAGAAACAGAAGTACATGATCGTCGCACCGGAGAACTTCGACCTCCATGAGCTTGGCGAAACCTTCTCCAAGGATTCTGAAAGCCTTATTGGCAGAACAATAGATGTTTCGTTGAAGGATCTTACAGGTGACAAGACGAAACAACACCTCAAACTGGTATTCGAGATAAAGGAGGTTAAAGGAAACAAAGCCCACACAGGATTCAAGGAATTCAACGTGAATCCTGGCTATCTGAGATCCAAGGTCCGTAAGGGCTCCACCAAAATCGACTACGTGAAGAGGATGGAAATCGAACCAAACAAGAGGATCCAGATTAAGGTCGTGGCAGTAACACATGAGACAGTGCAGACCTCACGGGATAAAGACATGAGGGCTAAGATAACAGAGATCCTGGACAGATACAAGAACACGAAACTCGACGAATTCGTGCAGTCAACACTCTTCGGCAAACTCGGAACAGAAATATACCGAGAAATCAAGAAAATAGCACCCATACGAAGAGTAGAAATAGAACAAGTCAGGGTAATCTGAGCTATTAAATCAGTCTTATAGATTCCACTTCATTCTAACACATTCTCATCCCTAGATGTATCCCTATAAGCAGACGCATTCGAAGATTCCTGAGTTTATCAATATCAGGCCGGTGATGACTGGAATCAGGCTTGCCACTGCCATCAGATGACTTACAGGTTTGTTCTCTGTATTTCGCTTCAACATAATCCTCAGGATCAGGAATTGAATTAAAGCAGGCGTTAGCGAAAGCCCGATCAATGAAGGAGAAGGCTCTCCCGTTACTGCCCAGGAGAGTAAGAGGATGTATGTAAACATAAGCTGGGGTAAAAAAGCCGTCATCAGGAATGGAGACATGATCTTGGAAGCTTTTTCACCCATAAACCTGTGAACCAACAGGGAAATAATGAAAACAAATATTATTGGCAATATGAGGGGGATAAGGGCCGATATAAACATTAGCACCAGATGAATCACCACAACAAGAAGAACAATGCCTATTCCAATATAAATCCCAACTATGCCGAAAACAATTAAGGTGACGAAAAAAGTAATCAACAGATACAGGAAGAGTTTCTTTAGTAAGGAAGTCCCACCAGCAACTCCTTTTTTACGGTTAACATAAAAAGAGAGCAGATGCCATACAACAAACGCCGACGAAAGCAGGATAACGGCACCAGTTAAAACTTCAAGTAACTGAGTTATAAGGCAATTGCAGCTGCTGGTAACAGTCTCCTGGGCGACTACAGTAGTGCATAGAATCAAGACCAGAAACAATAGAGAAGAGAAACATGTTTGTTTCATGTTACATTATTCCCCTCTTTGGCTATAAATCTATTCCACTATTTCTTCTTCTGTTAGGTCGAGTATGAGGAATTTTTTCTTCATCGGTTCTAGGAGTGGGGAGCTGTTTATCAATTTCAGCACATCAGTTGCTTTGCAGCCGGACTTCGAGCTCAACAACAGGACAGCCAGGGAAGGAGAGAACTCCAGGATACGCCAAAGATGCTTCAGTATCTCGTCAAGGCTGCCGAACTCTATCGTGAATGTTATGTTAGGCTCGATCCAGATCAAATCCATCCTACCCAGATTCAAGCCATACCTGATTATGGAAGAATCCCTTCTCACAGTGAAGCCGCTCTTCTCCCCCAGATTCTTATAGAAGTCCAAAATAGCCTCCCTGTAATTCAACCCAGACTTCTCCACGTGCTCCGCCAATCCCTCAAAGTCCGCGATATTGTCTCTCACATGAATCTCCTGCAGAATTTTATCGCATAAGGAATCCTCTCAATGCAGTCCGTGGCAGTGAATGAGTAATCCAGTTTCCTATAGGCCAGGTCACCGGAGAGCCCGGAAAGGAAAGCTCCAGCGCAAGCAGCCCTGAAAGATTCCGCCTTACAGGCCAAGGCGCCGACTATGCCGGCTAACACGTCCCCTGTACCGCCGACGGTCATCCCGGCGTTACCGGTACGGTTAAGTTTCGTTTCCCTACCATCCGATATAACGTCCACGGCTCCCTTAAGCAGGATCACGCATCCGGTTTTTTTCGCACACTCCTCAACAACGGCTTTCCTATCCTCCGGATACACGCCGAAGAGTAACTCGAATTCTCTGGCATGGGGTGTGAGGATAAAGTTCTCTTTCAAGTGTTTAGTCTTCATCAGCTTCAATGCGTCAGCATCCAAGACAATGGGTTTATCGACTCCCTTAAGCAGCTTCTTTAGGGCATAATAGGTCTCTTCCTCCGTTCCAAGGCCGTTTCCAACAACAAGGCAGTCGAAGTCTAATCCCAGAATACGGTCTACGTCATGTTTCTGCAGATATAATTCGGAATCAAGTGGATGAATGATCAGGTCAGGGTTGAAGGGCATCCTGGCTGCGACATAGGAGGGACAGCATATTACTGCGAGGTCAGCCCCAGTTCTTAAGGCGGCTTCTCCAACCAACGTGGGCGTTCCCACAAAGTCTTTGCTGCCCCCCACAACCAGTAAACGACCGAAGTCGCCCTTATGTTCGCTTCCATGTCTTTCAGGCAATGCGAGGAAAACATCCCCTGGGCCGCAGCAATATTCCGCCTCCTGGGGGATGCCTATGTCGACTACCTTGGAGTTAGGTGTTTTCGCGACATGGAAGGAAAGCGTCAGGTCTGCTTTCACTCCGGGGGTGGGGCAGTCTACTGCGATCTTGTGAGCCTTGGTTTTGTTGATAATGTCGACAAGGCTTTTTATGGGTTCCCGGAGTTCGCCTCTTACGCCGACACCGAGCAATGAATCAACGACGAGGTCGAATCCACTCAAGCTGATCTTTCCGCAGTCTTGGGAGTCCCTTACAACCTCGACTTCGATGGAATCTATTCGCTTTACTATGTCGAAGTTCTTCTGGCATTCCCTGCTCCGGTTACCGGAAAGGGTGTAGATCTTAACCCTCTTCCCCAACCCGGATAGGTGTCTGGCAGCGACCAGACCGTCGCCGCCATTATTCCCCAAGCCAGCGAATACTGCGATAGAATTGAATTCTCTGCCGTGTATTGCCACCTCCCGGCCGGCGTTCTCCATCAACATCAGACGATCAACCCCTAGATAGGAGGAGTTCATGTCAACGGCTTTGCTCAGCTCGGTGGGGTCCATTTTTTTCAGCCGTATGCTGGAGACATAACCATCTCTTTTTCAGTGATGATCCCTTCATCATATCTCTTGATGTCTTCCTTAGAAACAGAAGGCTTGATCTTTTTGATGGCGTTTCTGAAGTGTTCTTCAGTGACCTCGTCGGCTTTTATGTCATCCCTTAACGCGATGAGCGCCGCTTCCCTGCACACTGCTTCGATGTCTGCCCCGCTGTAGCCCTCTGACTTGTCTGCAAGATTCTCCAAGTCGACACCCTTAAGGGGCATATTCTTAGTGTGTATCCTAAATATCTCCAGTCGTGCTGCCCTATCTGGGGCGGTGACCAAGACCTTGCTGTCGAATCTGCCCGGCCTCAGGAGCGAAGGATCGAGTATGTCGGGCCTGTTCGTCGCCCCGATGATTATCACGTTTTCCAGGACTTCTAAGCCGTCCATCTCCGTAAGTATCTGGTTTACAACAGTCTCGGTTACATGCGATCCTGCAGACACGTCACCCCTCCTTCTAGGCGCTAGGGCGTCGATTTCATCGAACAATATGATGGTTGGCGCGGTCTGTTTGGCCTTCTTGAATATCTCCCTGACGCCCTTCTCCGATTCACCGACCCACATGGAGAGCAGCTCAGGCCCTTTAACCGCGATCAGATTTGCTTCCGATTCCGTTGCGGCTGCCTTAGCAAGAAGCGTCTTACCGCATCCTGAAGGCCCGTAGAGCAGGACGGCCTTCGACGGCCTTATGCCCATCCTCTGGAATGCTTCAGGATACTTCAGAGGCCATTCAACAGCCTCTCTGAGCTCTTGCTTCATTCTCTCTAAGCCGCCTATGTCCCCCCATTTGACGTCTGGGACCTCAACCATGACCTCGCGAAGCGCCGACGGGCTGATGCTCTTCAAGGCATTCATGAAGTCACTCCGCTCCACTCGCAGGCTTTCGAGGATCTCTACTGGTATTTCTTCCTTCTCCAGGTCGATTTTTGGCAGGATACGTTTTAATGCGTTCATAGCAGCCTCTCTAGTCAAAGCCTCCAGGTCCGCGCCCACGAAGCCGTGGGTGATATTCGAGATCTCATCCAGTTTAACGTCTTTTGCGAGGGGCATGCCGCGTGTGTGTATCTGGAGGATTTCCTTCCTCCCCTCCCTGTCCGGGACGCCTATCTCTATCTCTCTGTCGAATCTTCCAGGGCGTCTGAGTGCCGGGTCTATGGAGTCTTCCCGGTTCGTTGCGCCGATGACGATAACATTGCCTCTGCCGACGAGGCCGTCCATCAACGCTAGCAGTTGTGCTACAACACGCCTCTCAACCTCGCCTCGGACGTCCTCCCTCTTAGGGGCGATTGAATCTATCTCGTCTATGAATATGATAGATGGGGCGTTCTCTTCCCCCTCCTTGAATATCTCCCTGAGCTTCCTCTCTGATTCGCCGTAGTATTTATCCATTATCTCTGGACCGTTCAACGGAATAAAGTAGGCGTTGCTCTCGCTTGCTACAGCCCTAGCCAGAAGCGTCTTACCTGTTCCAGGGGGGCCGTAGAGCAGAACGCCCTTAGGGGGCTTGATGCCCAGTTTCTCGAACAATTCAGGGTGCTTCATGGGGAGTTCCACCATCTCCCTTACCCTCGCAATCTCCTCCCGCAGGCCTCCGATGTCTTCGTACCTAATAGCTGGGGCCTCTGTGACGATGGTCGGCTTCTCCTTTATCTCGAAGTCGGTGAAATCCCTTACCTGTACGACGCCCTTCGGGTCGGTCTTAATCACCATGAATGGGATGGCTTCGCCCAAGACGCCTATGGACAGGGTGTCCCCCACAACCAGCGGTCTGCCGAGGAGCCTCTGCCTTAGGTGGGTTCCGAAGTCGCCCCCGAATTTTATCTCGTGCCTGGTAGGCGCCATTATTATCCTCTTAGCGCCTTGGACCTCGGCCTTTCTCACCATGACCCGGTCTCCGAGAGAAGAACTGGAATTCTGCCTCAGGATCCCGTCCATCCTGATGATGCCCAATCTGCTATCCTGTATGTGCGAGGGCCAGACTATTGCAGCGGTCTTCTTTTCACCCTCTATCTCTATGATGTCGCCTGAGGTGATCTCAAGAGCCCTCATAGAATACTCGTCTATTCTAACAATGCCCCTACCAACGTCATTCTGGAGCGCCTCAGCGACCTTCAGTTCAAGCCCTTTTTTATCAGTCATTTTTTTTCTATGTATAGAATTGGGAAGGCATTAAATAAATTTCATCATCTGGTTTTCCAGTACTCGTTCTTCATAATCTCCCTTAAGACGGAGGTAGCGTAGCTTCCCTTCGAGAGCGAGAGCCTGATGGCTGCTTTCTTCAATCCATCGTTCAGTTCGTCGTCTCCAGCGTAGAGTATCTCTAGATCCCTTACCTCCATGAACGACTCCCTTAGTAGACCCTCGGAGCTCAGCTCTGGCATCTCCTTTATATTGAAGTCCTCCTGTGAGATGTTTTTTCCCTTGAGGATGTCTGCAGTGGTCTGGTCTAACACTATCCCGTAACCTGGAAGCGGCAGACTTTCCACCTCAGTCCCTTCTCTGATGTATTCACTTAGTGCTAGATTGAATATGTACGCTTGATAGGCGTGAATGAACATCCATCTGAGTTTCTTGGGGAGCCTCCTCAATGCTCCAATATAGTCCGTCGGAGTCCTGGCGAGGTGATTCAGCATGGAATTCTCGTAGCCCAGGTGTTTGGGGAACACCTTCAAGGCTTCCTTGAAATCATCAGTCTTCGCCAGAAAATCCCGGGCTTTACTGCTTTCCGGGCTTTCCCCCTCATAGACCTCTGAGAGGTAGACCATCACCGCTTTTTTGAAGTTTCTTCTCAAGATCATCTCACCTACGCGGTGGGTTATAGGCCTCACGGTGCCGAACCTCTGCACTCCAAAGTAGTTCGGTATTCTCTGATTGAGTTCTTCTGTGATGGATCTAATCCTGTCCTCCACTTCTTTTTCGCCTAAACCAAGCCGTCTTATCACGATGGTGAACCGGTTGCCTTGTAGGCCTCCAAGGTTTATGCGCTCATCACAATAACAGTAATCCTTCAAGGTCACGTCTTTCAGGTTTATCTCGCGCATCTGCTCTACGGTGGTATCCCAGACCGAGACCCTCTGAGCAGTCAATGCCCTCTTATCCTTTGTTCCGGCGAAGCCGAACCTCTTCCGACTGGTATGCAGTCTATTTGATAGCACCTTCACAGCCCTCAGAGTATCCCAGTTATACTTCTGGAGGGTGAAGTGGAGGTACTCCTTTCTCTCCCCAGCCTCGAAACCCAAGTCCTTGTCCAACTCCAAAACCCGGCCTTCAGGGGTTATCTCCTCCACGATGAAGTCCTCCGGCAGCTGCTTTATTACCCCACCTATACCCGGCGTCTTCGACCTGTAGGTGTTCATCCCAATAAGGGATTCAAGCTTGGGGGGTTTTATCTCACCCATTTCTTAAATAATTACCACTATGAAACCTTTAACTGAGCTGCAGAAGCAGGTAAACGCCTATGATGAAAAATACGGCTGGGCTGATGATGCTACAGCACACATAGCATTGCACATGAATGAAGAACTTGGGGAAATATCCAGGAGAATCCTCCGCTATGAGGGCTACAAGAACGAACGCTTTGACAGGAAGGAGCTGGCTGAGGAATTAACGGATCTACTCTATCTGCTACTTAAGCTTGCGAACAAGTTCAATATAGGCTTGGACGAGGAATGGGATTCCATGTGGAGTCGCTATGAGAAGAAGACGAGCAGACGTTAAACGTTCTTGAAGTGGAGCTTTGCGACCTTGGGCAGAACCTCCCTTGGAATCTCTTTCGGCTCCATCTTCCGCAGGTCTATTCCAAACCTTCTGTTCAATGAATCAACCTCTCTCTCGAAGATGTACTTCGCCAAAACGCTCGCAGCCGCCACAGGAATCTCTGATTCACCCCCAGTCTTCTGTATTATGTCCAGTTTATCTTGGTTCAAGCCACCCAATCTGAACTCAGTCCTCTTGGCGTCGAACCTGTCTATGACCACCTTAGCCCTGTCGTATTCCAAAGCGGAGAGCAGATCCTTTATGGCTCTGGCGTGCGCCCAAGCCATCAAGTCATTCAATGTCTTACCCTCAGCCTTGAATCTCTCATAGATCTGGTTGTAGGTTTCGGGCATCAAGATCAGCGGCTTGGTTGTAAGTCCAAGTTCCTTAATTTTTTCACCCAATTCCAGTATCTTGTTCTTAGTCAGTTTCTTGCTGTCCCTCACCCCAAGCTTCCTTAGAGCAGATACCTCAGACGGCTTCAAAGCAACGCATTCCACCACGAGCGGACCGTACCATTCGCCTTTTCCAGCTTCATCCGTTCCCAGTAGAAAGTCGTAGTCTTCGGTCTCCATTATTTCATCCAATACCCTTATTGTCTCCTTGTTGTCTTCATATACCAGCTTCCCCGACCTGTAGAGTATTAATTCCACACCCTTATCTTTCACCCTGAAGAGCTCGTGTTCGCTCTTCACTGGAACCTCCTTCAGGCTGTGTTCTCCTACATACTTCCTCAGTTTCCTAATCTCCTCCCCGCTCAGAGTAATCGAAGCCGGCATGTCATTAAATATTACCTATCGTTCGTAATATTCTACCATGGAGAAGAGAATCGATCCCTGGGGATTGGATGAGGTAGAGGACTACAGGAACCTCTTCGATGAATTCGGCATCGAATCATTCGAAAGATTCAGAGAGAAGCTCTCAGACAACAGATACATTCGGAGGGGCATCGTATTCGGACACAGGGACTTCGGCAGAATCATGCAGTCCATAGAAGAAAAGAAACGCTTTGCGATGATGACTGGACTCATGCCTTCCGGAAGATTCCACTTCGGTCACAAGATGGTCGCGGAACAGATCATCTACTACCAAAAACTCGGAGCCGAGATCTTCCTATGCAGCGCAGACCTTGAAGCATACCTTATGCGAGGCATAAGCCCCCAGGACTCGAGGAGGATAGCGCTCGAGGAATACCTGACCAACTATGTTGCATTGGGTCTGACCGATGAGGTGAACTTCTGGTATCAGACAGACTACGTCCTCCCATACTATCAGCTGAGGGACATGCTCTCTGCGAAGGTGACCTTCAACGAACTAAAGGGGATATACGGCGAACTCTCTACTGGGAAAATACTCTCGGTATTAACGCAGGCAGCAGACATCCTGCATCCACAACTGCTCTCCTTTGGAGGGCCTAGGGCGACTGTTGTTCCAGTAGGCGCAGACCAGGACCCACATCTGAGGCTGACAAGAGACCTGGCTTCCAGATTCCAGGCAGAATTCAAGTTCGTTCTTCCATCCTCAACATACCATAAATTCATGAGAGGTCTACAAGGCGGGAAGATGAGCTCTTCAGACCCAAGATCATATATCGCGCTCACAGACGAGCCTATGGAAGCCAAGGAGAAGGTTATGAGGGCTAAGACCGGCGGCAGAGCCACCGCCGAAGAACAGAAAAAGATGGGCGGCGTGCCAGAAGATTGCATGGTCTATGATCTCCTGCTGTACCACCTCATAGATGATGACTCTGAACTGGAAAAGGTGTACGGAGACTGCAGATCCGGTTCACTGATATGCGGGGAATGCAAGAAAAAATGCGCCGAACTCGTTGTTGACTTCCTGAGAGAACACCAGAAGAAAAGGGAAAAAGCGAAAGCCGTCGTCGAAAGAATACTGGAGAAAAAGGTCACCCAGTGATATCCCTCTTCATCCTATCATATTCTTCCCGGGTTATCTCGCCCTTAACATATCTATATTTGAGGATGCTCAGCAGCTTTTCGTCGACGTTTTTTTCGCTCACTGAAACACCTTCATCCGGGCTCTCACGAGTCCTAACCTTTCCCCCACCTATGCCTTCGAATCTGCCGTCTATGCCCTCCTGGATGGTGCTGGCTATCTTAGGAGCCTCCTCCTTGGGTATAGAACTCAGGACAAGGTCGTGAGAGAGAAACCGCATCTTGACGTCGATTGTAGCGTTCAGGATACCCCTGTGGACTGTTACATTCCCCATGTCATCATAACGATAGTCTCTGTTGCGTGCGGTAAGCCCGAACCAGTCTGGTCGGCGGATCATGACCCTCTCAGTTGTGATGATGATGCTGTCTGGCGTGATCGGTTGATCTATCCTCGCCTGCCTCACAGAGTGGAGGATCTGCTCTCCTGGGATCAACTCCCTCTTAACGTCCTCTGGTACCTCTATCTTTTTCCCGAAGAAGATACTCTCCATCAAACCCATCTTATCCTGTACAGATATAATACTTATTATATGGGAATAAATAAGATGAAGTTGAAGGTTAAACCCGCTGGGGTTCTGAGGGGTGTAGTGTCTGCTCCTCCAAGCAAGAGCCTCACCCATAGGGCTGTTATTGTGGCGTCTCTGGCTGGGGGTCGGTCTAGGATAGACAACGCCCTGATAGCGGCTGACACCTTGGCGAGCGTGGAAGCCTGCAAAGTCATTGGTTCAAGGATTAGAGTTGAAGGCAATAAACTTAGTGTAGAAGGCGTCGGCGGCAGACCCCGGCTGCCGGAGAAGACAATAGACGTTGGAAATTCAGGTACCACTCTGAGGATCATGTCTGCTGTAGTGTCCCTCTGTTCTGGCGCAGTAACCTTGACAGGGGATGAGTCCATCCGAAAAAGACCCATGCAGCCGCTGCTCACCGCACTCAGTGAGCTGGGAGTGAAAACATCTTCAGCGGAAGGCAAGCCGCCTATAACAGTGGAAGGCCCCCTGAAGGGCGGCGTCTGCCGTATCAGAGGCGACGTTAGCTCGCAGTTCATCTCGGGCCTGCTTATAGTAGCACCCCTTGCAGAAGAAGACGTCCGGGTAAAGCTTTCCACACCCCCCATATCGAAGCCCTACATTGATCTGACGGTCGACGGCATGAAGAAATCAGGTGTCCTTGTAGAGAAAGAAGCGGATGGATTCTTTATCCCCAGTGGTCAAAGATACAGTGCTAGAGATCATGTAATAGAAGGCGACTACTCGTCTGCTGCATTCATCTTGGCCGCTGCGGCGCTCACAGGCTCGGAGGTCACGGTAAAAGGCCTTTCATCGGATTCATTGCAGGGAGACAGGGCCATCATTGACGTCCTTGAGAGGATGGGGGCTGAAATATCCCTCAGAGCGGATAAGGTGAAGGTCTTGTCTGGATCAGGGCTCAGAGGGGTCGAGCTTGACATGGGGGACACACCAGACCTTGTGCCGATAACAGCCGTTCTCGGCGCGCTCGCAGAAGGCAGGACTCTGATACAGAATGTAGCACACCTGCGCTTCAAGGAATCCGATAGGCTTCGTGCGGTAGCTTCTGAGCTTGCGAAGATGGGCGCCAGAATCCAGGAGAAAAAAGATGGTTTAGTGATTGATGGGGTGGATTCTCTGAAGGGGGCGAAGGTCTCTGGCTGGAATGATCACAGGATAGTAATGTCGCTGGCCGTCGCCGGCTTACGCGCTGAGGGTGAAACAACAATTGATTCAGCGGAGTCCATGGATGTTTCTTTCCCTGGTTTCGTTTCGGTTATGGAAGGACTTGGAGCGGATGTCTGCTTTGTTAGGAACTAAAGAGGATTTTTATTACTCAGAAATAATCTATAAGAAATCTAGGAATATCTTCTAGAAAAGTTTTCGGAGTATTTCTCCCTCGAATCTCTTTTAATTTACCACGTCCAAATAACTTAACATGCCAGAACTGCTTACGTCGTCGGTGATATTCGTCATCGGCCTTGTAGTACTAGTAAAGGGCTCAGACATGTTCGTAGAATCTGCTGCAAAAATAGCGAGGATACTAGGGGTCTCAGAGCTTATCATCGGGCTCACACTGGTTGCCGTAGGCACATCGCTGCCCGAACTGTTCACAGGCATGGTCTCCTCCTACACAGGGAATACGCAGATAGTCGTAGGAAACGTCCTCGGAAGCAACATACTAAATCTGACCCTGCTTTTGGGTATAGCCTCTTTCTTTGTGGCGATCCCCACGCAGAAAGACATCATCTACAGAGACGGCCTCACCCTCATAGTCTATGTACTACTTTTCTACTACTTCGCAGTAGACGGTAGCATAGAACTCATTGAGGGAATTCTCCTGCTCCTACTATCCTTCCTATACAGCGTCTTCGTCATGGAATCCACGAGGGGGGTAAGCCCGGATTCCCCCCAGAGGAGCCTGGCTATAATGGCGGAAATAATCTGGGGCGTCATCAAGGTGGGGAGGAATGTCAGCCTTTTTCCTATGAAGGTGCTGAAATCAAGAGGGCGGCTTAACAGGGTCAACGAAGAACTGAGAAGAGCAAGAAATCTCAGAGAACACGCGGCGAAATTGCACGAATTCGCCATAATGGCGGTCAGCGGCGTACTTATCTACTTTGGCGCGAACTGGTTCGTGGAAGGAGCGGTCGACATAGCAGATATCCTGGGTATTGGGTCGAGCATCGTAGGCATAACCATAGTCAGCTTCGGCACGACCATGCCGGAACTATCCGTGGCCCTGCAGGCTTCAAGGAAACGCCTAAGCCAGATGGTCATAGGGAACGCCATAGGAAGCTGCATAACAAACACGACCCTGATAATTGGAGTGGCGGCGGTGATAAACCCCCTGAGCGTTGGAAAAACACCCGAGATACAAAAACTAATCATAGAAAACATAATTCCCTTCATGGTGTTCGTCTCCATACTATGCGTAGTTCTCGTGAGAAGTAGATGGCAGGTAACTAGGCTTGAAGGATTGTTCCTCATCCTGCTGTATGGGGGTTTCCTCGCATGGCTTCTCTCAACATAATGGATCCACTTCTGAACACGATAACACTAAGAGGTCTGCCGAAGGATAGCCAGTTAGGGGATACCATTTCTGCGTAGCATTCCCATCCTTGCTGATGAACTGTCACAGAATAGATTTTTTTAGCTTGTTGTTTCCCTTCCCTCTAGGATGTACCACAGCTTTTCTGCCTTCTCCTCTCGTATGAGAATGATCCTACAGTGGCAATGACATTGGTGAACAATATGATCATGATGACTATGGCACTGAAGACTTTAGGATCCACGTCTGTTATGCTATCTGTTATCTCCAGTGAAGAAGCCAAAACAGCAGCTGCAAGGCCTCTTGGCATCATTGCCACAAGCAATATGCTGCAGTTTTCAAGGCCCTGTGTTCTTGATATAAATGCCACGGATAAGAGCCGTGCACAAACCGCCGCAGTCAAAACGGCTAAAGATATGAATATTGTTGGCCCATCTAGGATGCTTGGGTCGAATATAAGCCCAAGATATAAGAAGAAGAATGTTCTCACGAAGAAGGAGACCTCTTTATTAAATGATTGGATTCTCTCTTCTGGGATGTGGCTGCTTTCTATCCTCAGGAATCTTGCAATGTACCTAAAGTTTCCAAGTATAAGACCGAAGACGAAGGAGGATATTGCACCATTTCCGCCCGTGAACTCAACGGTAGCGTAGAGCATGAACGTTATTGCTACAGTGAGCAGATAGCCGAAAGGCATATCGTGGAATCTTGCAAGGATTCTTATCCATACTATGCCAAATACGAATGCGACAAGAGTAGCGATAGAGAAGGCGCCTAAGAGATTGTTGGCTACAGTCCTCAGGTCTGCAGAGCCCGTGGAGGTATGCCGACTATGGCTATCGTGGAGATAATGCATAATACGTCAGTCAGCGTCGATTCCAGCGTCAGGACTATCCTTGCATCTTCGCTCACGTGCATCTTTGATACAAGGGATATCACAATAGCAGAACTCGTCCCAGCGACTACCGAACCAAGGAGGAGACCGTGGAGCATACTCCAGCCGAAAAAGAGATTTATTACAAGCATTATAGAAAAAGCTGTCAGGGTGAATACAGACAACGTGAAAGCTGTAGCCTTAGGCAACTCCTCCAAGACCTGCTTCAACCTCAGGTTTATCCCGCCGTCGAAGAGTATTATGAGAAGGGCGAGGGCACCGAAGTACGGCGCGAATTCGATGAATAACTCTGGTCTTAGGGCACTTACGGATTGGTTTAAAAGTATACCTGCAAACATGAGTATCAATACATCAGGTATCTTTGTCTTCTCGAAGAACAGATAGCTGAAGAAGCCGAGGATGATTATCAACCCAATGGCAAAGAATATTACATCAATCATGGAAATCAACCCGACTAAGATATTATTGTAGGCTATTAAAATATACCTGCAGAAGACGTAGCTACTTCATAGGTTTCTCCTAACCCTCTCAGCAACCTTCTCGTAGAGGCTGTTGCCTTTCGAGTCGATGGAAACAATCAGCGGACCGAGGTGTTCCACGCGTAGGACCCACACAGCCTCTGGGATCCCAAGCTCAAGCCAATATACCCCCGTGATCTCCTTGATTTTTTCCGCTGCAGAGGCGGCGCATCCTCCAGTCATTGATAGATAGACTGCTTTGTTCTTCTTCAGAGAGTCTCTTACTTCTTCGTTCATGCCTCCTTTGCCGATTATCGCCCTAACCTTGAACCTCTCAATGAATTCTGGTTCAAGGACGTTCATCCTTGAACTCGTTGTAGGCCCGATCGCGATAATCCTCCAACTATCGTTTTCTCTCTCCACCACTGGGCCAGAATGGAATATAATGCCTCCTTCAATTTTGACCGGGAAAACATCTTCCTTGAGGGCTTTCTGGTGCGCCTTATCCCTGGCGGTGCAGATTAAACCAGAGACGTGGATGATGTCTCCAGCATTCAGTCCCTCTATGTCTGATTCAGATAATGGCGTCTTCAAGGTGATCATTTTCCAATATATCATTCAAAGCCTAATTATATTATCCTTCTTTGACAAAAAATGAGGGAGTGTGATATTCTCATAATAGGGGGAGGCGTTGTTGGATGCGCTATTGCAAGGGAGCTCTCAAAATACGAGCTAAAGACGATACTCCTCGAAAAGGAATGCGATGTCTGCATGGGTACTTCGGGCAGAAACTCTGGCGTAGCGCACGCAGGCTTCTACGTTCAGTCCGGAACCCTGAAGGCTGAATTGAACGTGAAAGGACACCGTATGTTGCCCTCCCTATGCAGCGAACTGGGTGTTCCCTATGAAGAAGTAGGCAAACTCGTTGTAGCCAAAAAAGCTGAAGAAATCCCCTACCTAAGGAAGCTGAAGGAGACAGGAGACCGAAACGGGACCCATGGGCTTGAAATAATAGACGGGGAGGAGGTGAAGGGATTAGAGCCCAACATACGGGCATTCGCAGCTTTATACTCCCCATCCTCAGCGATCCTAGACCCCTTCGATCTGACAATTGCTCTGGCGGAAAACGCCCTCAGCAATGGTGTGAGAATCATCCTGTCAACCAAGGTTGAGGATATAAAAAAGAAAAAAGACAACTTCACAGTGAAGACGAACAAAGTTAGCTATAGATCAAAGATTGTGGTTAACAGTGCTGGTCTATACTCTGATAAGATAGCTGCTATGGTAGGTATCGATAAGTACAGGATATACCCCTGCAGGGGTGAATACCACATCCTGGACAAAAATAGACGGAATCTGATAAAACACCTTGTATACCCTGTCCCTCCGAAGGACGTCGGAGGATTAGGTGTCCACATAACACCTACAATCCATGGAAACATAATGCTTGGACCCTCTGCTGAATACATATGTGAACCAGAGGTATCCACAACCTGCGAGGTGATGGATCAGCTCTACAATGAAGCAAGGGAGCTTCTACCAGAGATCAGCAGAATGGACTTCATCAGAAGCTTCTCCGGAGTTCGCCCTAAACTGACCCCAGCAGGCTCAACTAAAGCAGCAGACTTCGTCATAGAGGAAGATCCACAAACCCCTGGATTCATCAATCTAATAGGTATAGAGTCGCCGGGGCTTACTGCGGCGCCGGCTATCGCAGAGAAAGTCGCCGCTATGGTAGGTGATTCAACTGAACTGAGGTCCAAAGAAGAATTCAATCCCAGGAGGAAGCCCAAAATAGGGTTCAATCAGCTCCCAGATGAAGAGAAAGCAAGACTCATCAAAGAAGACCCAGCATATGGCCGTATCGTTTGCAGGTGTGAGTCTGTCACCGAGAGGGAGGTATTGGATGCCTTAGATAATCCCTTCAAGGTCAGGAACATCGATGCAATAAAAAGAAGGTGCCGCGCCGGCATGGGCAGATGTCAAAGTGGTTTTTGTCTGCCGAAGATTGTGGAGATCATGGAGGAGCATCACAGTATGACTGAGAAGGATCTGCGGCTTAACTGTGAGGGCTCTGAGCTCTTCATTGGAAGGGCGAAGGATCTGAGGAGAAAATGAATGAGAGAAGTGTTGACGTAGCGGTGATCGGGGGTGGACCAGCCGGGCTTTCAGCGGCCTTGTCTGCGAAAAAGAATGGCGTAGATGTTCTCCTCATAGAGAGAAACGAAAGCCTTGGGGGAATATTGAATCAATGCATCCACGAAGGCTTTGGCATAGAATTATTCAAGGAGGCTCTTACCGGCCCAGAATACATGCAACGCTTCATCGATGAAGTGGAAAACCTCAAGATCCCATACATGCTCAACAGCATGGTCCTCTCAGTGAACGATAAAAGGCTTATCGTCTGCAGTCCTCAGGGCTTTTTGAGGGTGAAGGCTAAGTCTGTCGTACTAGCAATGGGCTGTCGCGAACGCACTAGAGGGAACATCTGTGTCCCAGGCGACAGACCAGCTGGAATCTACACTGCAGGATGCGCTCAAAACCTGATAAATCTGAGGAACTATATGGTCGGAAGAAAGGTTGTAATCCTTGGTTCAGGAGACATTGGCTTGATCATGGCGAGGAGGCTGACCCTGGAGGGCGCCAGTGTTCTAGCTGTCATAGAAATCCTGCCTTACAGCAGCGGTCTTTCAAGGAACATAGTTCAATGCCTTGAAGACTATAATATCCCTCTGTACTTAAGCCATACCGTCGTCGACATCAAGGGAGAGCGGAGGGTTGAATCTATTACAATAGCTCAAGTCGACGAACAATGGAATCCCATACCTGGAACCGAGAAAAGGATGGAATGCGACACTCTTCTGCTCTCAGTTGGCTTGATACCGGAGAACGAGCTTTCTCGGCAAGCCGGTATAGAACTGCATCCTGTGACGGCTGGCGCAGTAGTGGACGAATACCTGCAGACCTCTGTTCCCGGAATATTCGCCTCCGGCAACGTTTTACACGTTCACGACGTAGTGGACTGGGTTACGTTGGAGAGCGAGCTCGCCGGAAAATCTGCTGCAGAATACGCTAAAGGCGTAAGCTTTCCTGAAAGCAAAATCAGCGTGATTCCCGGAGACGGCGTCCGCTATGTTCTCCCTCAAAGGATCAGCGGAGAAAAAGATGTTACCTTGTCTCTTCGCGTATTCTGTCCAGGCAGAGACAAGAAGATCATAGTGAAAGACGGCGGCAAGGTCGTGAAAAAAATCCTGAAGACGAGGGCTGTGCCGTCTGAGATGATCCGTTTATCCCTGAAGAGCAAGGACTTGGGGGGCATTAAAGAATTGAGGGTCGAAGTAGAATGAAGAAGAAATTCATCTGCATTATTTGCCCGAATGGCTGCGAAAATGAGGCTATAGGCCTCATACACCCACAACGGGTATTGAGGGGTCTACTGACCCCTCTGAACGCATTATCAGAGTAGAAGAATGAAGAAGAAATTCGTATGCATTATCTGCCCTAACGGCTGCGAGATAGAAGTCGAATATGAAGGAGATAAGATTGTAGAGATTTATGGAAACCTCTGCGATCAAGGCATGGAATACGTCCGCGGGGAGCTTTTTTCGCCTGAGCGAGGCTTGACCTCCCTCATATCGGTCAGGAACGGCGTCCTGCCTTTGGTCAGCGTCAAGACCTCGAAGCCGATCCCAAAAGACAGAATCTTTGATGTAATGGATGCTATCGCAGACATAGAAGTCGACGCGCCCATAAAGATAGGAGACGTTGTATTGAAAAACATACTGAAAACTGGAGCAGACATTATGGCTACAAAGAACGTCGACCGAAGAGGTTAAGATAGTTTAAACCCTGATTCTGTGATATTGACCATTGCTCTTCTCGTCGCCCAGCATCCGAGATTCACTGCCACTGGGAGGCTTCCAGTGTGACAGTAGGCGGATTCTATGTTAACTCCTAAACAGCTTACCGTGCCGCCTAAGCCCATGGCTCCAATCCCGAGCCGGTTGATCTTCTCCTCCAATTCAGTCTCCAGTTCAGCAATCACTATATCTTTATTTCGTTCCCCAACCTTCCGCAGTAAAGCCTTCTTAGCCATCTTAGTTGCTAGATTAGAGGAGCCTCCAATACCTACGCCGACAACCCCTGGAGGACAGGGATTGCCGCCGGCCTCGGCCACAGACTCCAAGACGAACCTCTTTATCCCTCTTAATCCGTCCGAGGGATTCAGCATCCTCAACTTAGACATGTTCTCGGAGCCGGCGCCCTTCACGAGAACAGAGACCTCCAAGCAGTTTCCTCCTATAGCCTCGAATTCTATCTCCGGTATTCCTGATCCAGTATTATTTCCTGAGTTCTCTCTCGTTAAAGGGTGGACGACGTTCGGCCTCAACGGGATTACTTCAGTCGCGACCTTTGTGGCCTTTATTATAGCGTCTCTGACGGCCTCTTGGCTGATGTCGGACCTATTCCCAATCTTGACGTAGAAGTTCAGCAAGCCGGTGTCCTGGCATATTGTAATAGCGTGCTTTCTCGCATATTCTATGTTCTTGAGGATCTCCCTCAACTGTATCCTAGCCAATTCATTCTCTTCTCTCTCATATGCCTTCTTTAATGCCCTTTCGACGTCTTCTGGAAGCGAGGTCTCGGCCTTCCTAATGAGTTCGACCACTGCTTTCACTATAGCATCCTCTGAAATCATGTCGTTAATATATTTGAATCGAATATTTAACAGGAAATGAACTCATATGGTAGATTCTTCAGGGTCACATCCTTTGGGGAATCACACGGCTACGGAATAGGCTGCGTAGTAGACGGCTGCCCCTCGGGCTTAGCGTTGTCCAGGGAAGACATACAGGTTGAACTCGACAAGAGGAGGCCAGGTCAGAGCCCCACAGCCTCGGAGAGAAGGGAAGAAGATAGGGTGGAAGTCCTCTCAGGGGTCTTCGAGGGCAGGACGACTGGCACACCAATATCCCTGCTTATCAGAAACGTGGATGTGGATTCGAGCAAATATGAGGCCTTGAAGAATACTCCAAGGCCGGGGCATGCGGACTACACGTGGAGGATGAAGTTCGGCTGGGTCGACCTCCGAGGAGGCGGGAGAGCCAGCGGCAGAGAGACCGCCTCCAGGGTCGCAGCCGGCGCAGTCGCTAAGAAGCTTTTAAGTAAATACGGGATCGAAGTAGTAGCCTACTCTAAGGAGATCGCTGGAATCAAGGCAGAAGGCTTCAAAGCAGACAATCCTGGGAAATTAAGGAAGTTGATCGATTCAAGCCCCGTCAAGGCCCCCGCCAGGGGCGAGGACATGCTGGAAGCAATTCTCGCAGCTAAGCAGGAGAAAGACTCAGTTGGCGGCATAATAGAGGCTGTTGCATTCGGCGTACCTCCTGGTTTAGGCGAGCCTGTCTTCGATAAACTGGATGCAGATATTGCGAAGGCCTTGCTGTCTATCCCCTCTGTGAAGGGCGTCGAATTCGGGGCAGGCTTCGGTTTTTCCAGGATGAGGGGCTCTGAGGCGAATGATGCCTTCATTCTGAGGGACGGCAGGGTTCAGACTGAGACGAACAGATGCGGTGGCTTTCTTGGAGGGATATCCAATGGTATGCAGCTTGTCGTCAGAGCCGCGGTCAAACCCACTTCTTCTATCGGTAAAAAGCAGGCTTCAGTCGACCTAGAAAAGATGAAAGAAACTGTATTAGAGGTGGGGGGCAGACATGACCCCTGCATTGTTCCCCGAGCTGTCCCAGTAGTGGAAGCAATGCTCTCTATTGTGTTAGCTGATCACTCACTGGTTTCTGGCTTAATCCCAAGGAAGCTGTAGTTACCTGTACTGTGTCTCGAATACAGTCACTATCAGTGGCACGATGAAGAATAAGGCCGCCAGTATTGTTTCCACTATCTTTAAGTCGTCTGGTAGTTGGATCTTGTCTATCACATACAATCCGAACAGTATTCCAAGGCTGACCCCAACAATCAATCCCCCTATGATGTCTGTTTCGCTGTGGACCCCTAGTTTCAGTCTGGAGTAGATATATAACAGGCTTATTGGTACCAAAAGCAGCGCCAGAAGCGGGTCTACGAAGTAGGCGAAAGCCACTGCTCCAGAGGATGTGAGGGCGTGTATTGACGGGAAACCGTATCTTATGATGGTGTTCCCGTATCTGGGCATCCTCCTCTCTGTCCTGAAGATGACCTTCAACAGGACCCCCACTAGCACAGCAACTGTGATGAATATGAATGCTACGGCTAGTATATGGATCACTTCATCCCATTTGTCCAAGTTCAGCAAGAGATAAGCCAATGCGATGAGCAGGTAGGGTATTGCCGGGAAGGTGTCTATGAACTGATAGATCCAGGTGGATGGAGAATATGTGGGGACGAATCTCTTAAATCTGGGCGTGAATAGTTTCTTGAATCTGACTGCGCCGTATTCGCTCACGTACTTGCATCTGTAATACGGTAGATAGGCCATCTCCACGAAGGATATGTCTTCTCCAGGGTATATGTTGTCTAAGACGTAGGCCACCTTCTCTGGGTTGTAGTGCACTGGGTCTGGGTCGAATTCAGTGTTTGTTTCTATGCTAGATTCTATGAAACGCTTCAGATCATATGATGTGTCTATTACTGGCTTATTCAGTATCTCCTTTACGTATCCATGCGTCTCTACATTTATTTTCTCTTCTTCCGGTGTTTTGTGTTTTAACGTCGATACCTCGCTTGTGGTGATTTTTACCGTGCTCGTTATCTCGTCCATTATAATATCCAATGTACTTGGGACCCTGCCTCTTTCTTCGACGTTAACCAGATTCTCTTTCTCCAGTATGTTGACTGGTTTGCCTTCGATGTATTTACGCCTCAGCTTCCCATACTTTATCAGGTCGAGGAGGTGTTCCTGTGACTCCTCTGGCAGATCCAGTATCTTCTTGAAGAAGTTGTTCTCCTCTACCCGGTTCCCTCTTATGTTGAAGATGTTCCCGCTGGAAAGGTCAACGTATATGTTCTTTGTTTTTTCAACGTCCCTAGTCACCTTCTTGACTGCGAAGTGGCCGACTGGCATGTATCTCTTGTCTATTTCCTCTATCCCTTCGTGCGTGCCTATTATCCTAAGGAACTTCTTAAGCCTGTATTTCTTGAAGTATCTGACGACTTCATCTTCTGAAAACGCTGTTAGGAATGAGAATTCCGCCTTCGCTGGTGCCTGCGCAGATAATACCTTACCTAGCTCTACGCCGTCCATCAGCCTTATGGGCACGTGTTTGGCGAACTTTTTAGCTTCTTTGGTGAAGTGAGAGTCCGTTATGAATAACGCAGAGGTTGCTTTAGTCTCCAGCATATCCTCATAGAGGTCTTCGACGTCCTCGTCTGTTAGACCGATCCGGTATGACCTCACCCTGACAAGTGATTTAGTCTCCTCCCCTAAGGCGTTGACGCAGACTGCTGTTATGTCATCTGTTTCAATCGAGGTCTCCAGTTCCTTTAATTGGACGTTGAATTCTTTGAGAAGCTCTGACACTATTCTCTCTAGTTCCTGAGACTCTATCCCAAGCTTGCTCCATTCTTCGTCTTTCTTAAAAAAACTGGGGAATCCGTCCATCCTCTATGCGTCGATAGAATTCAGCCCTTTCCGCAGCTGGCCACGAGCAGGCTGTTGAATCTGTGAGCTATCTTAAGCAGTTCTTCTTCGCTTGTTTTCCCACCCCTTGGTATGAACTTGGCCAATATCTCAGTCTCCGGGTCGCCGTCGATGATCGCGTCTAGCTCAGGTTTTTCTCTGTGCAGTAGGTCGTCGGCGGCTCTCATTATGACGTCTTTCCTGTAGAGCTTCGGGTTTACGCGGATGCAAACAAATCTACCGTTCTTGTCCACGTAGATGTTGTGGGTGTCTATGTCTTCGTCTGCCATCTTAATCCCCCTGTTTGTTTTTAACCCCCAGCCTATTTTTTATTTCCTTTATTCTTTGCCGGTATTTTTCTTTCTCCGACTCGCTTAACTCCTTCTCTGGTTTTTGTTCTATCTCTTTCTCGTAGTCTTCTATCTTCTCTGTTAACTGTTTTCTGTCGCCTCCTACGTTGAGCCGGTTTTCTATGCTTTTTATCCTCTTCTCGTAGTTGTCTATTGATTCAGTGTATTTTTCGATCAATTCCGGGGGTATGTTTATTGCAGGTATTTCCCCGATCTGTTTTCCGGTCCTCCTGGTTATGGTTTCAGCGATCTTCGACACCTCCAACGGTAATACGATTTTTGTCGCCCTTCCCCTGGCTACCTTATCCAGCGCTTCCAGGTACATGTATGTTATCGCGGGGTCTGTCAGCTTGGAACCAGCTTCCCTTATCGCGTTTATCTCTATCTTCGTGGCTTCCGCTTTTTCGTGGGCCGCCAGCTTCAGCTGTTCTGCAGCCACCTTCTCGTGCATTGCGTCCTGTACCTTTTCCGGGAACCTGATGAAAGTTATTTCGATCTTGGGCACCGTGATACCCCATTCTTTCCCTGGTAGAGTGGATATGTGGTGTATTGATTCCTCCAGTTTGTGGGTTATCTCGTCCATGTGCGATACTATGTAGTCTGACGGCGAGTTCCCGCAGGTGTGCGTTAACGCGGAATTGACGTATTTTAGGACGGCTCTCCTGAAGTTTTGCACGTTCAGTATAGCATCTTTTGGGTTTGAGACGTACATGAACACTTCTGGTGATACCAGAAACCTTACTTTGTCTCTGGTCACGACTTCTTGGGGTTCTATCGCGTATACACGCAGCCTTAAATCTACTGTGTCTGCATTTTCCAGTAGCGGGAACACGAGGGCCCAGCCGGGTCCATACACTCCCTTGTATTTTCCTAGTCTTCTGACTACGGCTCTCTGGTATTCGTCCAGTTTTACGACGGCTCTTTGTATGTACAATATGACCATCGCCAGCAGTATCAGTAGTCGGGTGCTTATCTCGTAGTTTTCTATGGTTATTGTTTTGTAGTCTTGCGGTGGGGATATGAATAGTATGATCAGTATGCCAAATATTATTATGTATCCTAGGTCGACCCATCTGAATCCGATCGGTCTTTCTGCTTCTTCTAGTATGCTTTTTTCCACCCCGGTTTCCTCTACTGGTATTAGTGCCATCGTTAATCATTACGTCTTTTGTTTTATTAAGTATTCTTTTGTTGTATGTTATTATTGTGCATTTATTAATTAAATCTCACGTAATTGAACATAATATCGTATCCCTGGATTAAATATTATACTTTTATTAATTAAATACCCCCTAAAGTGAATATATTTCACATTCTCCAGCCGTTCACCCCCCTCATAACAGCCCATTCATTTCCGTCCAGGAAACCGGGCGGCATGATCTTCTTGGATTGTTGGATTATGATGGTGAGCACTTCTTTTTCTAGTGGCTCCATCAGGTAGTTTGTTGCTTTCTTCAGCTGTTCCATGTAGTCTTCTGGTAGCTTGTAGATCTTCTGATGCCCTCCATTGTCTTCTTTGGTCAGAAGACCTAACGCCGCGAGTTTGTTTAGTGCTTCTAGTATCTGGACCTGATTTATGTTATTGTAATTGTAGGACTTCATAAACCACCTGTAAGCATCAGCATATGTGAACCCCGAAACCTGATCCACCCCACCATCCAACGGCAAACCCACATCAACAGGCTTCTCTATGGGCATGGCGGCTGTTTTTTTGAGTTTGTTGTTGAATTTGACTGTGACTGCGACCTTTGGGTTTATCCTGCTTCCTTCATCTATTAGGGCTTCTAGTTTCTTCAGCTCTATTTTTTCTCCATCTGAGGTGTATACTATCTCGATTACGTCTATTATGCCGTGTTTTTTTAGGACCATCAGCAGTTCCATGTCTGAGTTAATCTTTGAAAGATTTGAGGACGTTGTAGTGGTTTCCTCACCCCGAAATAGTTCTTCCAGTATGCCTACGACCTCTTCTGGTGTGTTAGGCAGTCCTTTAATTCCCATAATATCATCCATTACTTCTGGCTTACCCATCTCCTGCAGCAAAGAGGCTCTCTCAACACCGCCAACTTCAGAAGGCATGGCGGCTTTGGTTTCTTCGGTTGTCAGCCATCTATTTAAGAGGTTTTCTTTGATTTCTATTATCCTTTTTATTTTCGATTCTTTGTCCTCGTTTTCGGGGATTGATTTTATCGCTTTCTCTACGCTTGGATTGAATACGTTAGGATAGTAGAGGTAGTGGTCTTGCAGTAATCTGCTGGCTCTTTCTGCGAATTCGTCTGTTCTGAATGCTGCGGTCTTCAACAGCAGGGCTCCTTTGTCAGGGTTTATGTATCCGCTTTCGCTGCGGCCCCAGCCGCCGTTGACAGAAAGCATTTGTGTTTCTTCGTCTAAGTAGACTATTATCGGGCCGCAGACACCTCCATTCTTTGTTCCATCCATCTGCTGCCTGCTTACGTAGATTATTGGATGTTTGCTTTCCTCTTTTGTTCCATCTATCTGTTGCCGGTTTACTGCGTAGATTCTTGATTCATCGATTATGACTGCGAAATCTGTTTTAGTAGGTTGTGTGTCTGGGTTTGAGGGTTCTACTGAAGTTATGTAGGGCGGTGCGTCGCAGCTTGTATTAATTCTATAAGCTTTCTCTGAATTCTTTATGTATTCGAGGGCGTTTTTTTCTATGAAAAAGAGGTTCATGTATTCTGGTCCGAAGTCGACTGCGATGAGGTCTTCTACAGGAATCTCTTTATCCCCTATTGGAGTCACCCTGAATGGGCAGACCTTCCCCCACTCAGGCATCGCCGCCTTCTCTTCCGGCTGGACGACGGCGGCGGGTGTTGTCCAGTAGTTTGTTATTACTGTGTGTATTTTTTGCGGTGTAGTGCGTTTGCTCAGGGCTTTTATTGTCACGGCGTTCCAGTATTCCG
>JAFGDV010000030.1 GCA_016931955.1 Candidatus Altarchaeota archaeon | reverse complement strand
CGACTTTGAAGTCGCAGATGAATGCCTCATACTTGCCGACTTTGTAAGTTCATACCACACCCTTTAGGGTGTGGTTGTTGATTTTTTCGAGTTTGCTGTAGGAAACAAGTATCCCATTGATGAAGCTTAGGAGGAAGGAGATTAACAGGATCTTTAAGGCTAAGATCACGGTTGCTTTCTGGGAATATTTTCCGTCCTTGATTTTTTCGCATAGCAGGGGGAGATCATCGGATACTTCCCCGAGTTCTGGTAGTGGGTTCATCTTCTTAGCAGTCGTTACTCTATTTATAGCTGGTCTATAAATACCTTAGTGTAATAGGATGGCATCTATTCAAGCTCATGTCTACGTTAGTGGAAGGGTTCAGGGTGTTTTTTTCCGGGCAAGCACTCGCGATGAGGCTCGCCGTTTAGGCCTTACTGGTTGGGTGAGTAATCTCCCAGATGGAAGGGTTGAGGCCGTCTTTGAAGGCGAAGAGGATCTGGTTAAGGAGATGGTTGGGTGGTGCCATCATGGTCCGAGTTATGCGTCGGTCTCAGACGTTAAAACAGAGTTCAACAAAGCATCGGAGAAATTCAGGGATTTTGAGATACGGTGCTCCCATCAGAGATGGTGATATGTTGAGATATTACTATGATAACATCTTAACACTCTCGCCATGGTAATATCTCTCCATGTTAGTATCCGCCCAGAGACAGCTTTGTAGGCAGATTCAGTGAATCAACAACGACGTGAGTCACTAGAATAAGCTGCTCGTGTTTGTCTAAAACGATCCTATTCAAGGCCTCGCCGAGGACCTCTCGGTGCTCCTTGTCCAGGCTGCCGAATGGTTCATCCAGTATGAGGAGCTTTATCGGAGAAAGCAGCTCTATGAGGGCGATCCTCAACGCGATTGCTAGTTGAACCTTCTCGCCGCCAGAGAGCTGATCCAGCGAGAAGACACCCTCTGTTGTCTTTACTTCGATGTTGTAGTCTTTATCGAATGCCATCTCCCTATACTTTGGGTTCTGGTTGATCCTCTGAAAGTAGTGGCTTGTGTAATTACTCAATTGAGCTATGTACCTCTCCCTGAGGTACTTCACGATGCCCTTGTTGGTGTGGAATATCTCCTGGGCCTCCTTCAATAGATTGATCTCCTTCATAAGCTTTTTCTCCCTCTCCTTAAGGCTGATGAATTCATCCCTCTTAGATTGAAGCTCATCTATGCTTTTCTCATTGAAGCCCTTCTTGAGCACGCACTCCCTCACGGCATTCTGCAGCCCATAAACCTCTTTTTGTAATCCCTCCCTCCTATCCAACAACCCATCGAGTAGTTTTTCATCATACTCTATGCTCTCTGATTTTTTTCTACATTCTTCTAACTCTTTTTCCCTGCTCCGCAGTTCATAGGTGATTTTTTCTTTTCTCTCCAAATAGGTCTTCTCTTTGCCTAGTTCTTCCTGGATTACAGCGATTTCTCCTCCTACACTGTCAAACTCTGAAACCCGGGATTCGACGAATTCCATGGATTCATCCTTGAAGCCAAGATCCTTTAGTTCTTGCCTCAAGGATTCTATCCGCTTTATTATGTTGTCTCTATCATTGGCTCTCTTCTTTAACTCTGTTTTGAGGTACTGTGCCTTAGCCTCTTTCCCCCTGAGCTCATCAAAGACCAGAGAGGCTTCGTCAAGACCCTTCTCCGAATTCTTTAACCCCTCTTCAAGCCCCGAAATATGCTTCTCGAGAACATTTATCTCTTTTTTTGTTTTCCTTGTTTCATCTGCTACATGTTTTTTCGTCAATCTTTGACCGCATCTCGGACACTTGGCCTTATCCGTCAAGTCGTGAAGGTTTCTTATGTACTCTTCATTCTCTTCAAGCTTTTGTTTATCCCTGGCTAAGGCCTTCTCTGTCTTTATTACTTCCTCTTCATACTCTCTACGTTTCTTTTTCAAGTCCTTTAAAGACTTGAGTCCTTCTTCCAGGGCCGTAAGATCCTTCTCGACGTCAGCTGTATCCCCTAAGTCCACAAGCTTTTCTTCCTCCCTTCTAAGCTGCATGAGAGGCTTCTTGAGGAGATGATACCCTCTAAGCTTCTCTGCCGACTTTCTGAGCTCCGTCAGCCTTGACTTTTTCCCCTCAAGCGCCTCCAGGTTCTGCGCTATGTTCTCCATCTCCTTACGGTCTTCCGCAGTCTTCAGGGTTAATTCATTTATCTTTCTATCCAGTGTATCTTTTCCCTTCTTCAACCCCCTCATCTTTTCGATCTCTTCACCTGTTTCTTTTATCTTGGATTCTAGTGACCTGAGTTTCCCGTTCTCCTCATTGATCCTTTCCGCAAGCCCCTTGTTTTCTTTCTCCAATCCAAGGATCATTTCATTGTATCTTTCTTCTGCGTCTTCCTCGTATTTTCTGACTTGATTGTTGACCTCATCAGAGACCAGCTGTTTAGCCTTAATTTCGTCGCTAACTCCTTTATAGATTTTCTCGAAGCGGTCTAAGCCGAGTAGTGCGTCAAGCTCCTGTCTACCGCCCTTAATCCGAAGGTTCTCGATCAATTCAATTAGGCCATCCTGTGGGACATAGAGCAGCTTATCCAGTACGTCCTCTGGAAGAATATCCTGGAGTCTCTTATACACCTCTGAGGGCGTGCTAGCCACCATCTCTGAGTTGATGAGCATCCGAGCCTCTGAGGGCCTCTTCAAGTGCAGTCTTTTCTCTATCAAGTATTCGTTCCCCTTATCTTCAAAGGCGAGCCGTACGGTGCTGCTTCTGGCGCCGTTTTTTATCTTCCCACCATAGCGTCGGGCATCCTTCGCGAATATGAATCTAAGGGCTTCGAGTATGCTGCTCTTCCCGGTACCGTTTCTGCCATCGATCTGCAGGCTGTTCTCTAATGAAACATCAAGTCTAGAATGCACTGCCCAGTTTTCCAGCTCAAGCCCGAGAAGTTTCATCTCCATTAACAAATGGTAAAGAATCCAGAAATTACAGTAGATCCAAGTCCTGTAGGACTTTTCTTATCTTTTCTTCGCTTTCTTTCTTAACTGGTACGAGGGGCAGTCTGGGATCGCCTGCTGCAAGACCTATCATGTTCATAGCGGCCTTAACTGGCGATGGGTTTGTCTCTATGAAGAGGACCTTTGACAGCGCATAAAGTTTGTAGTGCATCTCCTTGGCTTTTTTGTGGTTTCCCTTAAGAGCCTCCCTGACGAGTTCGCCCATCATTAGAGGAACGACGTTACTGACGACGGAGATAGCGCCTCTCCCCCCGAGTGCTATTATCGGGTAATTGAAGGCGTCCTCTCCGGATACCACAGAGAATTCTTTTCCGCATAGCATTATCTCCTGGGAGACCTGGTTCAGGTTCCCGGATGCGTCTTTTATCCCTATGATGTTGGATAGCTCAGACAGCCTCCTCGTGGTTTCGGGTTCGATGTTCACAGCCGTCCTCCCTGGGACAGTGTATAGGATTATGGGGATGTCGACTGTTTCAACAATCTTTTTGTAGTGCTGATACAGGCCTTCTTGAGTCGGCTTATTGTAGTATGGGGTTATCATCAATGCAGCGTCTGCCCCAGCATCCTTCGCATGTTTTGTGTATTTTATCGCCTCAGTCGTGTTGTTGCTTCCAGTTCCTGCAATGACTGATACTCTGCCGTTGACCTGTTCAACAGCGATTTCCACAACCCTCTTGTGTTCTCCCTCGCTGAGGGTTGCCGACTCACCGGTGGTGCCTACTGGGACTAAACCATCCACTTTGTTCTTGATCTGGAACTCTATGTTATCCTGCAGACCTTCTTCGTCGAGGCTTCCGTCTTTCCTGAAGGGCGTAACTATTGCCGTAAACAGACCTTCGAGTTTCATTTTCTTAATCCCTTACTCATTATAATTATATAAATAAAAAATGAAAAAATTCGAAGGAGTCTATAAAGTCAAGGGAAAGCTTGCAACATTGAACTCCTCTCCTGGATTCAGGGTCTACGATGAAAGGCTTTTGAACAAGGGAGGCTGTGAGTACAGGGTCTGGGATCCCTACAGGAGCAAGCTTGCAGCAGCGATTCTGAACGGCTTAAATGAGTTTCCCTTCGAGGGGGATTCAAACGTCCTCTACCTTGGAGCGTCTTCTGGGACGACTGCGAGCCATCTGGCGGACATCTGCTCTCATGGTCTGATCTATTGTGTTGAGTTCTCGAGGAGGATGATGCGTGAGCTATTGCAGGTCACTGCACAAAAGCGGAACATGATACCGATCCTAGCGGACGCTAAGAAGCCTGAGCAGTATGTTTACAGGGTCGGCTCAGTTGACGTCATATACCAGGACGTAGCTCAGGCGAAACAGGCCGAGATTCTCTTAAGGAATACAGAAGCTTTCCGTCCACGCTATGGGATGCTTGCGATAAAGTCAAGGAGCATTAACGCAGTCAAGAGCCCCAAGCAGGTCTTCCGGGAGGAGACAGAAAAATTAAAGGGGAAATTCGAAATACTGCAGAATGTGGATTTGAGACCCTACGACAAAGACCACATCTTCTTGAACCTGAGGGTTAAAAAGTAGGGGGTTCAGGGCCTGTCGCCCTGACCTCTCCTGGTTGTTGTGGTTAATTCTACTATTGTTGTCGTATCCTTCTTACCCTTCTCTTTTATCTTCTCCTGAGCATTAGAGCATCCCTGCAAAGCCACATTTATCCTGTCCTGTATCCTTGAGTACTCTCCCTTGTTTTCCAGTTCCTCCATCTCCTGCACCATCTCAGCGCATCTCTCAGCAACCTTCTCATCCACTGCCAGAATCTCATCCCTTATCTCCTTAATCTCTTGGATCCTCTCCCTTAGCCTCTCTGCGATTTCCTTAGTGTTTTTAGTTTCAGTATCTGTTTCATCCTGTATTTCGTCGCTTATATACTCCCGTAATTCCCACCTCAGTGTTTTGACTTCGCTCTTCAGCTGTTGCATGCTATCTCTGCGCCTTGTCAGGTTGCCTTCTGAGAGCCCGTTCTCACACTCAGCCCTTATCTCTTTCAGCTCCTGGATTCTGTTCTTATATTGCTCACCAACTCCGTCTTCAAGTCCCGAGACTGTGGAGTTAACGAGCTCAAAGTATTGAGCGCATTCGCCGTCTATCCACTGGGACTTTTCTCTGAGTTTTTCAAGGATTCTTGAGCGTTTTTCTTCGAACTTCTGCCTCAGTTCTTCTATCCGCGCCCCCTCTTTTTTAGCGATCAGTGCAGCAACCTGTGTGGCTTTCCCTGTGAGGCAGTCATGTTCTATGCCTTCAGCAGCTAAAGCATCGCATATCTGCTGTGCAAGCTCCGGCTTCCCGACGACCTTTATCCGGGTGTAGTCTCCTGCATTGATTTCTGCTATAACGTCTTCGATCTCGTCTTCACTGCTTATAAGCCTTGAGACCCCGTTCCCAGGTACAAAAGGCGCATTTATCGTGTCCTGCCAGTTCCCGACAGCGACTATGACAAGCGGCGTCCCGGTCTGGTTCATCTCCCGGGTCTTGTTCTTTATTCTGTCTCTTGTCTTATTCCCTATAGTGTCCTCATCTCCCGTGATCTCGTCTATTATGATCCCTAATTCTATGAGCTCGTTTTTTACATCCTCTGAGAAGTCGCCCACCAACACCAACATGGTTTCTTGCGTATTCAAGTATATCAGCGTTTCTTTAACCATCGCTGGTAAAACGTCCTTTGAGGATACGATTAATGGTGCATCATTTGCTATGGCAAGGTCCTTCGCCAGCATCGTAGTATTGGGGTTTCCGTCGTCTGGTGTTCCCACGGTGTCTGCTACCATGACGACTTTTTCGGCTCCTTCAAACCAGAAGTATTTCGCGACCTCGGTTGATGTGCCGTATCTTGTTATGCCCCATATCCTTATGACGTTGTAACCTTGAGCCTTCAGAGCATTTTCGACGTCGCTGCTTACAACAACAGGTCCGCCTATGATGTATATTGTAGTGGGTTCCAGGTCATCCAACTCATCTTGTGTTTCTTCGGGTATGGAATAGACGTCTGTCAGAAGAACTGGGGCACCGATTTTGTTTGCCGCAGCCGCTGCCACAAAGGCGTCTGGATAATTCAGTGTCGTCGTTAAAATAACCGTGTCTATCTGCTTCGCAGAAGATATACTACATAATAGTCCTATCACGAAAATCACTAAAAGCTTTTTCATTTACATCACCACTAGGTTATTAGTAAATACTATATTATATATCTTTAGGATGTTGGAGGTCGAGGTTAAAGCAGCGGGGAGTAACCTTGAGTCTAAGCTGATAGGGCTTGGCGGGGAATTGCTGCGGGCGGAGGGGCAGGAAGATCTCTACTCTGGTTCTTTTTGGAGAGATCTCAGGAAAAGCGACGAAGCCTTGCGGGTGAGGACAGCCAATGGGAGATATGTTTTAACCTATAAGGGGCCGAAGGTCGATCTCGAAACGAAAACGCGGGAGGAGGTCAACTCTCCAGTAAGTAATGAAATCATTGATATTAACGTGGGGGGTCTTGGGGATTTCATCGAGGTTGAGTCTGAGAGCCTCTCTGTCAAGGGGAAGATCTTTGAACTCCTTGAGGGACTCGGGATCAGGAGAGAAGACACGATACGAGAATCTTATCTGGAGCTTCTGGAGAAACGAAAATGAGTGTCTTCCACGTGCTTAGGGATTCCTTTAATCTTCTCCTGAAGAAGCCGAAGATCTTTCTCCCGAACCTCTTTGCCTCTTCACTTTATGCCTTCTCTGAATTGGTTCTGGTAAAGGTTTCAATCGATATTATGAGTATGGTGCAGTATTCTCCTGTTTATCCTCCTATGGAGGATTTACGGTCTTCTCTTCTCGTCTTCTTGGGTGTTTTGTTGTTTTTTCCTGTGATAGGTGTTATAGATCTGGTGACCTATTCAATGTATCCTGCAATCGTCGCAGACTACAATAGTGGTGGTGTAGTGAGTCTCAGGAAGGCTTTCAGGGATGCTCTCTCTGCTTGGAGGGTCTGGCTTGCTCTTGGAGTGATTTTTTTGTTTTTCGCGTTTTTTGTCTTTGTTTTGATAGGTATTTTCGCAGTCGTCGCTTTTGTTCTCAATAATCTTTTGATTCTCTTCATTGGGGCGGTTTTATTCATTATACTGGTTCTGCTTTTCATGTTGGTTGTTTTTTTCGTGATGCCTGTTGGCGTGATAGAGAAGTCGGGTATCGTTGAAAGCTTCAGGGAAAGTTTTAGTCTTGGTTTAAAGCATCCTGGGGAGGTAGTATTCTTGAATGTCTTCATCTTGGTTGTTGTAATTGCTGCTTTTTTGGCCGGTAATCTGATGGGGGTTGAGAGAATAAGCTTGGAAATCACTCTATTAGCAGTTGTGCTCTTTCTTTTAGTGAGATTCATTCAGTCGATTATTTACACTTATGTCTGTGTGGTGAATCCCTACTTCTATGTTCGGGTTTCTAGGAAATAGGTTTTATTCAGTTGCGTTTTTTCTGAACTCGTATTCGCCACATGTTGTTTCATCGGTTGCTTGATGGAGCATTTCGTTCTCCCACATCTTGATGGCGTTTCTTACGTTACCGTAGGCTCCTATATAGACCCTTATCCTGTATTCCTCAAACAGGGTTATTGCTTGATGTCTGAGATTAGAGCAGACTACAACATCTACTTTGTTTTCCTTCATTAAGCCGACGTGGTATTCGAAGCTGTCCATGTGGTGGCTGTTGTTTGGGATCACTTCCACGTGGTTTGTTTCAGTGTCTATGATTGTGTAGGTCGGCACGCTCCCCAGGTGTTCTCCTATTCTCTCATCAAGGCCTTTGTCTCCGATGGTTGGAATGCATACTTTCATTACAAACTCGCAAGGATACGACAAATTGCCTTAGGCAATTTGTGTACAGCGACGAAGTCGCTTGTACTGCGTCCTTCAGG